>JBCCDT010000146.1:0-9181 GCA_039030635.1 Pseudomonadota bacterium
ATATAGAAATGCCCCATGCCAAAGCTGATCACGTGATCAATACAGGGCTTCAGCCCTTCGCTCACAAAGGCCTGCAACACATGGCTTTCAATCGGCAGGCGCATGCCCGCCATCGCCGCCACCTTGGAGCTGCGCCCGGCCACGATGATCGCCACCTTGCCCGCTTTGATGGCACCGCGCGAGGTCTGCACGCCGGTCACACGTCCGCCCTCTATATCGATGCCGGTCACCTCACAATTCTGGATCAGATCCACGCCCCGCTCACTGGCCCCACGCGCAAACCCCCAGGCCACGGCATCATGCCGCGCGGTCCCGGCGCGGCGCTGCAGGATCGCGCCGTAGATGGGAAAACGGGCCTGTTTGTAGTCAAGAAACGGCACGAGCTTCTTAAGATCACCCACCGACAGCAGCTCTGCATCATCACCCTGATTGATCATCGCATTGCCCTGACGGATCGACGCATCGTGTTGGCCGTCGGAATGAAACAGGGAGATCTGCCCGCGTTGCGACAGCATCGCGTTGTAATTGAGATCCTGCTCCAACCCCTCCCAAAGCTTCAGGGAATGGCTGTAGAATTCGGTGTTGCCCGGCATCTTATAATTGGCGCCCGCGCTGGTGAAGGTCGACGGCAGGACCGCGCATTTCAAGGATGGCACCAGCAAGGATGTGGACGCGATCATTCTGTGCACGGGTTATAAGCACCACTTTCCGTTCCTGCCCGATGACCTGCGCCTGAAGACCGCGAACCGGCTGGCGGCGCAGGACCTCTACAAGGGCGTCGTGTGGAACAAGAACCCCAAGATGTTCTACATCGGCATGCAGGACCAGTGGTACACATTCAACATGTTTGACGCCCAAGCCTGGTGGGTGCGTGATCAGATCATGGGCAAGATCGACCTGCCCGATCAAGCCACCATGGAGGCCGATCCCGTCGCGCGTGAAGCGGCCGAAGATGCGCTGGAGGATGATTACGCCTGCATTCGCTATCAGGGCGATTACGTGCGCGAGTTGATCGCGGAGACGGATTACCCCAGCTTCGACGTGGACGCGGCCAACCAAGCCTTCTTTGAGTGGAAAAAGCACAAGAAGACGGGGATCATGGAGTTCCGCAACCACGGCTATACCTCGCCCATGACCGGGACCAAAGCGCCGCCGCATCACACGGCGTGGAAGGATGCGCTGGACGACAGTCTGGAAAGCTATCTCGAAGTTTGACCAGTGCGGCCCGGCGGCACGTGTCACGCGGCCGGGCCTTTTTACTCAGGCGATGTCAGAGCCGTTCTGCGATGGCATCGACATGGATGCCTGCGCAATCCACCACGGGAAACCCGCAGTCTGCGCTGTTTGAGGGTCCGTCAAACGCGCCGTTGATGTCGGTGCCCCCCAGCAGAATGGCCTCAGCCCCGCGCGCCATCATCGCGCGGCCTGCGGTGAAAAACACATCTTGCAGGGCTTGGGTGGATTGGCCGGATGTGGCGAGGGTGACATAGGCGTGATGCACATCCTCGAGCGCCGCGCCGTCGGGACAGAGCACCTCAACCGGAGAAAGCTTGCCATACATGCCCGAGGCCATCACCGTATGGGTGCCAAGGATGCCCACGCGGGTCAGACCCTGTGCGTGCAGATGGGTCGCAACCGCCTCGGTCAGGTCAATCACAGGCAAGGGCGAGACCGGCGCGAACGCATCCACGCAGAAATGCCCGCCAATAGAGGTGACGACCACGCAATCGGCGCCGGCGGCCTGCAGGCGTTTCGTGAGCGTGAGATAGATCGCCACCTGTGCGTCCTGGGCGTTGGCGGCCAGATGGTGCAGAAGTGTCGGCGCATCGGCATGGACCACGGGGAGATCGAGCGCGCGGCCCCGCGCCGCCGCCTGCGCGATGAGCCCGCGATAGTAGAAATCCGTGGCCACGGGGCCGATGCCGCCGATCAATCCGATATGCATTGGGGGGTGGCCTTTCAAAGGGGGCTAGGCCTCAGCTATGGCGTCAATTTCCAGCAGCCAGCCGTCTTCGAACATGCCCGCAAGCACGACCGTCATGGCAAAGGTATGCCCGTCAAGCTTAGCCATGCGGACATCGCGGTTTTCGTCGCGGTACGCTCGGTCGGTCAGGTAGGTCGTGGCCTTGACCAGGTGCTCAGGCCCCATATCGGCGGCGCGCAGTTGGGCCAGGATGCTGTCCCACACGGCCTCGGCCTGACCTTTGAACGTGTCGGGCAGCGTACCGTCAGGGCGCACCGGGGCCTGACCGCTGATGTAGAGCCTGCGGGTGGTGTCTTTGACCTCAAGGGCCTGAGCATAAGCGCCAAAGGCCGGGGGGCCGTCTGGGGCGGTGATGCGGGTGATGGTCATGCGTGCTGTCTCCGGGTGGGGGTGTCGGGGTGGGCCTGAGCGGCGGTGTCACTGCGGTTGTCGCGCCCGAGGCTGCGGCAGAGCAAGATGACCGGGACAAGCCCGATCGCCACCAGGACGAGGGAGGGCACAGCGGCCTCAAACAAACGCTCATCGGCGGCGAGGCGATGGGCCTGCACCGCGAGGGTCTGAAAGTTGAACGGGTGCAGGATCAGGGTGGCGGGCAGTTCTTTCATCACGTCGACAAAGACGATCAGCAAGGCCGTCAGCACCGATGTGCGGGCGACGGGCAGGTGAATGCGCGTCAGGATTTTGTGGCCCGGCTGGCCCAAGCTGCGCCCGATCGCGTCGTAATGGGCGGGGATCGTGGCCATGCCGCTGTCATAGGCATTCAAGGCCACCGCCATGAAGCGCACCATATAGGCGGCCACCATGAGCCACATCGACCCGGTGATCAAAAGCCCGGTATCGATGCCAAAGCGGGCCTCCATAAACGCATCGAGCGCGTTGTCAAAGGCGGCCATGGGCACCATCAGACCCACCGCGATGACGCCGCCGGGCACGGCATAGCCCAGGCCCGAACCCACCAGTATCGCAGTCGAGGCGCGCGACGGCCGTGTGCGGGCGCGAAACCCAATCAGGATCGCGGCGGTCACAGTCACCACAGCCGCCACCGCCGCCACGGTCAGGGAGTTCCACATGAATTCCATGTATCTCGGCGTGATCAGCAGGTGGATGTGTCGGGACGCCATTGCGCCCAACATCAGCACTGGCACCACAAACCCCACACAGACCGGCAGGGCACAGAAGAGTTGCGCCAACAGGGCGCGCCGTCCGGTCAGGGGGTGCCGCTCCATCACGTCAAAGCGCCGCCCCTTGGCCGCTGTGGTGGTGCGGCCCCGTTGCGCGCGTTCCAACCCTGCCAAGAGCAGGGCAAACATCAGAAGACACATGGCAAGTTGGGCTGCCGCGCCGCGATTGCCGAGCGAAAACCACGCCTGATAAATGCCGGTCGAAAAGGTCTGCACGTTGAAATAGGCCACGGTGCCGTAATCCGCGATCGTCTCCATGATCGCCAGAAGGGTGCCCCCGGCGATGGCCGGACGCGCCATCGGCAAGGCCACGCGCCAAAACGCAGACATGGGCGAGGCACCAAGGGTGCGCGCCACCAAAAACGACGCGCTGGCCTGTTGCCGGAAGGAGGCCCGCGCCAGCAGATAGACATATGGATAAAGCACGAAGGTCAGCATCATGGCCGCCCCGCCGAGCGAGCGTATTTCCGGGAACCAGTAATCGCGCGGGCCCCAGCCCATCACATCACGCAAAAGCGTCTGCACCGGGCCGGGATGGTCCAGCATGTAGGTATAGGCATAGGCCATCACATAGGCAGGAAAGGCCAAGGGCAGCGCCAGGGCCACCTCCAACCAGCGGCGGCCCCGAAAGCTGTAGACCGTGACGATCCAGGCGGTGACCCCGCCGATGAGGGCACTGCTGACACCGACAATCACGACCAGCGCGGCCGTCGTCGCCACGTAGCGCGGCAAAACCGGCGACAGCACATCGCGCCAATCGGCAATATCGGCCTGCCACGCCGCCAGCACCGCCGCCACGATTGGCGCGAGGCACAAGATCAGCGCGACCCAGGCCAGTTTATGCAAAATCCGTTCAATCATGGTGCCCGTCGTTGTGTCATCGGCCGGGCTTAGCACGGGCAGGGTTTGATCGGAAAGCGCCAAGGATCAAAACCGCAACCCGATCTGCCGCGCGCCCCGGAATTTGGCACCGGATGGATCGATTTTGACGCCCCCAAGTTTGCGCGGACGGGTCCGGGACAGCGAGGGCAAACGCCACATTTTTGCAGCACTCATGCCCCTGTCATTGAAATTTCACTAGGCAAACACGATATGATCAGTGTATTTTGTATATACAAAAAATCGAGCACATTGCCCAAAGGGCCTTTTAAATGAGTAAGTTTCGAGCCAAGCAGGTTCCCATAATCCTCAACGACCGTGAAAAAACGGACGTGCGCACGCAGTTTGCCGCGCTGTGCTATCGCGTGGTCGATGGCAAGGTGAAGGTGCTGTTGATCACATCCCGGCGTACGGGGCGTTGGATCATTCCCAAGGGCTGGCCTGTTGATGGCAAGACCCCGATTGAAAGCGCGCTGACCGAAGCCTGGGAAGAGGCCGGTGTCGAGGGCCGCGTGAGCGGGGATTGCCTGGGGCTGTTTTCCTATCAAAAGAACATCGAGGACGCCGATGAGCTGCCCTGCGTGGCCATGGTCTATCCGCTCAAGGTCAAGACGCTGGCGGCGAACTATCCCGAAAAAGGTCAGCGCAAGCGCCGCTGGATGAGCCCCAAAAAGGCCGCCGAGAAGGTCGATGAGCCTGAATTGGCACGCATTCTCAAAAACTTCGATCCTGAGCGCCTGCGCGGATAAGCGCGGCCATCAATCGCTTGAAACTTGGCCGCTGGTGCGTAAGTATCCGTGAGTTTTTGCGGGACGGGTTTGGTGATTCAATTCACGTTGAAATGCGACAAGGACCATCGGTTCGACAGTTGGTTTGCCTCTGGCGCGGCCTTTGACACGCTGCAGGCGTCGGGCATGGTGGCCTGCCCTGTCTGCGGGTCGACCCATGTGGAAAAGGCCCTGATGGCACCCCGCGTGCGCGACAGTAAGACAGCGCAGGTCGCACAGGCCCCTGAGGTTTCTGACACCGCCCCGGGCCCGCTCAGCGCACCTGCGAGCCCCGCCGAACAGGCGATGGCCGAGATGCGCCGCAAGATCGAGGACAATTCCGAATATGTCGGCATGAACTTTGCCCAAGAGGCGCGCGACATCCATAACGGCGACGCGCCAGAGCGCGCGATCTATGGCGAAGCCAAGCCGAAAGAGGCCAAAGCTCTGATCGAGGAGGGGGTCCCTGTGACGCCCCTGCCCTTTGTGCCCGGCCGCAAAACCAACTGAATTTGTAACGAGGGGAAGAGCCGATGCACGTGGTGATCACGGGGGCCAACCGGGGGATAGGGCTGGCACTGTTTGAACGATACAAGGCCTCTGGCGACATGGTCACAGGCACGTCGCGCACGGGTCAGGGGCATTTCCGGTTGGACGTCACCCAGCCCGAGGATCATCGCGGGCTATCCGAACAGATCAACGGCAATCCGGTGGATTTGCTGATTTGCAATGCGGGCGTGTTTCCCGACAAGGGCCAGCCCTTGGGCGATGGCTATGCGCCGCAGATTTGGGCGGATGCGTTCAACACCAATGTCACCGGCGTCTTTCTGAGCATTCAGCGTTTGTTGCCGAGCCTGCAACGCTCCAACGCGCCCAAGATCGCGATCATTTCCAGCCGCATGGGCAGTCAGTTTCGCGCCAAAGGCGGCAGCTATGCCTATCGCGCGTCTAAGGCGGCGGCGGTCAATCTGGGCCGCAACCTGGCCGTGGATCTGGAGCCTTTGGGCATCGCGCTTGGCATCTATCACCCGGGTTGGGTGCGCACAGATATGGGCGGGGCCGAGGCGGATATCTCTGAGGCGGAATCGGCCGATGGGTTGGTGAAAGAGTTTGCGCAGCTGAGCATCGAGACGACGGGCTGTTTTCGTAGTTTTGATGGCGAGGATGTGCCGCTTTAAAATACCATTCAGACGCAAAGAGCGCGCCGCGCGGGATCAAGGCCCTTTGGGCCGCCGCGCGTTCGTCAGGCCGTCCCGGGGCCTGGCGAAATTGTCATTGCAGGGTGTTGCTCGGATGGACAGCGGGTTTGAAGGATAAAGAGCGGCTGAACAGCAGTTTGGGTCGCCACGCCACGGCCTGACAAACGCGCGGCTATCGCGTCAGACGCGCGCCCAACGGTGCATCACGTCCCCGCCGATGGGGTGCGAGGCCACAAGCGCATAGCGAGGCGCCTCGGACAGCTCGGAAATGCCCATGGCGCCGATAGAGGGCAGGCCTTCGGCGCCGATCATGACACCGGCGGTGAAGCCCACCACCTCATCCACCAGCCCCGCCGACAAAAGGGAGGCGGCGAGCGCCCCACCGCCTTCGCAAAACACACGGCCCAAGCCAAGACCGGCCAACCCGGCAAGCACCGCGCGCGCGCTGAGCGATCTGCCATCTATTTCGCAGGGCACCAGCTCTGCGCCGAGATCCCGCCAGGCGGTCAGACGATCCTTGCCCGCGTCCGGCCCGTGACAAATCCAGACGGGGATGTCCTTGGCCGTCTGCGCCAATTGGCCCTCTAGGGGCAAATCCAGCTTGCGTGACACGACCACGCGCACCGGCTGGCGCACATCACCATGGCCGCGCACCGTGAGCATGGGATCATCGGCGCGCGCCGTGCCTGCCCCCACCATCACCGCGTCATGACAGGCCCGCAATGCGTGGACATGGTGGCGCGCCTGGGGCCCGGTGATCCATTGGCTCATCCCGCTGGCGGTGGCGATGCGCCCGTCAAAGGAATTGGCCAGTTTCAGCGTCACCCAAGGTCGCGCGGACGACATGCGTTGAAAAAATCCGGCGTGATCGCGGCTGGCCTCGTCTTTCAAGACACCGGTGACCACTTCGACCCCGGCCTCACGCAGACGCGCAAAGCCCAGGCCCGACACGCGCGGATCCTCATCCGCAATAGGGGCCACGAGCCGCGCAATCCCGGCAGCGACAAGCGCATCGGTGCAGGGCGGCGTTTTGCCGTGATGGGCGCAAGGTTCCAGACTGACATAGGCCGTGGCCCCGCGCGCGGCGTCACCGGCCTGCGCCAAAGCTTGGGGTTCTGCATGGGGTCTGCCGCCCAAGGCGGTGCTGCCCCGCCCCACGATGCGCCCATCTTTGACGATGACGCAGCCCACGGCGGGGTTGGGCCAGGTTTTGCCTTGCATCCGTCGCCCAAGCGACAGCGCAAGGCGCATGAACCGTGCGTCTTGGTCGGTCACTCTTCCCCGGATGCGTGTTCGATGGCGTCTTCTGCGGATTTGGGACGCAATTCGCTGACGAATTTGTCAAAGTCATCTGCGGCCTGGAAATTCTTGTAGACGCTGGCAAAGCGCACATAGGCCACCGTGTCGATCCGCGCGAGGCTTTCCATCACGATCTCGCCCACGACTTTGGACTGGATATCGGTCTCGCCCAAGCTTTCAAGCCGCCGCACGATGCCGGAAATCATCTGTTCCACGCGCTCCGGCTCCACGGGGCGTTTTTGCAGTGCGATGCGGATCGAACGCTCCAGCTTGTCGCGGTCGAAATCTTCGCGCCGCCCGTTTGATTTGACCACGATCAGGTCGCGCAGCTGCACACGCTCATAGGTGGTGAACCGCCCGCCACAGGCCGGGCAAAACCGCCGCCGCCGGATCGACACATGGTCCTCTGCCGGGCGTGAATCCTTCACTTGGGTATCAATATTTCCGCAAAACGGGCACCGCATGGGCACGCCCCCTCTCTTCCGCCTCAATCATCATGGGTCTCAACGCCCAATTTACCCCGTCACTATAGGGGAGCCGCAAAGTTTTGGGTAGTGAAGAAATACCACCGCAAGATGAAGGTGTGGTTTTCGAGGCAAATCGTGGCTTTGAGGCCAGTTTCGCCCTTTTTCTCAGCTTTGCGCCAGGAGAGTGGACAGGGATTTCGGGGTTTTCGACATGTCAGACGCCCCAGAGGCGCCAGATCAACGCAATGACGCCGTGCGACCGGGGGGTGTGCGGTCATGGTAGACCATGGACGGGGTCAGTTCGCGCAGGAGTTTGCGCTCAATCGCCTCCTGATAGGCCGAAAACCCGACGATCACTTCGACAAAGGCGGCGGGGCCGGTGATGACGTTGTCGTAGAAATATGTCGCAAGCTGCCCGACGGAGGGTTCATCTTCGAATTGCTGGTCGGGGGTGGCCTCGATCACCAGCGCGTTGACACCGATGCCCAGCGCCTCAAGCTCTGCCCGCACGGTTTCGGGGGCATAGCCCGAGTTGTTCACCCCGTCACCGGAAATATCGAGGGTGAGCGTGTCGCAGTGATGCCTCGTGAGTAGCAGATCGCGCGCATGGGCGAGCGCGGCCCCCAGGGCGGTGCGGCCGGAGCGGGTTTCCTGGGTTGACGACAGAAGCTGCAGCGCGATGGATTGCAAGGCGGCGGGGCTGTTGATCACGGTCCAATCCACCAGCAGCTTTTGATCGAACGACCCGCTCCATTCAAACACCGCAAGCTCGATATGGTCGGGGCCGCGCAGCATCGCCTCTTGCACCGCGGGGGCCAGCAGCGCCGAGGACAGCCCTTCGCGTTGCAGGGTGAAATCATAGGGGTCGACCGAGAGCGAGACATCGAGCCCCAAGAGCAGCGCCTGACGACAAGACGCCGCCATCGCGGTGTGAGCGCTTGTCAGCAAGAAAAGAGCGATGAGGCCTGCGCGGATCATCAGCTGAGGCTACCCAAGCGCGCCCGCGTTGCAAATCACGATTTGTGAGACCCCGGCGCCCCCGTCCCGGACTTGATCCGGGACCTCTGGGTTTTCGCCGCAAAGGAGAGGCCCCGGATCGGGGTCCGGGGCGGGTGGTCTATCGCGCCAGTGCCTTGACCAGCTTGGCCGAGGGGAAACACGTGGCGCGCTGACCTTTGCGCTCTTGCCACTGACCGATGGCGCGGCGGGTCTTGAACCCCACCAGCCCGTCTGCCCCGCCCACATCGTAGCCCTGACGCTCCAGCGTGCGCTGCATGGCGGCGATGTCGGAGCGGTACATCTTGGAAAACGAGCCCCACTCGCCGCGGAAATCTTTCATGTTGTAGTCGATCCGGTCGCCCACATGGCCCACAAACAGCGCATAGAGATCGGAAAAGTTATAGTC
>JBCCDT010000147.1:0-8955 GCA_039030635.1 Pseudomonadota bacterium
AGTCAGCTATATCCACGCCTTTGACGCGGACACGACGGTGAGCTTTGCAGGCTTCCCGTTCACCACGTCGCTCGATGAAAGCCGGTTCGAGATCCGCGCGGGCGGGCAGATGGGCATCGGCGAGAACTCTGTGCTCTATGGAGGGTTCACGGCGCAAGGCGCGCTGTCAGATTTCGGCGACGACAACGCCTACGGCCTCACCGGCGGCATCCGCGTCAACTTCTGATCCGCGCCCCAATACCAACCGCAAAAGCCGGGCCAAAAACAAGGCCCGGCTTTTGGCTTTGGGGGGCATTGCCACACCGACTGAGCCCTCGCAGATATGGCCGTCTCAAGCCACGGGTGATCCTTGGAATGCGCCTGGCTGAAAGGTCATCTGTGGGCCCGTTTCCCATCCGTATGACAGGTGCGGAAAGCGGCTTGAGGCTTAAACGGCGCGGCTATCCGAGCCGCATTGTGACCGGGTTGGCTTGATGGTGATTGCAATGGTGGCCACGCCATGCAGCCACCCCATGCGACATGGTGTGCGTGCAACCATGATCAGGACGCGAGACGGGGGGTAACGCTTGCTGTTCTCTCGGCCAACGGCACCGTAAAGCGGAATGTGGTCCCGCGACCGTCCGGACCGTTGATTGCGCGGATCTCTCCACCCCATGCCGAAACATGTTTTGCGACAAAGGCCAGACCCAAACCGCTTCCGGCGCCTTGATCCTGGCTTCGCAGGCGTTGGAAGGGTTCGAAAATCTTGTCATGATACCGAGAGGGTATGCCCGGACCATCATCAATGACATCGAAAACGCACATCCCCCCTTCGACCGTCGCGTTCAAGACAATCTTGCCGTGGTCGAGATCATGATGTTTGACCGCATTCGAAATCAGGTTGCGCAGCACCGTTTCAAACGCGATGGAATTGCACCGGATGGCTGGCGGCGCGGCCGGTAAAATGACCTCAAATCCGTCCGGCACATTGGCCAGGGCCAGGATGGATTGAAAACTCTCGCTTGGGTCGAAATCTTCGTCTTTTGCGCTCTTTTCCAATGAAGAGTAGGCGAGCAGGTCTGAGATCATTTTCCTCTGACGATCCAGAAGGAAATCCGTGCGTTCCAGATTGTCCAAGGTTTCTGCATCGATGGTCACGCCCTGAGCGTCCAGATCTTCGCGAATGATCTGCAAGAGTTGGCGGACATTGCGCAGAGGGGCGACCAGATCGTGCGCGGCGATGCTGGTAAAGCTCTGAAGACGCTTGTTGGCGGAGGATAGATCGGCAGCCGTCCGTTCCAGATCATGTTTGGCTGAGGCAAGTTCGGTGACATCAGTTGCGATCACGACAATCTGCATATCCGGAAGCATGAAAGCGCGCCGACGCAGAATGCGGCCTTTGTCTGTTGTCGTCAGCATGACCACGTCTTGGCCCATGCGGATCTTGTTGATCTGTTCCTGGGCTTCGTGTTTGGCCTCCTCGGGCGGGAGGGCCACGTCGAAGGATCCGTTCTGCAAGGCAATTTCGACAAGTTTTTGGTAATCCATGCCTGCCGTCACCATAGGCAGCATGCCTGAGAAGTACCTTTTGAAGGCATCGTTCCAATACACCGGTTTCATATCTTTGTTGAACACGATCAGGGACGCACCGGTGGAATCGAGCGTGTTGGAAAACATCTCTGTCTGGGTATGCAACCGCTTTGCCCGGCGATAAACGCCGTAGTGCAGCCACGCCCAATAGGCCAAAATCGCCAACACGAACCCTGCGGCGAGTATCAGTGCAAGAGCTTCACGCTCACTGACTGGGGCGGCGCGTGCACCAAACCAGGCATCCTTGACCCTCGCTTTTTCTTCTGTCGATAGAACGCGGGCAATCCTAGTGTTCAGATCTGCCCTCAACGTGGCGGCATCATCTTGCGTCAGGAGTGCCAGGGGCGAAACCTGAAGCTCAATATCCGAAATCGCCACCCTGTGCGACAGACCTGCTTGGTTGGCGAGGTACATAAAACTGTCCACCGATGCCACGATCGCGTCCACTTCGCCTGACAAAAGCGGTATCAAAACGGATTGGCCGTTTGAAAAAGGCACCGGATCCACGCCGTCTATGTCTTCCGAGAGCCGCCAGCCGATGGACCCGAATACAGTACCGACGCGCAGACCTTTCAACTCTGCCGTGGTCTTTGGCGTATAAGACCCTTTGCGCACCATGACTTTGATATTGATTGAGCTTACGGGGTCTGAAAACGTGCCGAATTGGCGGCGTTCTGGCGTGTCGACAAGCAAGCTGGTCATGTCAATGTCGCCGCGCGACAGTGCCTCGAAGACCTCTGCGGGGTTTTCATATGGGGTAAAGGAAATTGTATACCCAAGGGGTTCCAACAACATGCGAATGACATCGATGGAATATCCCGCCGCCACGCCCGACGGATCCACATAGGAATATCCGGGAAATTGCGAAAAACCGACCCGTGCGACCGGGCGTTCCGCCTCATCTTGGGCAAAGCATGACGGCGCCAGACACATCAGGCAGGCCGCGCACATCCAAATCAACACAAAAGGCGAACGCATCGATTTGCTCACACCGGGCACCTCACTACGCCGCAAACATGCCATATGCGCGTAAAAATATGGTTAGTGGCGAAACCATACATTCCCTCCTCGCGGAGCATCGACCGTTTTCGATCCATGCTTTTTTACTCAAAACACCTTAATGCTGCGGCCTTCATGGCCGTCAGGTCGGGGTGCCGAAAGGGTCGTATGTCCTGAAATGGCTTAGATCCCGTCAGGCCGAGATCTTGTAACCGCCATTGTAATCATCACTTTTTCTGCGCACTTGAGAATGCTCGACAATGCGTTCTCTCGCCAGGCCACGGAACTCCTCGATAGAAGAATAGCCCTTCCTCTCCAGGTAGTCCAGAAGATCATCTTTCAACTCTTGGATGAGCTTGATGCCCACCCCACCGCTACCTTTTTCTTCCATCGCTGCGGTGCAAACCTGCAGATTGCCGGCGCCGTGTACAATGAAGTTGAACGCCTCGCGGAAACCTCGGATCCCGCCAATGCCGGACACCGCCTGATCCGGAAACGCCTTTGAAATGTCAGAGACGCGCTGAAGGGCTTGGTGTAAGATGGCCAATCCGCCGAGGCCCCCGGAGGTGACCAGCCCGTCGACCTCCACTTCGAATTTCATCGTTTCGGGGTCCATCAACGGCAGCGAAGGGAAGGTATTGCACAGCGATATGGACGCGGCACCCGCCTTGTAGGCGGCCCCTGCGGCATCGGTAAGTGTGGATGTCGCTGGCGTGAGCTTCACCCAAATTGGCACATCAACCGCGCTTTTCACGGCGCGCACAATGGAGGTGATAATCTCTTCATCATTGGCGATATTGGCCCCCATATCTTTGCGATCCATATGCGGGCATGACATATTCAGCTCAATCGCATCGCACCCGACATTCACAACCGCGCGCGCCAGTTTGCGCCAATTATCCATCTCTTCTTCGTTGCCCGCCCCGGCCATGATCGAGGCAATGACCATGCGGTCGGGATAGGTGGTCTTGATCTCTTCCAGATCCGGCAGCCAAAGCTCCAGGGGTTGATCGGAAATCAGCTCCCAGTTCCAGGATGAATGCGACACGGTATCGGGCCGTTTCATCCGTGAGACATAGGGTTTCTCGGAGCTCACACGCTGATAGATCGTTTTGGGTCCGGCGACATTTTCCACCGGGTGCAGCCCGATCGTCTTGGTGACAACACCGCCCCAACCGGCCTCAAACGCCTTGAGAATCTTGCGTTTGCTTTCCGTCGGAGGGGCCGAAGCCAGGATGAAAGGATTGACGAAGTCCAGTCCGGTAAAACGAGTGGCAAGCGTGTGCGACATAGCGATCCCAATGGTTTAGAACCATGTGAGGTTCTGATCGACGCGCAAAAAAGTCAATGTTTTCCTTGTTGAGGCGCCACCACCCTGCCAGAAGCGGCCATGATTTAGGCGTTTCACCGTCGCCGGGTGGCCGGTGCGAGTGTCGTCTTCCTTGCCTGTCATTGCGCCGCCATGGGCCTGCGCCGCGTGGTAAACCTTGTCCATACGGACAAATATGTTGACCATCTGTCCAAGATCAGACCACCGTTACGACATGACCGGAATCGCGCGCCCAGCCTAGGCAAACCAAGGATCAAGACAACATGGAACGCGGACAGAACCTGCGCATAGACCCCGACCGCCTTTGGGACAGTTTGATGGAGATGGCCAAAATCGGCCCAGGCATCGCGGGCGGCAACAACCGTCAGACGCTCACAGATGAGGATGCCGAGGGCCGCGCGCTGTTCAAACGTTGGTGCGATGAGGCGGGTCTGTCGATGGGCGTCGACACGATGGGCAACATGTTCGCCACCCGCGCGGGGGAGGACCCTGACGCGCTGCCGGTCTACATGGGGTCGCATCTGGATACGCAGCCGACTGGCGGCAAATATGACGGTGTTCTGGGCGTTCTGGGCGCGTTGGAGGCTGTGCGCACGCTCAACGATCTCGACGTCAAAACCAAGCACCCCATCGTGATCACCAACTGGACCAATGAGGAGGGGACGCGCTATGCCCCCGCTATGCTGTCCTCAGGCGTGTTCGCCGGCAAGCACACCCAAGATTTTGCGTATGAGCGCGTGGATGCGGATGGCAAAAAGTTCGGCGATGAGCTAAAGCGCATCGGTTGGGTCGGTGACGAAGAGGTCGGCGCGCGCAAGATGCACGCGATGTTTGAGCTGCATATCGAACAGGGCCCGATCCTGGAGGCGGAGAAAAAGGATATCGGCGTGGTCACCCACGGCCAGGGCCTGCGCTGGATCGAATGCACGATCACGGGCAAGGAAAGCCACACCGGCTCCACCCCCATGGCAATGCGCAAGAACGCGGGCCGAGGGCTGGCGCTGATCACCGAGCTGACCCATGAGATCGCCATGAAGAACCAGCCCAACGCGGTAGGCGCCATCGGCCATGTCGACGTCTACCCCAACAGCCGCAACATCATCCCGGGCAAGGTGGTCTGCACGGTGGATATGCGCACGCATCTCCTCGACAAACTCAACGCCATGGTCGCCGAATTCATGGAGCGCGCCCCACAGCTTTGCGCCGAGATCGGCGTTGAATTCGACTGCCACATCGTCGGCCAGTTTGACCCGCCCGCCTTTGACGAGACCTGCGTGGGTGCCGTCCGCGATGCCGCGGTCGAGCTGGGCTATTCCCACATGGATATCGTCTCGGGTGCAGGGCATGACGCCTGCTGGATCAACGATGTTGCCCCAACGGCGATGATCATGTGTCCTTGCGTGGACGGTCTCAGCCATAATGAGGCCGAAGAGATCAGCAAAGAATGGGCTCAGGCAGGCACGGATGTGCTGCTCCACGCGGTGCTGAACACGGCGGAGATTGTGGAGTGATACAAAATCAGACCAAACAATTCTGTGCACGTATCAGATGTACAAGTCCTGACAATACCTCAAAACCGCTATTTGGGTTTAGGATCGTCAGGGCTTCTCGTTGTGGGGCCGGGTTTTGTAGGCATCATATAGGTCGGTGAACTAGCGTGTGTGTACAGATAGATAACAAAGAACGATTGATTCTAGAAGCGTACCGTTTGAGCGAGCTTCAGCTATCGGGCGACGAACAAGCTGCTTCAGCCGCCGACCAAAGAGCAACAAACTTCTTAGTTGCGTGCTTAGCAGTGTCCACAATTTTAGTAGGTTTGTTCGGAACAGGAAACGGGAACTTCTGGTTGATCGCGGTGGCAATCGGCTTTTCTCTCGCTGGCGCCTGTGCTGGTTATTCGATCAGGCCCAAAAATTTTTACTATCCGGGAACGACTTTTTCCAGTTTTGAAACTGATATCCAAGAAGACAAAGACTACCTCGAATCCGTTTCCGAACTCGCAAAATTCAACGACGAAAACTCAGAAGAAAACAAGAAAGAGTTACAGCGAAACGCAAGCCTTATTTGGTGGTCCTACAGAATAGCTTTTTTTTCGACGGCCTTGCTACTCTTCACCCAGACAATTTCGTTTCTGAGCCCATCCTTTACATCTGAAACTTCAGGTTCTTCCGAGTTTAACTTCTGCACAAGCTTCCCGATGATGGGGATTTGCTATCAATAAATCCAAGGAGGACTCATGTCCAAAGTCATCAAAAATGGTACAATCGTCACCCACGATCTGACCTACAAAGCAGACGTCCTGATCGAAAACGGCCAGATCATTGAGATCGGTGAAAACCTCAAGGGTGACGAAGAACTCGACGCCACGGGATGCTACGTCATGCCCGGCGGGATTGACCCACACGTCCATCTCGAAATGCCCTTCATGGGCACCTATTCCTCGGACAATTTCGAGTCCGGCACGCGGGCCGCGCTGGCCGGCGGCACCACGATGGTTGTGGATTTCTGCCTGCCGAACCAAGGCGAAAGCCTGCTCGATGCGATCAAGCGGTGGGATAACAAGTCCACGCAGGCCAATTGTGATTATTCCTTCCACATGGCTGTCACCTGGTGGGGGGAGCAGGTCTTTAATGATATGAAAACCGTCGTGCAGGAGCGCGGCATCAACACCTTCAAACATTTCCTCGCCTATAAAGGCGCGTTGATGGTGAATGATGATGAGCTGTTTTCCAGCTTCAAACGCCTCTCAGAGCTGGGCGCGACGGCCATGGTCCATGCCGAGAACGGCGATATCGTGGCGGAGATGACGGCCAAGCTGCTCGCCGAAGGCAATACCGGGCCGGAGGCGCATGCCTATTCGCGACCCAGCCAGGTCGAAGGCGAGGCCACGAACCGCGCGATCATGATTGCCGATATGGCGGGCGTGCCGCTCTATGTCGTGCATGTCTCTTGCGAAGAAGCGCATGAGGCGATCCGGCGGGCGCGGCAGAACGGCAAACGCGTGTGGGGCGAGCCGCTCATCCAGCATCTGACTTTGGATGAGAGCGAGTATTTCCATGACGATTGGGATCACGCCGCGCGGCGCGTGATGTCGCCGCCGTTCCGGAACAAGAAACATCAGGAAAGCCTTTGGGCTGGTCTCATGGCGGGCAGCCTGTCTTGCGTGGCCACCGATCATTGCGCCTTCACCACCGAACAGAAGCGCTACGGCGTGGGCGATTTCTCCAAGATCCCCAATGGCACCGGCGGGCTGGAGGATCGTTTGCCCATGCTCTGGACCCATGGGGTGGCGACGGGGCGGCTTACGCCGAATGAGTTTGTCGCCATGACCTCCACCAACATCGCCAAGATCCTGAACTGTTACCCCAAGAAGGGGGCCATTTTGGTGGGCGCCGATGCGGATCTGGTGGTCTGGGACCCAGAGAAGGAAAAGACGATCAAAGCCGACACGCAGCAATCGGCCATCGATTATAACGTCTTTGAGGGCCACCACGTCAAAGGCCTGCCGCGCTTCACCCTGACCCGTGGCCATATTGCAATCCATGATGGCGAGGTGCGCACCCAGGAAGGCCACGGTAAGTTCGTCGAACGCCCCGCCAACGGCACGGTCAACCAAGCGCTGTCGCAGTGGAAAGACCTGACCGCCCCGCAGCCCGTCACCCGCACGGGCATTCCGGCCACAGGGGTGTAAGGTACGATCCAACAGACACGCGTAAGAGTGACACCGGTTCCTGTAATATCCGCCAAAGGGCTTTCGCTGACGTTTGAAACCAACGATGGCCCGGTGCATGCGCTAAGCGATGTGTCGCTGGATATCAATAAGGGCGATTTCGTCTCCTTCATTGGGCCGTCTGGCTGTGGCAAAACCACGTTTCTGCGCGTCATGGCGGATCTGGAACAGCCCACCGGAGGGGAGATCACGGTCAATGGCACGTCGCCGCGAGAGGCCCGCCTCAACCGCGCCTATGGCTATGTGTTCCAGGCCGCCGGGCTTTACCCCTGGCGCACGATTGGCGGCAACATTCGCCTGCCGCTTGAGATCATGGGCTATGACAAAGCGAGCCAGGCCGAGCGGGTGTCCCACGTGCTTGAAATGGTGGACCTGGCGGGGTTTGAAAAGAAATTTCCCTGGCAGCTTTCGGGCGGCATGCAGCAACGGGCGAGCATCGCACGGGCCTTGGCCTTTGACGCCGATATCCTGCTGATGGACGAACCCTTTGGCGCGTTGGATGAGATCGTGCGCGATCACCTCAATGAGCAATTGCTGGCGCTCTGGGCCAAGACGGAAAAGACCATCGGGTTTGTCACACACTCCATTCCCGAGGCGGTGTTCCTGTCCACGAAGATCGTCGTGATGTCGCCCCGCCCTGGGCGCGTCACTGATGTGATCGAAAGCCCGCTGCCTGCGGAACGGCCCTTGGAAATCCGCGATACGCCGGAATTTTTGGAAGTGGCTCAACGCGTGCGCGAAGGGCTGCGCGCCGGGCACAGCTATGACTAGAGCATTGTTGAGCAAAGTAGAAAACCCCGCCCCGGACGTGATCCGGGGCCTGCGTTTTTAAAACCAACCAGCCCCCGTTCCACGTCCGGGGCGGGTGTCGCGTGATGCGTAGCTTGCTCCCTATTCTGACGGTTCTGTTGGCGCTTCTGGCCGTCTGGTGGCTTGCCGTGGCGCCGATGAATGTGCGCCCTGCGCTGGACATCGCCGAACGCGGCGGCGCGGAGATCATCCCACCCAGCACCGTGGAGCGCCGCGATATATCTGTCTGGCGGTTGATGGCCAACAATTCAGAGCATGTGGCGCTCGGCTACGCGTTGGACCGTCCGCGCCTGCCCACACCCACACAGGTCGGGCAGGAGATCTGGAAAACGACGGGCGCGATGGTGCTGCGCGGGCGGGCGTGGTCCAAAAGATCGCTGATCTATCACGGCTGGATCACCTTGCAGTCGACCTTCTGGGGGTTCCTGCTGGGCACCTCGCTTGGCATCCTGGGCGCGGTCGCCATTGTCTATAGCCGCGTGGTGGATATGAGCCTTTTGCCCTGGGCGATCATCAG
>JBCCDT010000148.1:0-8859 GCA_039030635.1 Pseudomonadota bacterium
ACGTAGTGACAGATGGGAAACCGCCGCCAAAGCGGTGAGAGGCCGGGATAATTTTGGCGATACTGGTCGCGGTCAAAATGCCCACTCCACGCAATGCGCCCCACGCGAATAAGACGTGACAAAAGCTTTATGCGATGCGCGAGCTTTTTGAAGAAATGGGTTGTGCCTGCCATGGTCCGCAAGGTCGGTTTCAACGTGAGTTCGGCTGCGCGGGCGGTCCTTGCCCATGTTGGCGCGGTCGGGGCGTCCTAGGCCGAAACGGTCGTATGCGTCAAGGTGTGGGGTGGCATCTCAGGCGATCATGGCTCGACCTGCGGCATTTGAGAGCGTAACAGGCTCTGGCAACCAGATGGGCACGCGGTGGGAGGCCTCTTGACGCGCATTGTCTTGCATATCGGACCGGAAAAATGTGGCTCGACCAGCATTCAACAGGCCATGGCCCGCGACGGCGCGGACCACCAATTTCTGCTGCTCGATCCCTATTTGGTCATCGGGCTGGACCACGAGGAACCGGATCCAAACGTGATCGCCCAGCTGCGACGCCAGATCGCGGCACTCCTGACAGACGCCCCGGGCAAAACGCTGATCGTCAGCCATGAAATGGTCTTCAAGTCACAAGATATGCTCAGGGAAATGGCTGCGATCTGCACCGCAGTGTCACAAGATGTGCGGGCGGTAATGTATGTGCGCCGGCCGTCGGACTTTGCCATGTCCGGCTTTGGCCAATGGCATTTTCGCACACCGGAACGCGTGACGCAGGCGCGCCGCGTGCTGGAGGACCACGGCATTGATGCCCGCGTCTTTTCCGGTGTGGAGCGTCATTTGCTCGCCGGGCTTTTGGGGGGATGGACGGTGTTTCGACAACCCAGCGGGCATCTCTATGTCAACTGGCACAAGAGCGTGGCACAGGCGCAAAAGACGCTGGCTGCGCATCAGGTGATGCTCCATGTCGGCACTTTACCGCGCAAGGGGTTCGACGGCGATCTGATCGCGGATTTCAGACAGCGCGCAGGACTGGCACCCTCTGACGCACCTGATCTCGTGCAAATTCGAAACCCGGGGTTCAGCCCTGCGGTGATTGAGGCCACGGTCAATGCGATTGAGGCGGGCCACGCGATGCCAGGTCCGCATGAGGCGAATGATTTCTACGGGTCAGCTGGGGAATTGGCCTTGGAGCCTGTTCTGGATGACGGCTTTCTGACGGTTTTGAAAGCTCATGTGGACGTTGCATTTTGGGAAGAAAATCAGACGTTTGCGAAGGCCTTTGGGCATCCCGCCGCCTACTTTGCACCGGACCTGGACGTCTCAGAGTGTTCGCTGGACGACAGCATTATTGCCTGTGAAATGCGCCGAGGCAAAGCCGGTCGCGCGGGCCTTGCTCTTGCCGCACAACAGCGCGCAGACAGGCTAAACGCCGCCTGGCGGGCCAGAGGGTCTGCCCGATACGCGCAGGACTAAGCTCACGGCAAATTCAATCAATCCTAGGTTGTTTTGCGCAGCGTCACTTGGAGCCAGACGCTTGAAATGCCTCAACAACGGTGCTTTACCAGTGAGCGGCGAAGCTATGACGTGGTTGAATTGGAGGATCTCGAACCGTCCTATCGGGGAGAGGCCGTCGTTCTGGGATCCTTTGACATCAACGCTCCCAACGGTTTGTGCCGCGTGCATGACGTACAGCGCCTTATGGGCGCTTGGAATTAAAGGGTTTTTAGATGTCCAAAACGGGGTTGCCATCGGACCTTCTGTTGGTGCTTGGGCCGCATCGCAGCGGAAGCTCGGCCCTGACCCGGACGCTGAGCCTTGTGGGCTACGGCCTTCCGAAAACACTGATCAAGGACAATGCATCAAACCGGCGCGGGCATTGGGAATGCCAGCCGATCGTGCGCCGCAACGAAGCTTACATGCAGGATGCCGATCTGGTTTGGGCGGATTGGGTCTCGGGCAACTTGCCCAAGATGCCGGCAGACCGACAGCGGGATTTTGAAACCGATCTAACTGCCATCATCGCGGATGAATTCAAACCGGGTGTGCCTGCGGTGCTGAAGGATCCGCGCCTGTGCCGGTTGATGCCCCGCTACCGCGCCGCGCTTGAAGGGAAAGTGAACCTGCAGGTGGTGATTGCGGTGCGCAACCCGCTTGAGGTGATGCGGTCTTTGATGCAACGCAACACGTTGTCCGAAGGGCAAGCCGCGCTGCTATGGCTGCGCTATATGCTGGATGCTGTCGCAGACAGTGACGGGCTGCCGCGCGCGTTTGTGTCCTATGAACAATTGCTCGAAGATCCAAGTGATTGCTTGGGGCGCGCGCAAACAGCACTAGGTCATAAGTTTCCGAATAAGATCAAGTCTGTAGAAAACGACATTGATGCTTTTCTCAACGCCAAGTTCCGCAACCAGCAAAGCAGCAACGAGGACCTTGCCCATAACGATCTCACCCATGGCTTGATCTCAGACGGCTATGATGCGCTCCGGGTGCTGACCCAAGATGCACAGGACGCGCGCGCATTGACCACGTTGAAGGATCTCAGCGCGCAATTGGACACGTCAGAACAATTTCTGGGTCACGTTCTGACCTCTTATGACACGGATTTGACCGAGATGCGGCGTCAGACAGCGGCCTCTACGGCGGCGGCTGAGCTGCGGCGCGAACAGATCACGGCCCTGCGCGAACACCATCGGACGCTGCAGGATGCCGAAGCCTCTTTGCGCCGCGAAGTGACCCGCCTGCGCGCGCGGTCGGGGGAGTTGGAGGCCGAAGCCGCCTCTCACCTCAACAACTATCTCGCGGTGACCCAATCGACGGCATGGCGCATCACCCGGCCTTTGCGTTCCATCATGTCACGGTTGCGCGGCGGTGGTGCGGCCCCGCGCGAGGCTGTGATACCCGCGGCGCCAAAGCCCGTCGAAACGGACGACGACAAACCGCGACCTCACGCTTCAGACGCCCAAATCGAACGGTTGATGGCCTCGGACATCTTTGATGCAGACCACTATGTGGCCCAACACCCGGAAGCGCAGCGCGATCCCGAAGGCCCGGCCGCGCATTACCTGAACACAGGCTGGCGCAAAGGGTTTGATCCCTCAGCCACATTCGTCACGCAGGCCTATCAGCACTCGCACGCTGATCTATTGGACACGGATGACTGTCCGGCGTTGCATTTCACGGACCGCTATGGCGATGTGTATGCAAAACTTCGCGCGCCCAAGGATGCCAGCCCACGTATTGCGGTGTTTTCGGCCATTGTCGGCGCCTATGACGACATGAAGGAACCCGCGGTTCCTGTTGAAGGTGTTGACTTTTTCATGTTCACGGACGGGGCGGTGCCGCCCGGCTCTGTTTGGCAAAAACGCCCGCTCGAATATGTCGATGCCGATCCGACACGATCCGCGCGCTTTGTCAAAACGCATCCGCATCTTTACTTTGCTGACTATGACTACGCGATCTGGATCGACGCCAATCTGACGCTGAATGCCCATCCTCGGGATCTCTTGGCGCTGATCGACACCGATAGGCCGCTGCATTCCTGGAAACATCCGCTCAGGATCTGCGTGTTTGAAGAGGCGCGCACCTGCATGGAACTCAGCAAAGATGATTTTGACACGGTGCAGGCGGATCTGGAACGGCTCCACGCTGAGGGATTTCCCCGTCACGCAGGTCTGATTGAGACCAGCGTGATGGTGACGGCCATGGCCCACCCGGATGTGCAAAAGCTTTACACCGAATGGTGGGCTCGCATTGACGCGGGCAGCCGCCGAGATCAACTGAGCCTGCCCCCAGCACTGCGCGCGACCGGCACGCAGATTGGCTATATCGCCCCGGAACGGATTTGCATGCGCACCGACCCGCGGATCATCTATGAGCGCCACATCCACAATGAGCGTGAGCGCTTGCTGCAAGGGAAAGCCGCTTGAGCCAGCCGAGTGTGAATGTGGTGGTCTGCGTGCATAACGCGCTGGACGATGTAAAGAACTGCCTGCAAGCCGTTGAAAAAACACAATATGATCCGGACAAGCTGACCCTGACCCTCGTCGATGACGGCTCCGACACGGAGACTGCCGAGTTTTTGCAGGATTTCGCAAAACGGGTCGCATTTACAAAGGTCATTCGCCGTGACACCGCAGGCGGCTACACCGTAGCGGCCAACACCGGGATTGCCTCGGGCGCGCATGACTTCATCGCCCTCCTCAATAGCGACACGATCGTGCCCGCGCGGTGGATGCAGAAAATCATCGGTCGCTTTGCCCTCGCGCCCGATATCGGGATCGTCGGGCCATTGTCGAACGCCGCCACGTGGCAATCCGTGCCAGAACGATCTGTCCCAGATGGCGGATGGGCGATCAATGAAGTGCCCCGTGGCATGGGCGTCGATGACGTTGACGCGGTGGTGGAAGAGGCCGCAAAAGCCGTGCCTCAGCTTGTCCGCTTGCCGCTTCTCAACGGGTTTTGCTATACAATTCGTCGCGAAGTGGTGGAGCGGATCGGTGCCTTTGACGAGGTGGGTTTCCCGCGCGGGTTCGGCGAAGAAGATGATTTCAGCCTGCGCGCCACGAATGCCGGGTTTGGCATTGCCCTGGCGCATGACACCTATGTGTTTCACGCAAAATCAAAGAGTTACGGGTCCTCGCGCCGAGAAGCGCTGACCGCCGCAGGGCAAGACGAGCTGCGCCGCAAACATGGGGAGCCACGGCTTAAACGCGCGGTCGAAACCATGAAAATGAACCCCTATCTTGAGACCATGCGCAAAGCGGTATCGCGGGGATTGCGGGCACGCTGACTGGCCGTAACCTCACCAAAAGACCGGAAGATCGCTGAGCCTCACCCGGGATCGCCCTAGAAAACAGGTCTCAACGGCGATCGTATCATGGGTAAAGTGCGCACCAAAACTCTTTGATATTATTTTGGTATTTCGGATCAGAACCGCATCCCCCGCGGCGATAAACGGGCGTGAGAGCGCGCTTGCCTCTCCGGCCAGTCGGGTCGTGCTGGGCCGCGCAATGTCAAGCCCGGGCCGCTGCGTATCGCCCCCACAATCCGCAAGCGGCACCCACAGCAACAGCCCGCGACCCGTCTCGCCCGCACCATGGGCCCAATCTGGGCTGGGATCCTGGCCATGAACCCGCCGGATCAGACATCGGTCAAACCCAAACCGGACATCATCCTGCAACAGGTGCTGCACCATCGCCCGAAACCCCTGCGCGGTCAAAATGTCTATCCATTCAAAGGCGATACGAGGTGACATGAATGTGGCGAGCATGTTGCGATCACCCAAAAAAGCCCGTGCCGCATGGGTCGGAAGCGCGATCTTTTCCGGCACAAGGTTGAACATCTCCTTGCTGTCGGTGTGGCGGATATCAGGCAAGTCCTGGTCTTCCAGATCCAAAAGCTCTCGGCCAGCGGACAAAGCCGCGTCAAACAATTTGCGCAGGTCCAAACTGCGCCGCAGCGGGATGGCATTGCGCAAGATCACGGCCCCGTCACGGTCCAGTCCCGCCCGGAGCGCCCGAAGATCGAGCGCCGCCATATTCACCTCTGGTACCGCGCCGTCTTTGTCAGCGTCTGACAAAGGTGGTGTGGCAAAAGACCCTTGCAAAACGGAGGCTGCCCCCCCGTGTATTTGCGCAAGGCCCGCTCGCACACGCAAATCCCGCAGGCGCACCAGATCGCCAATGCGGCCGAAGGCGCGAAACTTGGCGTCTTGTTCGGCAATCTGGTCCTTGAGGTGATCCTCGGCCTCTTCTTGTGCCAGATCGAGACGTATCGCCATCTGTTCTGCCCTTTCCCGGCGGTCTCGCCTATCGACGCGACGTTGCTGTTCTACCTTGGTTGTATCGTTGCGCCATTTTCATTACCAGACAGCCAGACACTGAAGACAGATCGCAGCAGGACACGTAGAAGGTCATGGCCAAGCAAAGAGACCCAAACACCGAGATCGCGCGGCTCAAAGCGCATATCGGCAAGCTTGAGGATGAACGCGACCGCCTCAAGCAACGTGATCGCAGCTATCAGGCGCTTTTTGACCGGGTCACCGATCGGCTGTCCTCTGACAGGCCCAAGGTGGCGTCGGGTCCCAATCGGTTCCAAGGCATCAGTTTTGTCATCGTCTACTATGACATCCCCCAACAGATTGAACGCACCTTGCAAAGCTGCGCGCCCGCCTATCAGGGCATGCCGGATGATCAGATCGAGGTGGTGCTGATCGACAACGGCTCGCCAACCCCGCTTCCTGATGACCTGCAGGCGCGGTTTCCCCATGTGAAACAGATCCTGCGGGTTGAGGGCGAGCCATCGCCCGTCACCGCGCTGAACACCGGGATCGAGGCCGCAAGTTTTGACATGATCGCGCTGATGATTGACGGGGCGCATATGCTGTCGCCGGGTGTGGTGCGCGATGCGCGCGATGCCTGGGCCCTGTTCCCCAATCCGGTGATCAATGTGCCGCAATATATGCTGGGCGCGGAAAGCCAATCGTTGAACCCGCAACCCATGGCGTTTGACACCGAAGGCGAGGCGCTGACGCGTCTTGGCTGGCCGGAGGATGGGTATGCGCTGTTTGAATACGCGGTTTATCCCGGTGAGCAATACCACAGGACCTATGTGGCCGCGGTCGAGACCAATTGCCTGATCACAACGCGCCATGTGCTGGACACCTGCGGCGGGTTTGATCCGCGCTATGACGAACCCGGTGGCGGGTTTGCCAATCTGGAGATTTACACCCGCCTCATCCACGAGCCCGAAAACAGCTATATCGTTTTGCCGGGCGAAGGATCCTTTCACCAAGATCACAGCGGCACAACAACGCAGAGATCCCCCGAAGAGCGCGATCAGTTGGTCGAGGATTACCGCCGCAAACATGCCGAGATTACGGGCGACGAAAACGTGCTGAACACGCGCAGCCCGTTTGCGTTTGGAAAAATGCGCAAAGTGACCCAACGGATCCCGACCATTTCGCGCGAATTTGGCAGTGCGTCGAACAAGGTGCAGCGACAGCTGGCCGATATCTTTGTGGGGCGTCTCAGGGCCGGGATGACGGACAAGCTGACACTGGAGCTGGCATCGGGCGGGGTGCCCGATGAACGCAAGGCGCGCGTGCCTTTGGCGCCCATGGGGCTTTTGCCCACAGCCGCGGAGCGCAATGGGGTTGAGGCCAAGCGCCTGAGTTATCTCACCTGCTTGAAGAATGTCCATGAGATCGTTGATCCCAAACTCTATTTCGAAATTGGGATTGATACGGGCGACAGTCTGGGCCTGGCGAAATGCCCTTCGGTTGGTGTTGATCCCGCCTATATGCTGCAAAGCGCGTTCAATGCGCCCACCCGCGTGTTTCGGGAAAAGAGCGATGATTTCTTCGCCAAGGAGGATCGCTGCGCCAAAGTGCTGAAGGGCGGGATTGATCTTGCGTTTATCGACGGGATGCACTTGGCCGAGTTCGTTCTGCGTGACTTTATCGAGACTGAGAAATGGATGACACCCGGCGGTGTGATCCTGTTTGACGACGTGCTGCCCGAACAAATGCCGATGGTGTGGCGTGAACGGCGCTATAATGCGTGGTGTGGGGATGTGTTCAAGATCGTGCCGATCCTGCGAAAGTACCGCCCTGACCTGAATGTATCTGTGTTTGAGACCTTCATCGGGCCCTATCGCAAAGGGCTCGCCGTGGTGTCTGGGGTCGATCCTGAAAACACGGTGCTGCGTGACAATTATGAGGCCATTGAGACGGATATTCTGAACGGGGCCTATGATGTGACCTCCATCCCCGAACTGGATTACGTCATGCAACCCGA
Organism: Pseudomonadota bacterium; assembly: GCA_039030635.1. Lineage (GTDB taxonomy): Bacteria > Pseudomonadota > Alphaproteobacteria > Rhodobacterales > Rhodobacteraceae > Roseovarius. The sequence goes on from JBCCDT010000148.1 coordinate 7,782, forward strand.
ACCCATCGCCGGGCTGAATGCGGCCGCCAAGCCGGGTGGCGGGCCCCGGACCCCGAACATGGTCCCAAAGCAAGCCTTTGGTGACGCCCTGCCCGATTTGCCGAAACTGTCGCTTGTGGTTGTGGCCCACGACATGGCGCGGGAATTGCCGCGCACATTGGCGTCTTTGTCACCTGACGCGCAACACGGCGTGTCGTCAGACGACTATGAAATCATCGTCGTGGATAACGGTTCAACCGCGCCTGCCGACATTGACACCTGCCTCTCTGCGGCCCCCAATGCGCGGGTGGTGACCTTGCCCGGGGGAGATGCCTCCCCCGTTCATGCGGCCAACTACGGCGTGCTCATGTCGCGGGCTGGCCGGATCGGCATGCTGATCGACGGTGCGCGCATGGCCTCTCCCGGACTGGTCTCCAAAGCTCTGGAAGGTCTGGCCGGAGGTGAGGCACATCTGGTGGGCACGCATGGCTTCCATCTGGGTGAGAAAGTGCAATCAGAGGCCGTGATTGATGGCTATGACGCGGCCCAGGAGGATGCGCTTTTGGCGGCGTCCGGTTGGGAGGCTGATGGCTACAAACTGTTTGATGTTTCCGTGTTTTCAAAGTCTTCGGGCAAAGGATGGACGGTATTGCCATCGGAATCAAACGCGGTCTTCATGCACAAATCTCTATGGTTCCACCTTGGCGGGTATGATGAGCGGTTCACGTCCCCGGGCGGTGGTCTGACCAATCTGGACCTGTGGAAACGCGCTTGTGAGGCGGACAACGTCAAGGTTCACATGCTGGCCGGCGAAGGGACCTTTCATCAAATCCACGGTGGCGTGACGACAAATGCAGCCACGTCCAAGCGGGCGCAGATGGACGCGGAATATGAGGCGATCCGAGGCGCGCCCTATAAACGCCCTGACGTCCCCTTTGACATGATCGGCCCCGCGCAGGAGGCGGCGGGCACGCGTTCGGCATGACGCGCACGCTCTACCTTCATATTGGGACCGGAAAGGCCGGCTCGACCACGCTTCAGCGCTATATCAATGCCATGAAGGATCCTGACCTTGGCGTGCTGCCCTTGCGCAGTTTCG
>JBCCDT010000149.1:0-8798 GCA_039030635.1 Pseudomonadota bacterium
CGGCTACCTCGTCTCCACAAAATCGCTGGGCTTCAATGAGGCGACATACCTCACCAACACGGTCAATTTCATCGAAGCGCGCGATGTCATCTCTTCGCTTGTGAAGGGTGCGGCCTTCGGGTTCATCGCCACATTGTTGGGTTGTTACTACGGCATGAACACCGGCCGTGGCGCCCAAGGCGTGGGTCAGGCCACCAAATCCGCAGTCGAGGCGGCGGCCGTGCTTATCCTTGCGGCGAACTTCATCCTGACCAGCATTTTCTTTTCGATATGATAGAGTTACGCGACGTTCATAAAGCATTCGGATCCAATCAGGTCCTGCGCGGGGTGAACCTTTCGATCCCGAAATCGACCTCCATGGTGATCATCGGCGGCTCGGGCACAGGCAAATCCGTTGCGCTGAAATGCGTGCTGGGGCTTGTGCAACCCGATACTGGCCTCATCACGCTCGACGGCCAAGATGTGACAAAGGGCGACCGGGACGCCTTCCTTGCCCGCTTTGGCATGCTCTTCCAGGGTGGCGCGCTTTTTGACTCGCTGCCTGTCTGGCAAAACGTGGCCTTCCGCCTGATGCGCGGCTCGCTCAAACGCCCCAAGGACGAGGCCCGCGAGATTGCCATCGAAAAGCTGCGCCGCGTGGGGCTGACCCCGGAACAGGCGGATAAATTCCCCGCCGAGCTGTCGGGCGGCATGCAAAAGCGCGTCGGATTGGCCCGCGCCATCGCCGCAGAACCCGAGGTGATCTTTTTCGATGAACCCACCACCGGGCTTGATCCCATAATGTCCGGCGTGATCAATGACTTGATCCGCGAAATTGTCACGGAAATGGGCGCGACCGCGATGACGATCACCCATGACATGACCTCCGTGCGCGCCATTGCCGACAATGTGGCGATGCTCCATGGCGGCGTCATCCAATGGACCGGTCCTGTGGCGGATATGGATCAATCAGGCGATCCGTATCTCGATCAATTCATCTCAGGCCGCGCCGAGGGGCCCATTGAGGCGGTGCGCTGATGGCCAAGATGAACCGCTTTATCTGTTCGGCCTGCGGCGCGTCCCATGCCAAATGGTCCGGCCAATGCGATGCCTGCGGCGCGTGGAACACCATCCAAGAGGAAGCGCCGCTGTCCACGGGCCCAGGCAAGGCAGCATTGGGATCGAAACGCGGCGCGGCCATTCACCTCTCGGACCTCGCAACCGAAGAAGCGCCACCCCCCCGCACCGGCTGCGGCATCGAGGAATTCAACCGCGTCCTTGGCGGTGGCCTCGTGCCCGCGTCCGCCACATTGGTCGGCGGTGACCCAGGCATCGGGAAATCCACACTTCTCCTCCAAGCCGCTGCAAGTTTCGCCCAGAAAGGCATGAAAACGCTCTATATTTCGGGCGAGGAAGCCTCCGCCCAGATCCGCATGCGCGCCGCCCGCCTTGGCCTGCAAGACGCGCCGGTCAAACTCGCCACCGCCACCTCGATGCGCGATATTCTGACCACGCTGGAGGCGGAAAACCCCGGCCTTGTGATCATCGATTCCATTCAAACCATGTGGGCCGACACGGTCGACAGCGCACCGGGCTCCGTCTCCCAGGTGCGCGCCACCTGTCATGAGCTGACAACGTTTGCCAAGCGCAAAGGCACGGCGGTGATCCTCGTGGGTCACGTCACCAAGGAGGGTCAGATCGCAGGGCCCCGCGTGGTCGAACACATGGTCGACACCGTGCTTTATTTCGAAGGCGAGCGCGGGCATCAATTCCGCATTCTGCGCTCTGTGAAAAACCGCTTCGGCCCCGCCGATGAAATCGGTGTCTTTGAGATGACAGGCCAAGGCCTGGCCGAGGTCACCAACCCCTCCGAGCTCTTTCTGGCGGGGCGTGGCAGCCCCTCCCCCGGGTCGGTCGTCTTTGCCGGGATCGAAGGCACGCGGCCTCTTTTGGTCGAACTGCAGGCCCTCGTCGCCCCCACGCCCCACAGCCAACCCCGCCGCGCCGTAGTGGGCTGGGACGGCGCGCGCCTGGCCATGGTGCTGGCGGTGCTGGAGGCCCGCTGCGGCATCCCCTTTGCTGGATTGGATGTCTATCTCAACGTCGCAGGCGGCATCAAAATCAGCGAACCCGCCGCCGATCTGGCCGTGGCCGCCGCGCTTTTGAGTGCCCGAGAAGACACAAGCCTGCCCAAAGACACCGCTGTTTTCGGGGAGATTGGCCTCTCTGGCGCGCTCCGCCCGGTCTCGCAGACCGAAAACAGGTTGAAAGAAGCGCAAAAACTTGGTTTTACATCCGCCATCGTGCCGAAGGGTGGAAAACCTGTCGGCGTGTCCGGGATAGGGGTGCAGGTGTTTGGCGATCTCAGCCAATGCGTCGGCGATCTGTTCGGGGCGGGCTGAGGCGCGACAAGGGACGAAGGGAGCGGGCAGCGCATGGAAGGCTTCACCATTATCGACGGCGTCGTCGCGCTTGTCATCGTGCTTTCAGGGCTTTTGGCCTATTCTCGCGGCTTCGTGCGAGAGGCTTTGGCCATCGCAGGCTGGGTCGTCGCGGCGATCGTGGCCTTCATGTTCGCCCCGCAAGTGCAGCCGCTGATCAAGGAAATCCCTTACGTCGGTGATTTCATCGCGGAAAGCTGCGACCTGGGCATGATCGGCGCGTTCTTTGCGGTGCTGGCGCTCGGCCTCATCGTGGCCTCGCTGATCACGCCGCTCTTTTCTTCGGTCATACAGCGGTCGTTTCTGGGCGGCATCGACCAAGGGCTTGGGTTCCTGTTCGGCGTGGCGCGCGGCATTCTCCTCGTGGCCGTGGCGTATTTTGTCTATGAAACCGTGGTCACCGCCCAAGACATCGCCGTGATTGATGACAGTCGCTCGGCCCGCATCTTTGCCAGCCTGACCGGCAGCGTCGAAAGCCAGGATCCAGAGGCCGCCGTAGGCTGGGTCCAAGGCAAGGTTGATCAGCTTTTGGGCCAGTGCGACGCCCCCTGATCGGTCAGTTTCCGCCGAAGATACCGCGCCCGGCAAGCGCGGTTTCGCCTGACGCAGACCACTCTCAAAAACCCCTTTGCAGGGCCGACAAGGCTTGACACCCTGGTGTCGCAGCACGGCCCCATTTCCGTCACCATTGCTGTGTTAACCAACGATCAACAGTTTGTTGAAAGGGTTCCACCATGGTTGCCAGAAGTTTCTTTGCCTTTGACAACGACGCGCTCATCGTCACGTCCAGCAGCGCGGGCGGGATCGTGGGCAATGGCATCATCAACAACTCGAACACACCCAATGGCACAGTGTTTGAATATTCATCAAGCTTTGGCACAACGGTCACGATCGATGACACCGGCGGCGGCACCAACACGTTCAACGATGGCCTCCCAGGATCGCACACCGTGCTGGACGGCGGCGGTATCGTGACCAACGGCAACGGGGTTGAATCCGAGTCGCTCATTTTCCTGCAAGCGCTGGATGATGACGGCAACCTTGTTGGCCCGCAGATCACGATCTTCGTCTTTTCGCAAAACGGCAATTTCTCTGATGTGTGGGGGTTCGCCTCCAGCGCCCCGCTTCAGGATGGGGTGTCCTACCAAAAGGTGGGCGGCAACAATGCAGGCGCCTCGAACTATGCCGATTACATCACCTGTTTCGGACCCGGCACAAAGATCCTCACCAATGCCGGCAACCGCCCTGTAGAGGAGCTGCAGGTCGGCGATATGGTCTGGACCCAGCATCACAAGATGCAACCCATCCGCTGGATCGGACAGACCACGGTTGAGGCCAAAGGCGCCTTTGCGCCGATTGTGCTGGCCCCGGGCGCGCTGGAAAATGATCGTGAATTGATCGTCTCGCCCGAACACCGTATGTGCATGCGCCTGCCTTCGGCTGAGCTGCTCTTTGGGGCCGAAGAGGTGCTGGTCGCCGCCAAGTATCTGACCGATCTGCCGGGCGTGTCCGTGCGCGAAGGCGGCATGATCACCTACACCCATTTCATGTTTGACCGCCATGAGATCATCTATGCCAACGGGCAGCTGTCCGAGAGCTTCTTTTTGTCCGATCTCTCTGTTGGCGCGCTGGGACAGCATCAGGCGGCAGAACTGCGCGCCCTGTTCCCCTATATGGATCAAGGGACCGACGCGTTTGGCAGCACGGCCGCGATGGTGCTCAAGGCCAAAGAAGCCAGTGTTCTGGCCTATCTCTACGCGAAACACGCCGCGTAACCGGCAGCATTCCAACCACGGCTAACGGCGCGTTCATCACAGGTTAAAAAAACCCCGTGCCGTTGCGTCATGAATCCGTGACATAAGCGGCGCCACCCCCTATGTATGGCGCCAACAGCCGTTCTGGGAATTGGAGCTGCCCCTTGTCCAGAGAAACGCCAGCCGACACACCCGTTGAGACATGGTCCGAAGACCGTTTCGATCATGACGACAAAATCAAAGAGGAGTGCGGCCTGTTCGGCGTCATCGGCCTCTCTGATGCTGCGAACTTTATCGCCCTTGGTCTTCATGCCCTGCAACATCGCGGACAAGAGGCCGGCGGCATTGTCACCCATGATCCCAAAAACGGGTTCAACTCGGTCCGGCGCTTTGGCTATGTGCGCGACAACTTCACCACGCCTGAGACGATTTCGGCCCTGCCCGGCTCGATCGGGGTGGGGCATGTGCGCTATTCCACGGCCGGCTCCAAGGGCAACACCGCGATCCGCGATGTGCAGCCCTTCTTTGGTGAGTTTTCCATGGGCGGCGCGGCGATTGCCCATAATGGCAACCTGACCAATGCCAATTCACTGCGCCGAGATTTGATCCAGCGCGGGTCGATCTTTCAAAGCTCATCCGACAGTGAATGCATCATCCATCTGATGGCCCGCTCGATGGGTCGTACGATCCCGGACCGGATGAAAGAGGCGCTGCGCCAGGTCGAAGGCGCGTTTTCCGTCGTTGCCATGACCCGCCACAAACTGATTGGCGTGCGCGATCCGCTGGGCATCCGCCCGCTGGTTCTGGGCCGTGTGGGCGATGCCTCTGTTCTGGCGTCTGAAACCTGCGCGCTCGACATTATTGGCGCGGATTTCATCCGTGAGATTGAGCCGGGCGAGATGGTGGTCATCAATGAGGACCAAACCATCGACAGTTACCGACCGTTTGAGCCGGTTCGCCCGCAACCCTGCATCTTTGAATACGTGTATTTCAGCCGCCCCGACTCCGTTCTGGGCGGTAAATCCGTTTATGAGGTGCGCCGCAACATTGGCAAGGAACTGGCCCGCGAAGCTCCGGTTGACGCGGATATGGTCTGCCCTGTGCCCGACAGCGGCACACCCGCGGCCATCGGTTATAGCCAGGAAAGCGGCATCCCCTTTGAAATGGGCATCGTGCGCAATTCCTATGTGGGCCGGACATTTATCGAACCCACCGAACAGATCCGCAACATCGGCGTGCGCCTCAAGCTCAACGTCAACCGCGCCCTGATGAAGGGCAAGCGCGTGATCTTGGTGGATGACAGCGTGGTGCGTGGCACGACATCGCGTAAGATCAAGGATATGATCCTTGAGGCGGGTGCCGCAGAAGTGCATTTCCGCATCGCCTCCCCGCCCACGACGTGGCCGTGTTTCTTTGGCGTGGATATGCCCACGCGCGAAGAGCTTTTGGCCTCCAACATGACCGAAGATGAGATGCGCGAATATATCGGCGTGGATTCTCTGCGGTTTGTGTCGATCGACGGGCTTTACCGCGCCGTGGGCGTGCCAGAGGGGCGTGACCCCAAGGCACCCGCCTATTACGACGCGGTCTTTACCGGCGATTACCCGATTGAGCCCAAGGACATGCTCGAACAGGGTTTTGAGTTGAAGGCGGCCGAATAAGTCCCTAATTTCGCTGAGAAAAGACCGGCTGAGCCTTGGAGCGTCTCCGCGCCGCCAGCGGTTTGTTGCGCACGAACACCCGCCCCCTCTTTCAACTTTCTGCAGCGCAGCATAGATCAGGCGTCTTGCAACGAGCGAGCCCGGAATCATGAGCCAAACTGACGACACCACGCCCCTGAGCTTTGTCACCTATCTCTCCGCCACGGAGCGCAGCATCCTGCCTATGGAGCGCCCGACCCTGCTCGGTACTTTTGCTGGCCCGGATGGTATTAAGGCGCTCGTCCGTCTGCCCTCGGGCGACATCCAGGAGATGCGCCGCAATGATTACATGGGCCAGGCGCAGGTCCTTGCCGTGGGCGAAGGCCATCTCGATCTCGGGTTATTGGGCCAAGTTCATCGCCTGACCATCCCCGCAGCATAAAAAAGCCGCCCCAAACTGGAGCGGCCTTTGATCTTTATGCGCAGGGGTTTAGCCTTTACGCGCTTTCACCAGCTGCCAGCCGCCTGCAACCACCATCGCGGCAATCACAGCCTTGATCGCATCACCCAGAAGGAAGGGCGCCATCCACCCGGCCCAAAGCTCCGGCATGGTTTTGCCCAGGAACGCGGCAGGCCAAGCCAGGCCGGGGATGTAGAGAAGGACCGAAACAATGAGGCCCACGACCAGCGTGGACAACACGTTCTTGGTCAGACCCTTATCTGCGGCCAGACCCGCCAGCCAAGCCATGGCGACGAACCCGTAAAGGAACCCTGCGGTGGGTCCATAAAGCGACGGCAGCGAGCCACCGTTGGAAAAGACCGGAAAGCCCATGGCGCCATAGGCCAGGTACGTCACCAGCGTCGCGGCCGCGAGGCGCGAGCCATAGGTGAAGCCGATGATCAGGATCGCCAGACCCTGCAGCGACATCGGCACAGGCCAGCCCACGCTCAACTGCGCCACAAAGGCCAGCGCGATAGACCCCGCCAGCACCAGGCCGGTTTTCTTGACGATCCCGTCATGGCCGATCAGGGCCTTGCTCAATACCATGTCGCTCATTGCGATCCCCTCGTGTCTCTGTGGTTAACTTGGACGTCTTTTTCGCCTCTGAGAGGACAGAGTCAAGAGAATGCGCTTGATTTCCGGCAGGCAGAGTGAAATGCCCTGCCGCCATGACAGAGAAACTTGCTTTGATCACAGGGGCCTCGCGCGGCCTGGGTGCCGCACTGGCTGAGGCGCTGGTGCCCGACTATCACATCGTCGCCGTGGGCCGCACCACCGGCGCGTTGGAAGAGATTGATGATCTGATCCAGGCCAAGGGCGGATCGGCCACGCTGGCGCCCATGGATATCACGGAAACGGCGGCCATGGCGCAGCTCTGCCGCTCTATCTATGACCGTTGGGGCAAGCTGGATCTGTGGGTCCACACGGCCATTCACGCAGCCCCCCTCGCCCCGGCAAATCACATTGATATGAAGGACTTCGGCAAATCTGTTAAAGTGAATGTCGAGGCCACGGCGCAGCTCATCACCTTTGTCGCGCCCCTGCTGGGCACGCAAGGTCACGCGGTGTTTTTTGACGATGTGCACATGTCGGAGAAGTTCTTTGGCAGCTATGGATCAAGCAAAGCCGCCCAAATGCATCTGGCGCGCTCATGGCAAGCTGAGACCGCCAAGACCGGCCCCCATGTGCATATCCTCTCGCCGCAGCCCATGCCCACCGCCACCCGCGCGCGGTTCTTCCCGGGTGAGGATCGGGAGGCGTTGAACCATCCGAAAATGGAAGCGCAACGCTTGCTGAAAGACCTGACACACGCCGGCTAAGCGCCTTCGTCAGGCCGTGGCATGGCGATCAAACATTCGTTCCGACGCGCTTTATCCTTCAGCCCCGTCGTATCCTTGATGAATGCGCTGCAATTGCCGTTTCGCCAGGCCCCGGGACGGCCTGACGAAGGCGCGGCGGGCTGAAGCCCTTGATCCCGCGCCGGGTGCTTCATGTCTCACAAAAGAAAAGCGGGGGGCACGAGGCCCCCCGATGAAAGTTTCGCCACTCAAGCTCTGTTTCTATACCGCCCGGTTTCTGCCTGCGGCCTGAGCGCCGTCAGGGGGCGAGCGCACCCGCCCCGTGTCTCTTGTTTCGTCGGGGTCGAGGCGGCTGCGAGACCTGACCTCAAGACCCCTACGCATCCCCCAGAGGACGCGATCTCTTTGTTATCCGCGCAATTTTTTCCGAAAACCGGTTCCCAACTTTCGGATTGCGCGCATCAGCTACACCCGCTGGTCGCCCCGCACGTGTTGCACTTCATGCATGTCCCGTTGCGCACCAGCGTGTAGTTGCCGCATTCGCCACAGGCCTCGCCTTCATAGCCTTGCATCCGCGCCATGGACGCCCGGTCCACCGCCGCCGCCGACAGGGACGAGGCCCCTTTCAGCACCGTCTCAGACGACGCCGTCTCAGGGACAAGCGTTTGCAGCGCCACTTCCGGGTCCGAGGTGTCGAGCGCCGTCGCCCCCGCAGAGGCCCCGCCGTTCAGCACGACCAATTCCTGCGGCAAACGCTTGCGCAGATACCCCGTGGAGCTGATCTGCTTGAGCACCTCAAGGGATTTCGCCGCCGCATCCTCGGACATTTCCGAGATGTTGGAGACACCCTCTTCCTCGCCACGGCCCAGATCGTCAAAGGCGGTGCCTTCGGGCTTCACATGGGCCAGATCCGTCCGGTCGAGATAGCTCACCGCCAGCTCGCGGAAGATATAATCGAGGATCGAGGTTGCGTTGCGGATCGAGTCATTGCCCTGCACCATGCCCGAGGGTTCGAACTTGGTGAAGGTGAAGGCATCGACGAACTCTTCGAGCGGCACACCGTATTGCAGACCAACATCGCGTCGGTCTTTCATGTCGGCCAGGCGGTCGCGCGGCATATGATCAAACGCGGTGCCGGCAAGATGATCAACATCGCATCGGTCCAAAGTGCCCTCGCGCGGCCC
>JBCCDT010000150.1:0-8797 GCA_039030635.1 Pseudomonadota bacterium
GCGGCCACGATTTCATTTATTGCCTCCACATTGGTCAGCCGTGTGGGCCTGCAAGGGATCCCGCTTGGCATTTTTTCAATCTATCGCACGGTTCTGGGCACGATCATCTATTACTGGCTGGCGATCTGGCTTTACGGCCCCAACCACTTTCAGGACCTGTTCTCCGGCGTGGTCCTGAAATGGGTTTGGGTCTACGCGATCATTGTCATCATTTGCGGCCAGTTCGCCTGGAACCTCGGGCTGAAGAACGCGCGCTCTGCGGATGTGTCTTTGGCCACGTCATTTTCGCCTCTGGCCGGGCTTGTGATTGCGATGATCCTGTTGGGCGAAGATCCCGGCCCGGGGCTGATCCCCGGTGGGGCCGTCATTCTGGCCGCAATTGGCATCGGTCAGTTTGGCCGCATCCGCAAGCAACGCGCGGACGCCGAAGAAGAGCGCCGCAAAGAGTTGGCCACCGACGAGGCGCTTGAGGCGGAAAGCCGCGTGAACTTCAAAGGGGCATAATATTTCGTGCCTCCGGCGGGGATATTTTCAGCCAGAAGAAACACGTGCCTTGGGCGCGCCTGAGTTTCCGAAATGAAACCTGCAACGCCGGATTTGGGCCGCTTCGACGCAAGCGAGGTCGGAAATGTCGGATTCGCAAGTTGTACGCCACGGTAGGCGAGATAAGCACGATACCGTATAGAAGACAGCGTACGCGCCACCCGAGGGACCCAAAATGAGCTACAAATCCGACATTGAAATCGCCCGTGAGGCCAAGAAGAAGCCGATCCAGGAGGTGGGCGACAAACTGGGCATTCCGACCGAACATTTGCTGCCCTATGGCCACGACAAAGCGAAGGTTAGCCAGGATTACATCAATTCGGTGCAGAGCCATGACAATGGCAAGCTGATCCTTGTCACCGCGATCAATCCGACACCGGCCGGGGAAGGTAAGACGACCACGACCGTGGGTCTGGGCGATGGCCTGAACCGCATTGGCAAGAAGGCGATGATCTGTATTCGCGAAGCCTCGCTTGGGCCGAACTTTGGGATGAAGGGCGGCGCCGCTGGTGGCGGCTATGCTCAGGTTGTGCCGATGGAGGATATGAACCTTCACTTCACCGGTGATTTTCACGCGATCACGTCTGCGCATTCCCTGCTGTCGGCGATGATCGACAACCATATCTACTGGGGCAATGAGCAAGAGATCGATGTGCGTCGGGTGCAATGGCGCCGTGTCGTTGACATGAACGACCGCGCGCTGCGTCAGATCACGGTGTCTTTGGGCGGTGTGGCCAATGGCTTCCCCCGTGAGGCGGGCTTTGACATCACGGTCGCCTCTGAGGTGATGGCGATCCTGTGTCTGGCCAAAAACCTCAAGGACCTGGAAAAGCGTCTGGGCGACATGATCGTGGCCTATCGCCGCGATCGCTCCCCCGTTTTCTGCCGCGATATCAAGGCGGAAGGCGCGATGACCGTTCTGCTGAAAGACGCGATGCAGCCCAACTTGGTGCAGACGCTGGAAAACAATCCGGCCTTTGTTCATGGCGGGCCGTTTGCCAATATCGCACACGGCTGTAACTCGGTCATTGCGACGACGACGGCTTTGAAGATTTCGGACTACGTGGTGACCGAAGCGGGCTTTGGGGCTGATCTGGGCGCTGAAAAGTTCATGAACATCAAATGCCGCAAGGCGGGCATTGCGCCCTCTGCCGTGGTGCTGGTGGCCACGATCCGCGCGATGAAGATGAATGGTGGCGTGGCCAAGGCCGATCTTGGCGCGGAAAACGTGGACGCGGTGAAAAACGGCTGTTCCAACTTGGGCCGTCATATCGAGAACGTGAAATCCTTTGGTGTGCCAGTGGTGGTGGCGATCAACCACTTTGTCACCGATACCGATGCCGAAGTTGAGGCGGTGCAAGCTTACGTGGCCGAGCATGGGGCCGAGGCTGTGGTGTCAAAGCATTGGGAGTTTGGCTCAGAAGGATCTGAGGCTCTGGCGCGCAAAGTGGTGGAGATTGTCGATGCGGGCAACGCGAACTTCTCGCCGATTTACCCCGATGACATGTCTCTCTTTGAAAAGGTTGAGACCATCGCCAAGCGCATCTATCGCGCCGATGAGGTGCTGGCGGACAAGAAAATCCGCGATCAGTTGAAGCTGTGGGAAGAGCAGGGCTATGGCAATCTGCCCGTTTGCATGGCGAAGACGCAGTACAGCTTTTCCACCGATCCGAACCTGCGCGGTGCACCGACGGGGCATTCCGTGCCGGTGCGCGAAGTGCGGTTGTCAGCAGGCGCCGGGTTTGTCGTCGTGGTCTGTGGTGAGATCATGACAATGCCGGGTCTGCCCAGCAAACCGGCGGCGGAAAACATCCACCTCAATGATGACGGCCAGATCGAAGGTCTGTTCTGAAAATGGGCCGGGGGATGCACCCCGGCTCACGCTTTTGCAGGGCGGGGATCTCCCCGCCTTGCCTCATGAAAGGGACATGAAGATGACAGCGCAACTGATTGATGGCAAAGCTTTTGCCGCAACCGTTCGGGAGAAAGTCGCAGGCCATGTGGCGCGGCTGAAAGAGGAAAACGGGATCACGCCAGGCTTGGCTGTGGTGTTGGTCGGCGAAGACCCGGCAAGCCAGGTTTATGTGCGTTCCAAAGGCAAGCAGACGGTCGAAGTGGGCATGAATTCTATTGAGCATAAGCTCGACGTGGATACGCCTGAGGATAAGTTGCTCGCTTTGATTGAAGAATTGAACAATGACCCGGCCGTTCATGGCATTCTGGTGCAGCTGCCTTTGCCCAAGCACCTTGACGAAGATCTCGTGATCAACTCGATTTCTCCACAGAAAGACGTTGATGGCTTTCACATTTCGAATGTTGGGCTGTTGGGGACGGGACAAAAAGCCATGGTGCCCTGCACCCCGCTTGGATGTCTGATGATGTTGCGTGATCACCATGGCTCGCTTAGTGGGATGGACGCGGTTGTCATTGGGCGCTCAAACATTGTTGGCAAGCCGATGGCGATGCTGCTGCTTGGGGACAGTTGCACGGTTACGGTGGCCCATTCCCGCACCAAGGATTTACCGGACGTGGTGCGCCGCGCCGATATCGTCGTGGCCGCGGTGGGGCGGCCCGAAATGGTGCCGGGCGATTGGATCAAAGAAGGCGCGACCGTGATCGATGTGGGCATCAACCGGATTGAGCGCGGCGGAAAGAACGTGCTGGTGGGGGATGTGGATTTCGATACGTGCGCCGAACGGGCCGGTGCGATCACACCGGTGCCTGGCGGCGTGGGGCCGATGACCATTGCCTGCTTGCTGGCCAACACCGTCACGGCATGCTGCCGCGCAAATGGCCTGGCAGAACCTGAAGGCCTGACCGCCTAAATCGGCACGGGCATCATCGACCCGGTCAGGAGCGCAATGTGCCGTTCCTGACCGTCTTTCACCGCGAAGACATCGGATTGCACGACCATGATCCGACGGCCGGGCTTAATCACCCGACCGCGCGCAATCAGTCGCTCGCCCGCCCCGGGGGCCAGCAGGTTGATCTTCATTTCAGTGGTCAGCACCTCTTGATCCATCGGCAAAAGGCTCAGCGCGGCGTAGCCCGCCGCACTGTCGCCTATGGCAAAGGTCAACCCGGCATGGGCAAACCCTTGCTGTTGCAGACTGCCCTGTTGGATGGGGGCGTCGATGTCGACCTCTCCGGTTTGCACGCGCACAAGCCGCGCGCCAAGCGTGGTCATGAGGCTCTGTTTGTCGAAACTCGCGCGGATCTTGGCGTCAATTTCTGGGTCCATTGGCATGATCTGACTTTCAATGCGGGTCCTTGTGACGCGCTATGGTTTGCAATCCAGAGCGCGTCGGTCAATGCGCGAGACACCCTAACTCACCCCTAAGACGAATTTACCGCGTGGATTTTGCAACTTTACGTTTAACAATGTGCAATCTACTGTTTCTTACTTCGGTGTAAGTGATGTAAGCTACTGAAAAAAATAAGTTCTATGTTTTGGGTAAGGGTTGGTTTGAGTTTGGGGAAGTTGCGCGGCAAAATTGCCGAGACATGGCGCTCCGTTTTTTCTATGCGGATTATGGCGATCGTGTTCTGCGTCATGGTGTTTGCCGTGCTTGCAGGGCCGTTTGGCACGTTGACGACCATGGGCACGGGCGAACGTGTCCTGCTTTGGGTGCCGCTGATTGCAATTTCCGTGGTGATCGGCTGGATTTCAAATCTGATCGCGCAAATCGCCCTGGAGGATAGGCACCCCGCATTGATCGAAGCCCTCGCCGTTGTGGTGATGACCGTTGTCTATGCCCCTTGCGTCTTGATTTCGACCTCGCTCATCAACCCTGAGGTTTTGGCCGCCACCGGGGGAACCGTGCGCTTGGTCATTTACGTGTTTGTCGTGGTGGCGGGCGTTGCGGTGATCCGCCATTCCGTTTTGGCCTTTCAGCCTCAGTCAGATCGAGAGCAGGATCAGGTGGGCACGGAGGCGCGCCTGCTGCAGCGTCTTCCCAAACATCTGCGCGCTCCGGTGTTGCGGCTGTCGGCGCGCGATCACATGGTTGAGGTCGCAACAGAGGCAGGCATCGCGCGCCTTCGCCTGCGCCTCAGCGATGCTGTCGCAGAAATGGAGCCGGTCGAAGGTTTCATGGCGCACCGGTCTCATTGGGTTGCCAAACATGCGGTGGTCGAAGGTCAGCGGCGCGACCCCGGAAAAGTGTATCTGAAGCTGAGCAACGGCGATCTGGTCCCTGTCAGCCGAACGTTTCGACCAGATTGGATGGAAACCGGGTTGTTGGAGCCATGCACAAACACGCCTAGTTCTGACGCGGCATCGGCGCGGCCCTTGGAACCGGCCCAGTCAGCACCGCAATCGTCTCCGCGCGCATGAGGTTTTGCAGCTCCGGCGCGTGACTGCGCAGGCCGCCCGTATAGGTGCCATATGCTGGCATGATCACCCGATCCACATCCACCAGAAATGCCGGCCGCGTCACACTGCGCCCGCGTATGTTGAGTGTGGTCTTTGGATGGTAATGCCCTGAAATTTCACCGCTTTGTCCGTCGCGCGCGATATGGCGAAAGGTCAATGGCAGCAATGGCAGTTCCGCCAGATGCGTGCCGCCCATTTCCACCGGGCCTGGATCATGATTGCCTTCGATCCAGATCCAGCGGCGCCCGGCTTGCAACGCTGAGATCCAGATTTTCGCCGCGTCAGGCAGGGCCTCCGCCGCGGCCCGATCATCAAAGCTGTCGCCCAAACACACCACCTTGTTGGCGCCCGTCGCCTTGAGATCCTTTTCAAGGCGCGACAACGTATCTTGGGTCTCATAGGGCGGTAAAGGTGCCTCGCCCAAACGGGCCCGTCGTTCCGCCTTGCCCAGATGAAGATCGGACACGCAGAGCAAGTTGCGGTCTGGCCAGAAAAGTGCGCCAGAGCCAAGGGCGACCAGCGGCGCGCCTGCCAGGGAAAACTCGTAACCGTTCATGGTCTGTTCTGTCTGAACCCGCGGCTCGGATTTTGCAAGGGATTTCAGACGCCGATGCGCCTCTCTGACAAGGGCGTGTCGCGCTTAGGATGCGCTTTTCATCTGCGATAGTCCGGCCGTTTCCATCAGGCGCGCGGCCTCTTCTTCGAGAAGGCGCTCTTGCGCCTGACCTTCAACCGGCGTGCGGCCGGCCTCAAGAAACAAAGGCGCGGCCAGAGGCGTCACACGGGGCAAGCGCATCAGGTCAATCCGCCCGTCCACGCGAGAGACCATTTCCTCAATCCTGCCAAAATCAATCAGCCCGCGCATCGCCTCTGTTCGGGTGATCCGCAGCAACAGGTGGTCCGGGTCATATTTGGCCAGCGTGTCATAGAGGATGTCAGACGAAAACGTGGCTTGGCGCCCGGATTTCTTGGCGCTCAGCGTGTTGCGCTGAATGAGCCCTGCAATCGTGGCGGAGGCGCGGAACGTACGTTTGATCAGCTGGTTCCCGGCCAACCATTTGTCCAACCCTTCCCGCAGCGCATCGATGTCAAAGAGGCCCGTGGCATCGGTCAGCGGCTCCAGGCCCCAGATCAAGGTCGCGTAGTCGGTCGACACAAAGCCCAACGGATCCAGGCGCATTTCCTCAAGGCGTTTGGAGACGATAAGGCCCAGCGTTTGCTGCGCGTTGCGCCCTGCAAACCCGTAGATCACCAGATGTTCGCGCCCGTCATGGGGAAAGCTTTCCAACAGCAATCGCCCCGCTTGCGGTAGGCGCGACATGTCTTTCTGAAGCTGCAGCCATTCAGCGGTGTGATCGGGCAGAGAGGACCAATCGCCAGAGTTCATAAGGCTCAGAATGCGCGCGCTGAGCTGGGTGGAATTGGCGAATTTGGTGCCTGCAAAGGTGGCGATCTTGGGTTTCTTCCCCCGGTCGCGGCTCACCTCCACCACCATTTCGCGCAGGCCTTCATAGCGTACGATTTGCCCACCGATCAGAAAGGTGTCGCCGGGGGTCAGAGAGGCGGCAAAGCCTTCCTCCACTTCGCCCAAGGGTTTGCCGCCACGGGACCGATGCATGCGCACCTTGAGCAGATCACTGTCCTGAATGGTGCCGATATTCATGCGAATGAGCCGGGCCGCGCGGGGATCGCGCAACTGCCAAAACCCGTCGGGACGTTGCAGCAGACGTTGCCACTGATCATAGGCGCGCAAGGCATATCCGCCCGTGGCGCAAAATTCGAGGCAGGCATCAAAGGCATCCCGCGAAAGATCTGCATAGGCGCCGGTGCTGCGCACTTCGTTGTACAAATCCTCCGCATCAAACGGCCCGGAGCAAGCGCGGATCAGGATATGCTGGCACAGCACGTCTTGCGGCCCGGGCCCTTTCGCTTCGCCGTCGAGGTCATGGGCCATCACCGCCTGCAACGCGGCCTGACATTCCACCACTTCAAACCGGTTGGCAGGCACCAAAAGCGCCTTGGAAGGGGCGTTGTAATTGTGGTTGGCCCGTCCGATCCGCTGCACCAGACGTTTGACATTCTTGGGCGCGCCGACCTGGATCACTAGATCCACATCGCCCCAATCGATGCCGAGGTCCAACGACCCGGTACAGACCACCGCGCGCAGCTCACCGCGCTGCATTGCGCCTTCGACCCGTTCGCGTTGCACCCGATCCAGAGAGCCATGATGGATCCCGATGGGCAACGCGTCTTCATTGGCAAGCCACAGATTGTGAAAGAAAATTTCGGCCTGTGCGCGGGTGTTGTGGAAGATAAGCGTCGTCTTGTGCGTGCGGATCTGCTCCAGCACCGCGGGGATGGAATGGACCGCGCCCCCGCCGGCCCAGGGGGGCGGGGCGGTTTCCAGCATGGCAATGTCCGGCGCGGGGCCCGGATCGGCCATCAGGATGTCGCACCGGTCTGGATGCCGGGCGAGGAGATGGGCGATCGCGGCGGGATCCTCCACCGTGGCGGACAGACCGACGCGGCGCAGATCAGGGCAGAGCGTTTCCAAGCGGCTGAGCGCCAACATCATCTGATCGCCGCGCTTGGATTCGCTCAGCGCGTGAATTTCATCGACAATCACGCGCTTCAGCCCCGCAAACATGCGATGGGCGTCCTCATAGGAGGTGAGCAAGGCCAGGCTTTCGGGCGTGGTGAGCAGAATGTGAGGCGGGTCCGCGCGTTGGCGTTTCTTGCGCGATTGCGGCGTGTCGCCCGTGCGGTCATCGATGCGGATGGGCAGGGCCATCTGGTCAACCGGGCTGCGCAGGTTGCGTTTGATGTCAGACGCCAGCGCCTTCAGCGGAGAGATGTAGAGCGTGTGAAGACCTGGGTGGCTGCCGTCTTCCAGTTCGACAAGACTGGGCAGAAACCCGGCCAGTGTTTTGCCGCCCCCGGTTGGCGCGATGAGTAGCTGGCAAGGGTCATCTTTGCGCTCCAACATGGCCTGCTGATGCGGGTGAATCTGCCAACCACGGGCATCGAACCAATCCTGAAAACGCAAGGGGAGGGCGGTCATGGACGCATAGGTAGTGCGTTTCAGACCGCTTTGCAAAATTCATCCGCACACGGAAAGTTCGAATTTTCCGCGCATTTTCTTCCAAGAAAATGGGCCGCTTAGTTGATGATTTCCTCATCCGTGACAAACATGTTTGCCCATGCGCGATCAATCAGCTCCGGTGACATCTGATAGGGGATGCCCTCGAATTCACAGATCGAAATCATCTGATCGATGAGGAAGATCGGCTGATAGTTCGAATAGACGTTGTTGATCGTCGGATATTTTTTCTTCAGCAGGTGCAACAGCGCGCCCTCATCTAACGGCATGCCGCGTTTCTTGGCGACCATCGCGAAGATCTTGAGGTAATCCGCCTGATCCGGCCCGTCGATTTTGATCTTGAAGAAAATCCGGCGCAGGGCCGCTTGGTCAAAGATCTTGTTGGGGTGGAAGTTGGTGGAAAAGATCACCAGCGTGTCGAACGGCACCTCGAATTTCTCACCCGATTGCAGCGCGAGGATATCTTTGCTTTCTTCCAGCGGCACAATCCAGCGGTTCACAAGCGCCTGGGGCGGTTCGGCCTGACGGCCAAGGTCGTCCACGATGAAGATCCCGCCGGTGGATTTGAGCTGTAGCGGTGCCTGATAGGTCCGCGCGGTGGGGTTGTAGACCAGATCGAGCATCGAAAGCGACAGTTCCCCCCCGGTGATCACCGTCGGCCGTTCGCAGCGCACATAGCGCGTGTCAAAGGTGCGACGGCGGCGCAAAGAGTTGGGATCATCGGTTTCGACCTCGGCCTTGGAATGCACGATCGGGTCATAGACCGTGATCACCTGACC
>JBCCDT010000151.1:0-8422 GCA_039030635.1 Pseudomonadota bacterium
AGAGGATTGGGGGCAGGAATATCTGGATAGCATTATCGCCGCGCGCGTCGTGCCTGACATAGACGCGGCCATCGCCCATATCCGCGCGCATCATTCGCAGCACACCGATTGCATCATGACCGAGGATGATGCGAGCGCCGATAGGTTCTTTGCCGAACTCGACAGCGCCATTTTGATGCGCAACGCGTCCACTCAGTTTGCCGATGGCGGTGAATTTGGCATGGGCGCAGAGATCGGCATCGCAACGGGCAAAATGCACGCCCGCGGCCCTGTGGGCGCAACGCAATTGACCAGTTTCAAGTATCTCGTGGTGGGCGACGGGACCCTGCGCGCCTAAAACCGAAGCGTCAGCACATCGCCCGACGTGACGATGTCCAACGTCCGCCCCAGTTGTTGCAAAACAACGGGCAAAACCGCAAACTGCACGGCCGCCGGCTCAACCTGCGCATCCGGGTTGCGCCCGCTCAGAAAATCCCAAGGGTCACCCTCCAGCATCAGTTTGGGCCCTTTGGCGTCGACATTCCACATGCCATCTTGCGAGGTCACATCGATCCGACCGCCTTTGCCCAGGGCCACCTCTGCACACATCAACGCCAACAGCGCGGCCTTCATTTCCGCGCGGGATTTGTCCTCGGTGACATGCCAATTGGCTTCGATCCGGCCGCTGATGAATACGCCTTCGAGAATGGTCACAATCTCCGTGCCGCGCACCGGATGCGTCGCGTCGATCCGCCCAAAATCCCCAAAGGCCAGCCGATAATATTTCACCCGCGCCGCAGCACTTTGCGCGCTTTGGTTGATCAGCTCCATTTCCGGGCTCGGCGGCAATCCTGTCAGTTCCAAAAGTTCCAACCCATTTGTGACCGCTCCGATGGGGCTGATCAGGTCATGGCAAATACGTGACCCAATCAAGCTGGCCAGTTTGTCTTCGGTCATGTGCACGGCGGGAAAATCCTTTGTGTCAGGTCCCATTACATATCAACGCGGTGCGGGTTTGATGTCTTCGGTCTGGCGCGACAGAAAACACACCGCAAACAAGGTTAACGATTCCTTAACACACGTTTTAGTTGTTTGCCATTCCTTAAACGAGAGTGACGTTGAAAAGCTTGGCTGTGGCGCATAAAACCCAACAGGACCCAAAAGGGCGGCAACGATCACAGGGCAACGATCACGGGGCACGATCAAGGGGCACGATGGGCGATCATGAGCGCTTTGAAGTCAGGCTGGCCAGAGATGCCGCCGATCTGCGCGCGGCGCAGCGATTGCGCTATGAAGTCTTTGTGCGCGAACTTGGCAGTGACGGACCTCTCGTCGATCACGACGCCGGGTTGGAGCAGGATCGCTTTGACCCGCATTTCGACCACCTCTTGTTGATCGACCGCGCGCAAGAGAGCGCTGTGGTCGGCGTCTACCGGCTCTTGCTCAGCGAAAAAGCCGCCGAGATCGGTCAGTTTTATTCCGAGGATGAATATGATCTCAGCCTCTTGCGCCAATCCGGGCGGCGGCTGTTGGAACTGGGCCGGTCCTGCCTGGCGCCGGCCTATCGTGGCGGCGAAGGGATGTATCACCTCTTCAACGGCCTGGCCGGATACGTGCTGGAACATGAGGTCGAGATCCTTTTTGGCGTGGCCAGTTTTCATGGCACGGATCCCAAAGCCTTGGCCGCGCCGCTGTCGCTGCTGCATCATCGCCATCTTGCGCCAGAGCCGCTGCGCGTGCGGGCCCAAGGGGCGCATTACCAATCCATGAACCTGATGCCCGAGGATCAGATTGACCGCCGCGCGGCGATGCGGCAGGTGCCTGCGCTGCTCAAGGCCTATCTGCGCTTGGGCGGGTTCGTGGGCGACGGGGCGTTTGTGGATCACGCGTTCAACACCACCGATATCTGCTTGGTGATGGACACGCAGCGCATGAACGAGGCGCAAAAAGCCATTTATACCAAAGGTGTTACAGCGTGAACTTCACCTGGTCTCCGCAAGAGACCCCGCCCGAGATCACAATCACCGGGTGGGGTTGGGCGCGCGCGGTTTTGCGCGGGCTTCCCCTTCTATTGGTGCTGCTGAGCGGGGTGGTGCTTATGGCCCTTATGCGGCTGATTGAGCGTCCTTTACACGGTCTCGCCCGGCCTTGGACGCCCGTGATCACGGTGGTGGTCTGTCGCATTTCCTTGCGCATTCTGGGTCTGCGCCACAGGGTCGAAGGGCAAGTGATGGCGCAAAACGGGGCGTTTGTGGCCAATCACTCTTCCTGGTTGGACATTTTCGCGCTCAACGCGGCGACGCGGCTTTATTTTGTGTCGAAATCCGAGGTGGCGGGCTGGCCGGGCATTGGGCTTTTGGCGAAAATCACCGGCACCGTCTTTATCGCCCGCGACCGCACGCAGGCGCGTCTGCAACAAAAGATGTTTGAAACCCGCCTCACGGCCGGGCATCGGCTGCTGTTTTTTCCCGAAGGCACCTCCACCGACAACTTTCGCGTTTTGCCTTTTAAATCAACGCTGTTTCAGGCGTTCTTTGAGGATGGTTTGCGCCAAACGCTCTATATCCAACCGCTCAGCGTCGTCTATACGGCGCCGTCTGGTCAGGATGCGCGCTTTTACGGCTGGTGGGGCGATATGGAATTTGGCCCCCATGCGCTGGCGCTTTTGGCGACACCCGGCGGGGGCCAGGTGAAGGTGGTCTGCCATGCGCCGATCCCGGTGCGCGACATGGCCGATCGCAAAGCGCTCGCCGCCCGCTCAGAGAGGGCGGTGCGCTCCGGCATGCCTCAGGCCCGCCAGAGCGATCACTAGCCCATCGCGGCCGTCAGATCGCTCAAGGTCACCACCGGGTCATCGCTGTTCCAGATTTCTGCGCCGATGCCAAAAAAGTCAGTCATATCGGTTAGTTCTGCGACGTAATTGATGTCCAGTGCCCCTTCGGCCACCACGGGGATTTCAATCATTTCCGTCCACCATGAAAACAGCTCGGCTTCGGCCTGACTGCCATCGCCCAAGGCCTGCACCCCGGCAGGACCAAAGCTCACGTAATCCGCGCCCGCCTCGCCGGCGGAAATCCCGTCATGCCGGCTGGTGCCGCAAAAACTGCCGACAATCGCGTCGGGCCCCAAAGTCTTGCGCGCCGCCCGGACCTGACGCGCCCCATCCAGCAGATGCACCCCATCGAGGCCCAAGCGGTCGGCCAGAACAAAATGCGTCTCGATCACCAGCGCCACGTCGCGCGCATGGGTCACCTCGCGGCAGGCATCGGCGGCGCGTGACACCTCTGTTTCGTCATGGCTCGACAGGGCCAGCCGCACACAGGCCACCTCATGGGCGTCCAGCAGGCGGGCCAGATCAGCGGGAAACCGGCTCAGCTCCAGTTCGGGCGGTGTGATCAGGTAAATTTGCGGCCGGTCCGGTGCCGCACCTTCGGAATTCGCCATCTCTGCCCCCCTTGGTCGTCTTGCCCCTATAGCGGCGTTTTCGGGCTGCTGTCCATCCGGTCTTTTCAGGCGCGCCAAACCCGCCTAAAGCATCGCTGAAAGGAGCGTGCCTCATGCCAACCACCCCAAATCAACCGGTTTTTGTCCTTGTCCGCCCGCAGATGGGGGAAAACATTGGCGCGGCGGCGCGGGCCATGTGGAATTTCGGCCTTGATGGAATGCGCGTGGTGGCCCCGCGGGACGGCTGGCCCAATTCCAAGGCCGTGGCCATGGCCAGCGGGGCCGGCCGGCTTCTGGATGAGGCGCTTTTGACGGACACCACGGCGACGGCACTTGAGGATTGCGAGATGGTCTTTGCCACCACCGCCCGCCCGCGCGGCCTCACCAAGCCGGTGGTCACGCCGGAACGCGCGATGCAGATGGCCGCCGAAAAGATCGCCACCGGGGGCCGCGTGGGTGTGCTCTTCGGGCCAGAACGGGCGGGGCTGGAAAACGATGACATCGCGCGCGCCAATGCGATCATCAATGTGCCCGTGAACCCTGATTTTCCGTCGCTCAACCTGGCGCAATGCGTGTTGCTCACGGCCTATGAATGGCGTCGCGCCACCGCAGAGGTCGCGCAAGAACGCATGGAAATGGCGCAGGCCGATTGGGCCAGCCACGCAGATATTGAAACCTTATCAACGCATTATGAGGACACGCTCACCCAAGCCGGGTTCTTCTTCCCGCCCACTAAGGCTGCGAATATGAAAACCAACCTGCGCAACATGTGGAGCCGAATGCCGCTCACCCGCGCGGATGTGCAAATGCTGCATGGGGTGTTGCGGCAAATGGTGCGCTGGAAGGATCGATAGGCCGCACCGTCCTCCCTTGAAGCGTGCAGCCCCCCGACATAGGGTCTGGCACGCATCACAGTCAGGAATATATCCCAACCATGAGTTCCAAGCGCAGCATCTTTGAAGAGGTCTCGACCGAGGCCACCCAACGCGCCACGCCCACCAAAGGCGTGATTGATCAAGGGCGCACCGGCTCCCGTGCCGCTGCGCGGATCTGGTTGATGGTGCTCTTTGCCTCCGTCGTGGCGATGATCGTCGTGGGCGGGCTCACGCGGCTCACCGACAGCGGGCTATCGATCACGGAATGGGATTTGGTCACCGGGGCGATCCCGCCGCTCAATGCAGCCGATTGGCAATCCGAGTTCGACAAATACCGCGCGATCCCCGAATATCAGTTGCAAAACAAAGGGATGAGCCTTGACGAATTCAAAGTCATCTACTGGTGGGAATGGGGCCACCGGCAGCTTGGCCGAGTGATCGGGCTCATCTGGGCCATCGGGTTCTTTGGCCTGCTGCTCACCAAAAAGATGCCCACCGGATGGACGGGCAAGTTTCTCCTGCTGGGCGTCCTGGGCGGTCTGCAAGGCGCAATCGGCTGGTGGATGGTGTCCTCAGGCCTCACCGGCACAATGCTCGATGTGGCCAGCTACCGGCTCGCCACGCATTTGGGGCTCGCCTTCATCATCCTGGGCTTCATCACCTGGTACATCTTGCACATGTCCCGGCCCGAACGGGACCTGATGCAAGCCCGCCGCGACCGCGAAGCGCGGCTCTTTGGCATGTCCACGGGCGTGCTGCATTTCACCTTCATTCAGATCCTGCTGGGGGCGTTGGTCGCGGGAATCGACGCGGGCCGCTCCTTTACCGATTGGCCGCTGATGGGCGGGTCCTTCTTGCCGCTGGATGTCTGGATGCCAGAGCTTGGTATTCGAAATTTCTTTGAAAACGCCGGTCTGGTGCAGTTCATCCACCGCATATGGGGCTATCTGCTGCTGGCTTATGCGCTGTTTGTTTGGGTCCGCAGCCGCCGCAGCGCCAATGCCCGAACGCGCACGGCCTTCAGTGCGATGATGCTGGCCCTCGTGGCGCAAATCGTGCTGGGCATCGTGACCGTGCTCTATGCCGCGCCGTGGAACATCGCGATCCTGCATCAATTGCTGGCCGTGGCGGTCTGGGTGCTGATCCTGCGCGCGCGGTTCCTCAGCGGCTATCCCGTCGCGCAATCCATCCGGGGGTGACCCATGACAGCCTATGACGCCTTGATGACCCATGACCGTCAGACCCAAGCGCTTGGGCAAATCGCCGGGCGCCTGGGGTGGGATCAGGAAACCATGATGCCCGCGGGCGCCGCCGATCAGCGCGCCGAAGAACAAGGCGCGATGGAGGCGGTGCTCCATGCCCGCCGCACTGACCCGCGCGTGGGCGAATGGCTGGCGGCGGCAGAGCCCCAAGATGACACCGCCCGCGCCCATCTGCGCGAGATTGCCCGCAGCTACGCCCGCGCCTCCAAAGTGCCGGTGGAACTGGCCACCGCCCTGGCGCGCCTGACCAGCCGGTCTCAGGGCATCTGGGCTGAGGCGCGCGCCAAAGACGATGTGGCGCTGTTCCTGCCTGTTTTGGAAGAGGTCGTGGCCCTCAAACGCGAAGAGGCCCAAGCCGTAGCAGGCGCGGACGTCGCCCCCTATGACGCGCTTGTTGAGGATTTTGAGCCGGGCATCACCGGCGCTGAGCTGCAGACGATGTTTGACGCCATGCGCCCCGGCCTTGTGGCCTTGCGCGAACGCGCGCTTGGCGCGGGGCAGGGGCCAAGGGTCACCGGCCACTTCCCGGCTAAGCAGCAAATTGCGCTGGCCAACGATCTGGCCGCCCGGTTCGGCTATGACACCACGCGCGGGCGGCTCGATCTGGCGGTGCATCCGTTCTCGTCGGGTTCAGGCGATGACGTGCGCATCACCACCCGCACCGCCGCCGAGGATCCGTTCAACTGCATCTATTCCACCATCCATGAGACCGGTCATGCCTGTTACGAACAAGGCGTCGATCCGGCCTACCGCCTCACGCCACTGGGCCGCGGTGTGTCCATGGGCGTCCATGAAAGCCAATCCCGCATCTATGAAAATCAGCTGGGCCGGGGCCGCGCGTTTTGCGGTTGGCTCTTCGGCCAAATGCAGGACCGCTTTGGCGATATTGGCGTGGCGGACGCGCAGGCGTTTTATGCCGCCGTCAACCGCGTCCATCGCGGCTATATCCGGACTGAGGCTGATGAGGTGCAATACAACCTCCACATCATGCTGCGCTTTGATCTTGAACGCGCTCTGGTGGGCGGGGATCTGACGGTCAAAGATCTTGAGGCCGCCTGGAACGACCGCTTTGAAGCGGATTTCGGCTACGCGGTCGACAAACCCTCCAACGGGGTGTTGCAGGATGTGCACTGGTCCGTGGGTCTTTTCGGCTACTTCCCGACCTACAGCCTGGGCAATGTCTATGCGGGCTGCCTCTATCAGGCGCTGACCGCTGAGGTCGCGGGCCTGGATGATGCCTTGGCCAAGGGCGACCCGAGCCCCGCCACCAACTGGCTGCGCGCCAATCTGCAAACCCATGGCGGGCTGCGCACCCCCAAAGAGACAATCACCCATGCCTGCGGTGCGGCGCCCACATCGGCCCCGCTCATGGACTATCTTCAAGAGAAGTTCACCACCCTCTACCCGGGGTAAGCACCGCCCCCATATCCACACCCGCCTTCCTGTGATACCCTGCGTCCCGACACCCAAATCCAAAGGGAGGGACTTCTCATGGCCATTCGAACCACCAACGGGCGCGGACTGCGCTATGACAGCGTGCTGGACACCGTGGGCGACACGCCCTGCATCCGCATCAACCGCATCGCGCCTGACAATGTGACGGTCTATGTGAAGTTTGAGGCCTTCAATCCCGCAGGCTCCGTCAAGGACCGGCTGGCGCTCAACATCATTGAGGCTGCCGAACGGGACGGCACGCTGCAACCCGGCCAGACGGTGGTCGAGGCGACATCGGGCAACACCGGCATTGGGCTCGCTATGGTCTGCGCCGCCAAGGGCTATCCGCTGGTCGTCACCATGGCCGAAAGCTTCTCGGTGGAACGTCGCCGCCTGATGCGCTTTCTCGGCGCGAAAGTGGTGCTGACGCCCAAAGGCCTCAAGGGCTTTGGCATGTACACCAAGGCCAAGGAACTGGCCGAAGAAAATGGCTGGTTCCTCGCCAGGCAGTTTGAAACCTCCGCCAATGCCGACATGCATGAAAACACCACTGCCCGCGAAATCCTCGCCGATTTCGAAGGCGAGCGGCTGGATTACTGGATCACCGGCTACGGCACCGGCGGCACGGTCTCGGGCGTCTCCCGCGTGCTGCGCCGTGACCGGCCTGACACCAAGATCATCCTGACAGAGCCCGACAATGCCGCGATCCTCGCCTCGGGCTACATCAACACCCGAAATGAGGCCAACCAACCCACCGAAGGCCACCCCCATTTCAACCCTCACCCGATCCAGGGCTGGACGCCGGATTTCATCCCTTATGTCCTGCAAGAGGCGATTGATAATGGCGGCTATGATGACCTGATCCCCGTGGCGGGCGCGGACGGCATCGCCTGGTCGCGCCGTCTGGCCGCCGAAGAGGGGATTTTCACCGGCATTTCCGGCGGCTCCACCTTCGCCATCGCGATGCAACTGGCCAAGGACGCGCCGGACGGGTCTGTCATGCTGGTCATGCTGCCCGACACCGGGGAGCGCTATCTCTCAACCCCGCTCTTTGACGGCATCCCCGAGGATATGAGCGAAGAAGAACACGCCATGTCGCTGTCCACCCCCTCGGCGCAGATGGCCGCGGAATAGGGCCGGCCCGTGCTAAGAAAGCCCCCGATCCATCACTGGACGGGGGCAAACTGTTTGATGATTTTGCGTTACGCGCGGTGCCGTGATGCGGTGATGGCACCGTAGACAATCGCGATGATGGCCAGTTGACCGCCCAGAACCGCAGGCCAGATCAGCCCGAACTGCGCATCAAAATACTTTTGCGGACCAAAGGACAGCGCCGCCAAGATCGCGGCCAGCACACTCAAGACCGTTCCAAACCTGGCCTCAGGCCGCAAAATGATCGCCGCCATGGCCACGGCGATAGACAGACCG
>JBCCDT010000152.1:0-8421 GCA_039030635.1 Pseudomonadota bacterium
ACAAACAGCTTCACATCCGCCTCAGGGCAGATCACCGTGCCAATGTCACGCCCGTCGAGCACCGCACCCCCCGCACGCAACGCAAAAGCGCGCTGAAAATCCACAAGGGCTTTGCGCACGTCCGGGTCGGCGGCCACGCGGCTGGCGGCCTGCGCCACATCGGGGGTGCGCAGATCATCTGCCGTCAGGTCCTCGACCTGCAAATCCTGCGCTGCGGCCACGGCATCCTCACCCTTCAGAACGCGCCGCGCGGTCGCACGATAGAGCAATCCGGTGTCCAGATGGGCAAAGCCGAAATGCGCTGCCACGGCCTTGGCCAGGGTGCCCTTTCCAGCCGCTGCTGGTCCGTCTATCGCCACTGTTATCTGCATATGTCCGGGCCTTTCGCCTGGCTGCGCGTCCATGGTGCTTTGGGGTATGAATGGAGCGGGTAACGGGAATCGAACCCGTAACTTAAGCTTGGGAAGCTCGCGTGATACCTTTTCACCATACCCGCAACGCGAGCTTTGACATATTTTAGCGCGCCTTACGGGTCAAGCGGCATATGCCCCCGGCCCAACACAGTCGCGCCTAACCCTCAATGATCTCGTGACTTTTCATCGATCTTGTTTAAGACAGGAAAAGAAGTTTCATGAAGTGAATCACCATAATGCTGACGGAAATATTGGGGCCAGACGTCGTGGCACAGCTGACCCCGCCCCGGGTGTATGTTCACCTCGCGCTTTTGTTCTACGTGATCGGGTTTTTGACCCGGGACGAGCTGATCTTGCGCGCACAGGTTCTGGCCGGAACGCTGTTTTACATACTGTATTACTACTTCATCGCCGATGTCCCCCTGTGGGAGGCGATACTGGGCAGTGTCGCGATCGCGGCGGCCAATATTTATTCGTCGATCATCATCATCCGCGAACGCTCCACCATCGGGATGAGCGCGACCGAAAAAGCGCTTTACGAGAAATTCCACACGCTCCGACCCGGCCATTTCCGACGCATCATGAAAAAGGCGGAATGGCTGCATGTGGACGCTGATACCGTGCTGCTGGAAAAGGATCGCGCGGTCGACAAACTGTATTACGTGCGCACCGGCGATGTAGAGCTAAGCCGCGGGGGCAAAACCGCAATGCTCGAGTCGGGTCATTTCCTGGGCGAGTTGGCGTTCTTGAAGGGTACGACCGCCTCTGCCACGGTCACGGCCAAAGACGGCGCCGAAGTGATCATCTGGGATCAGACCACCTTGAAGAAAATCATGGAAAAATCGCCGGTCATCTCCAACGCCATCGTCGCTTTGTTCAACGAGGATCTCGCAACCAAGTTGCTTGCGAGCTGGCCTGAGGATAAGTCCAGTTAGAACCGTGAACAACGAAAGGGCGATCTGATGGCCGTGACTGTTGGTGTGTTTGGTCTGGGATCTATGGGTTATGGCATGGCCAAATCCTGCGTGGATGCGGGTCTTTCCACTTATGGTTTCGACGTGGCCCCGGATAATGTAGCGCGGTTTGCGCGTGATGGCGGGCAGACCGGCCCGGTGACGAAGGTGGCGCCGGCTCTTGACGGCGTAGTGGTTGTGGTCTTGAACGCCGCCCAGGTCGAAGAGGTGCTGTTTGGCAAAGAGGGCGTTGTGCCTTTGCTGCGCGCGGGGGCGGTTGTCATGGCCTGTGCCACAGTCCCCCCAGATTTTGCCAAGGAGATGGAAAGCCGCTGCGGCGCGCAGGGCGTACATTACCTCGATGCGCCCATTTCTGGGGGCTCGGTCAAGGCCGCGCAAGGCAAGCTGGGCGTGATGGCCTCCGGCACGCCCGACGCCTTTGCCGCCGCGCAGCCCGTCCTCGATGCCACCGCGGAAACCGTCTTTACCTTGGGCGATGCCGCCGGGGCAGGATCCGCGATGAAAGCTGTAAACCAGCTGCTCGCAGGGGTCCATATTGCCACCATGGCGGAGGCGCTCACCTTTGGCATGACGCAAGGCATTGATGCAGACACATTTGTGGACGTGATCACCAAATGCGCGGGCAATTCCTGGATGCTGGAAAACCGCGCGCCGCATATCGCGGCCGGTGACTATACCCCGCATTCCCAGGTTAATATCTGGCCCAAGGACCTGGGCATCGTGCTAGAGGCCGCCGCCGCCACAGGCTTTGACGCGCCCATCACCAAAACCGCGCTCACCCGCTACATGCGTGCGGTTGAGATGGGGCTGGGCCGCGAAGATGACGCTGCGGTGGCCAAGGTCTATGCAGATGAGGCGGGCTTGACCCTGCCCAAGGGCAAGTCATGAAACTGGGCTGCATCGGCGACGATTTCACCGGCTCAAGCGATCTGGCCAACACATTGGCCAAACAGGGGATGCGCACGATACAATACACCGGCATCCCCTCGGACCCAGCCGCACCAGATGTTGAGGCCGGGGTGATCTCCCTCAAATCCCGGTCGATCGCGGCCGAAGACGCCGTCGCCCAATCGCTGGCTGCGCTGGAATGGCTCAAGGCCCAAGGGTGCACGCAGTTCTTTTTCAAATACTGCTCCACCTTTGACTCCACTCCTGACGGCAATATCGGCCCGGTCGCCGATGCGCTCGCGGAGGCGCTTGACGCCGACCGCGTGATTGTCTGCCCGGCTTTTCCGGGAACAGGCCGCTCTGTCTATCAGGGCCATCTTTTCGTGAATGACCGGTTGCTCAATGAAAGCGGCATGGAAAACCACCCGCTGACCCCCATGACGGACCCGGATTTGCGCCGCTGGATGGCCCTGCAAACCAAATACAGCGTGGGCCACGTCCCTGCGCAAACGGTGTTTCAAGGCCCCGATGCCATAGAGAATGCGCTGTCGGCGCAGCACGAGGCAGGTCACCGTCACATCATTGTCGATGCGATCCGCGATGAAGACCTGATGAACATTGGTCGCGCTGCAAAGGATCTCAAACTGATCACCGGTGGGTCCGGCGTTGCCCTCGGCCTGCCTGCCAATTTCGGCGGCACCCCGGGCACATCCGACTGGCAAGGGCAAAAGGGGCACGCCCTTGCGCTTTCCGGGTCTTGTTCGCAGGCCACCCGCGCGCAGGTCGCTTATCACGCGGCCCGCCATCCAGCGCAAATTGTGAGTGCCGCCGACATCATCGAGGCACGCGTCACACCTGAGAACATGCTCGACTGGGCCATGACTGCCGGAGATCTTCCCCTGATCTACACCTCCGCCGATCCAAGTGTCGTTGCCGAGGTGCAAGACACATTCGGGCGCGAAAAAGCCGCTTCTGCCATCGAAGGATTTTTCGCCAGCCTTGCGCGCCTTGCCATATCCGCTGATATCACTCGCATCATCACGGCCGGCGGCGAAACCTCTGGCGCGGTCGTTGAGGCGCTGGATCTTGTTCAATTCGCCATCGGGCCTGAAATTGACCCCGGCGTGCCTGCCTTGCGCGCCAGCCCAAGCCTTGTGGTCGCGTTGAAATCCGGCAATTTTGGCGCGGACGACTTCTTTGAGAAAGCGGACAAGGTGCTGGGATCATGAGAGAGACGCAACTGCGCGAGCATATGTGCACCCTTGCCGCCTCGCTTTTTGATCGCGGCCTGACCCATGGCAGCACCGGCAACATCTCTGCGCGTACTGAGGATGGCGGGCTGCTCGTCTCGCCCACCGGCACCAGCTTTGGCCGGCTGGACCCTGCGCGCCTAAGCCGGTTTGACGCAAGTCGTCAGCATGTGGGCGGCGACGCTCCCACCAAGGAGATGCCGCTTCACACTGCATTTTACGACACGCGCGAGGGAACAGGCGCGGTGGTGCATCTGCACTCACCCTACGCCATCGCATGGTCCATGACGCCGGACCTCAATGCTGACGATTTTCTCCCCCCGCTTACGCCTTACGCCATCATGCTCTTGGGCCGCGTCAAACTCTTGCCGTTCTTCTTGCCCGGCGATGACGCGATGGGAGAGGCCGTGCGCGCCTTGGGGGGCAAACGTTCCGCCGTTATGTTGGCAAGCCACGGGCCGGTGGTGGCGGGCAAAACCGTCGATGCCGCCTGCAACGCAATAGAGGAGCTTGAGGCGACGGCGAAACTGGCCATGCTGCTGCGGGGTGCCGAGCCACAGATGCTGAGTGATGATCAAATTCAGGCGCTGGTCACCAAATTCAATGTGGAGTGGGAGGATTGATCCGCTTCTCCGCCAATCTTGGTTTTCTCTGGAGAGACCGCTCATTGGTTGAGGCGATCCACGCCGCACAAGAGGCCGGGTTCGACGCGGTGGAATGCCATCACCCCTACGAGACGCCTGCCTCAGACGTCCGTGCCGCGCTTGAGACCACCGGCCTTTCCATGCTGGGCCTCAACACGGTGTTCGGGGGTGCGGGCGCGCTTGGTCTGAGCGCACTTCCCGACCGCCAAAGCGATGCACAAGCGGCGATCCAACAGGCCATCGCCTATGCCGATGCCATCGATGCCCGCGCCATTCACGTGCTGGCCGGGGTCACGCAGGACGCGCAGGCGCAAGCCACCTTTGAAGAAAATCTGCGCTTTGCCTGCGCGGCGACGCAGCGGACGATCCTGATCGAACCGCTCAACCGGCACAATGCGCCCGGATATTTTCTGCACACCACCGACCAGGCCCGCGCGATCATTGAGGCGCTGGATCTGCCCAATCTCAAACTGATGTTCGATTGCTACCATGTGGGCCGGACCGAAGGCGACGTGATGACCCGGCTGACCGATCTGCTGCCCATCATCGGCCATATCCAGTTCGCCTCCGTTCCCGACCGTGGGCCGCCGGATGCGGGGGAGCTGAACTACATGGCGATTTTTTCGCATATTGCCAAGCTTGGGTGGACCGAGCCCTTGGGCGCAGAGTTCTTTCCGCCAAAGGACCAAACCCATCCATGGATGCAGACACTAGGGCCTGAACCCACGACCAACCAAACTCCGTAGGGTGGGGTTTCACCCCACCACCCCCTACAAGCCAGCAATCCCCGCCAATTCCGCCACAACCTCTTCCACACCTTTGCCTTCCCGCAAAGACGTGAACACAAATGGCCGCTCGCCGCGCGCCACACCCGCATCCCGCTCCATCACCTCAAGCGAGGCGCCCACATGAGGCGCAAGATCGGTCTTGTTGATCACCAAGATGTCCGAGCGCCGGATCGCCGGCCCGCCCTTGCGCGGGATCTCTTCGCCCGCGGCCACATCGATCACATAGATCGTCACATCCGCCAGTTCCGGGCTGAACGTGGCCGAGAGGTTATCCCCGCCGCTTTCAATCAGAACCAGGTCAAGATCAGGATGGCGGGCGTGCATCTCCGCCACGGCGGCGAGATTGATCGAGGCATCCTCCCGGATGGCGGTATGCGGGCAGCCGCCCGTCTCGACCCCGATGATCCGGTCCGACGGCAGGATCTGCATCCGCGTCAGCGCCTCGGCATCTTCTTGCGTGTAGATGTCATTGGTGATCACACCGACGGAAAACCGTTCTTTCAACCGTTCTGACAAACGCGCCGTCAGCGTGGTCTTGCCCGCGCCAACGGGGCCGCCAATGCCAATGCGCACAGGGCCGTTCACTTGGGTCATGATTGAAACAACCTTGGCTCCAGCGCCTCATGTCGCATCGCCGCGATGTCGGACAGAAACGCATGGCTATCAATGTCGTCCAACCCCGCCGCACGCGTCTCAGACACAACCATTTCGATATCACCCTGTAAAGCCGCCAGCACGGCTTGCGCTTTGGTCTGACCAAACGGCATCAATCGCTGGGCCGCGGCCACCAAGTTTCCCACAAACCCGTGCAGATAAAGCGCCACGGCCACCTCCAGATCAATGCCTTGCCGCCCGCAGGCCGCCCCCACGGCCAAGGGCAACACGCAGTCCGGCATATCCATATCCCACACAGCATTGACGGTTTTGACAAAAGCCGCGCCTTGACGCTCTGCCTCCACGCGACGCTCGCGCGCCGGGGCATAGGCGCGTGCTTCAGCATTCAGCTGCAATAGCGCGTCTCTCTCCGCGCTATATCCCAACCGCAGCCAGATCGCATCGTTGCGCCCACTCCCATCGCGCAACACGCCGTGCAGCCAGGCTTGCAAACTGGGCCCATCGGTGACCCACCCTTCGGCCACCGCCGCCTCCAGCCCATGGGAATAGGCGAAGGCCCCGATGGGAAAGCTGGGCGACAACCACTGCGTCAGCGTGATCAGGTCTCGATCAATGGGCATGGCCAACCTCGTGGGCTGTGGCCCCATGTTCATGGGAATGCGTCCGTCCATGTCCATAGGCCCCGCCTTCGGGTGTGAAAGGCGCGTCGACCTCCGTGATCGTGGCGCCCAGTGTCTCCAACATATGCCGGATGACTGGGTCAATTTGGATCAGCAAATGTTCCGCCTCAATCTGGCACGGCGTATGCCGATTGCCGATATGCCAAGCCAGCCGCGCAAGATCCGGGCCGGTGACTGACAAAAGGGCCTCAACGGCGGCGACCACCTCAATCTCCTGACCCTGTTCCGTGACCAGCCGCCCACCGTGATCAAGCGACGTGGTCTTCGCCAGGTTGATCAAAAGCCGCTCACCGGAGCGGAGCACGACCGTCTTGCGCCTGAGAAACCGCGCGTCATAGCTTAGCTCAACCACATCCGCAGCTGCGCCATGCCCATGATCGAGATATGTGAGCGCCGTCCGCATCCCGACCTACGGCAAAGCCCGCACGCCAGTATAGACGTAATTGTCGGTCCCGTCAGACGCCTCGGTTTTGATCAACAGGCCCACACCCAGATCCGACAGGTAGTCGTAGGTTTCCTTGTAGGTGTCATCGTCGTTGAACTGAATGATCACCTTGAAGCTGTTATAGGCACAGCCGCCGATCGTGATGGTCTCCATCAGACCTGATGTTGCCTTTCCGCCCCCGGGGGTTTCATTGACCCAGGCATTGTTCGGCACCGGGCGCATCCACTGTTTCAATTCGGCCGGTGTGGCATAATCTTCCCGGTCGCCGGGTTTCGGAAGGCCCTTTTCCATCGGGATTGAGGAGAGCAGATACATCCCCTGATAGAGCTCCAATACAGAGCCATCCCCATCCGAAAACGTCACCGTCGTTGTCACCCAACCGGGCCGCAACTGCCGGTGCAATTCGATATCCCCGCCATCTGTGCGAAATTCGATGCCTTTGCCCAGATCGTCAATCGTGGGGCAGGCGAAGGCGGGGGCCGCCAGCAGCGCCAGGCAGGTGGAGTAAATTGGAAGCTTCATCTTAAATCCCTAGTAACCAAGTTATGTCACCGTCGCGGCATGCGATCTGAACGTGACCTTAGCATGCTTGTGGATGAACTGGGCAGCATCCGCGACGAAATGAACGAGCTGCGCTGCCGTGAGGCCGCCCTGCGTCAGCATTTGTTGGAGGCTCGGATCAACGCGCCAATTGACGGCCGCGACTATACGATGACGGTTCGGCGCGGCCAAAGACGCCGCTTTGACCACGCAGCACTGCCTGACCGGGTCCGAGAGGATCTGCGATACTGGAAGGTTACGCCGATCACGACGCTCCTCACCACACCTCGGGTCAGGCCGCTCTTTGACGGCTCGGCAGGGCATGAAGACGATGATTTTCACGTGATCGAACCTTTTTGATCGCATCGTCTCAGAACAGGAAATATCGCTGCGCCATCGGCAGGGTTTCGGCAGGTGTACAGGTCAGCAACTCACCATCCGCGCGCACCTCGTAGGTTTCCGGGTTCACCTCCACCTCCGGCGTGGCATCATTGAGCTTGAGATCCTTCTTCCCAATCTCGCGGGTTTGTTTCACCGCCAGCGTGGATTTGGCCAGCCCGAGCCGGTCGCCAATCCCATCCGCCTGTGCCGCCTGGGACACGAAGCATACCGCCGATTGCTCAACTGAGCGCCCATAAGCGCCGAACATCGGCCGCGAATAGACCGGCTGCGGCGTGGGGATCGACGCGTTGGGATCGCCCATCTGCGAACAGGCAATCGTGCCGCCAAGCAGCACCATGTCCGGCTTCACCCCGAAAAACGCCGGGCTCCACAGGCACAGATCGGCGCGCTTGCCGGGTTCAATGCTGCCGATATGCCCGGAAATTCCATGCGCAATCGCCGGGTTGATCGTGTATTTCGCCACGTAGCGCCGCACGCGGGCATTGTCATTCTCGCCTGTCTCTTCGGGCAAACGACCGCGCTGTTTTTTCATCTTATCGGCGGTCTGCCAGGTGCGGATGATCACCTCGCCCACGCGCCCCATCGCCTGACTGTCGGACGCAATGATGCTGAACGCGCCCATATCATGCAGGATGTCCTCAGCCGCGATCGTCTCCCGCCGGATGCGGCTTTCGGCGAATGCGATATCCTCTGGGATCGACTTATCAAGGTGGTGACAGACCATGAGCATATCCAGATGCTCCTCAATCGTGTTCACCGTAAAGGGCCGTGTGGGGTTGGTC
>JBCCDT010000153.1:0-8161 GCA_039030635.1 Pseudomonadota bacterium
CGAATTGACCGGAAAAGGCCCGATGGTTGGCAACAACTCCAGCCACGCCAACAACAAGACGAAGCGTCGGTATCTGCCGAACCTCAACGATGTGACGCTGCAATCCGAGACGCTGGGCCGGGGTGTGAAACTGCGCATCTCCGCGGCGGCGCTGCGGTCTGTCGATCATCGCGGTGGGCTGGACGCGTATCTGGCAAAAGCCAAGGATGTGGAGCTGTCGGCCCGCGCGCTGAAAGTGAAAAAAGAGATCGCGAAGGCGCAAACCGCCGCCTGATCCCTCTTCCAACTGATTTTAGGACCCCGACTGCCCCGGCAGGCGGGGTTTTTCTTTGGCGGTGATGCCGCACTCGTGCATTGATTTCCCCGCCGCTGCGTTATCTGATTTGGGCATGAGATATGGCCGTTCTTTTCTGTCGCTCTTGA
Organism: Pseudomonadota bacterium; assembly: GCA_039030635.1. Classification (GTDB taxonomy): domain Bacteria; phylum Pseudomonadota; class Alphaproteobacteria; order Rhodobacterales; family Rhodobacteraceae; genus Roseovarius. Next base: position 424 of record JBCCDT010000153.1, read on the forward strand.
CCGCCCTGACCGTGGGCGCAGGCGGGTCCGTGGAGGCCACGGGCAGTTGCGCCACCGATGCGATGCTGGTCTTTGACGGCTCCGCCTCCATGGGGGAGATCAGTTTCAACGCCCAGGCGCCGACCCGGCTTGATGATGCGCGTCTGGCGATGCACCGGGCGATGCCGCAGATTGCGCCCTTTCGGCGGGTGGGGCTGTTGGTTTATGGCCCCGGCGGCGACACGGGCTGTTCGGGCATCGACCTGCGCTTTGCGCCCGTGGCGGAGGCGGCCGATCAGGTGGTGGGTGAGATTGATCAGCTGGCCCCCAACGGGCTGACCCCGATCGCGGCCTCTGTGCGCGCGGCGGCCGAGGCGCTGGAGTATGAGCGCGCCCCGGGCATTGTGGTGCTGGTCACCGATGGCAATGAAACCTGCGGCGGGCGGCCCTGCGCCTTGGGCGAAGAATTGGCCCGGACGGGGGTGGATCTGACCGTGCATGTGATCGGGTTCAAGGTGGTCTATGATCCGTTCAGTTGGAACAGCCCCGAGGCGCAAAGCTATGACGGGGGCAAGACGGTGGCGAAATGTCTGGCCGATTTCACCGGCGGGATGTTTGTGTCGACCGAGACGGTGGATGAGTTGGCAGATGCGCTGCGTGAGACGCTGGGCTGTGCCTTGATCGGGCAGGTCACGGGGCCGCGCCGACACGGCTAACGCTTGATCGACATCAGTACGGCGAGAAAGACCACCGCCCCGCCGATGAATGTCTCTGTCGTGGGCAGCTCTGCCAGGATCAGAAAGGCCAAAAGCGGGGCCAGCGGGGTTTCCAAAGAGCTGAGCAGCGCGGTTTGACCCGAGGGCACGCGCTTGGCCCCTTCGGCGAGGGTTACGGAGGCGATGGCGAAGAGCACGCCAAAGATCATCAGGATCACGATCTCAAAAGGGTCGGTTTGCAAGGGCTGTCCCAAGGCAAAGGCCGGCGGCATCAAGAAAAGCGATTGCAGGACAGAGGGCCCGGCCCCGGGTGTGTCAGGCCGGGCGCGATAGATCACCATCACGCCCGACATGACCAGCGTCATGATCAGCGCGAGAATGTCGCCTTGCAGGTTGGACCCGCCCAAAGAGCCCGACACGATCACCGCCACGCCGATGAGCGCCATCCCCGCGCTGAGGATGGTTTTGCCGCTGGCGCGTTCGCCGACAAACACCCAAGCCAGCACCGCCGCGATCAGGGGGGAGGCCGCGAAAATCAGGGCGACATTGGCAATGGAGGTCAGTTTGAACGCAGGGATGAAACAAGCCGTGCCAATCGCGCCAATGACGCCCACGGCCAGGCCACTGTGGCCCATGGCAAAGAAATTCTGACGGAATGTGCCCTGTTGGAGGGTCCACGCCGTGGTGAAGAGCGCCGCAAAAAGCCCGCGCCAGAAGATCACGGCCCACGCGCCCGCGACCACACCTTTAGTGAAGAGACCCGCCGTGGAGAAGGTCAGCGCGGAGGCCAGCAGCAGCAGGACGCCGATGGAATAGTCTGATCTGGTGGCGTGCATGTGTCAGGGCCTTTTCTGCGCGATCGGTGCGACGTGGTGTAACGGGGCATCCTGACGGATTGTGTCGGCAAACCCCGGCATCGACAAACGGTGTTTTCTGCCGCTATAAATTAGAAAAACTATGTCATGACCCGATCCACCCTACCCCTGAACGCCCTGCGCGCCTTTGAGGCCGCCGCCCGCCATCTGAGCTTTAAGGCCGCGGCGGAGGAGTTGCATGTGACGCCTGCCGCCGTGAGCCAACAGGTTAAGGCATTGGAGGACAAACTGGGCGTGGCCCTGTTTCAGCGCCTGACCCGCGCCTTGCGATTAACGCAGGCCGGACAGGACGCGTTGCCCCTTGTGTCAGAGGGGTTTGACCGGTTGGCAGAGGGTCTGTCACGGTTGCAAAACCATGCTCTGCAGCCGCTGACCATCAGCGTCAGCGCATCCTTCGGGGCGATCTGGCTGGTGCCACGCCTGGACCGGTTTTACGCGCGCCACCCTGAGATTGAACTTCGGCTCGATGGCACGGACAGGCGGGTGGATTTGGCACGCGGTGAGGCGGATTTGGCCATCCGGTACGGGCGGGGCGGTTATCCGGGCGTGCGGGTGGATCATCTGTTTGATCAGCGCAATACGCCGGTGTGCCATCCTGACCTGTTGGACGGTATCGCCCCGATCCGCGCGCCAGACGACCTGCGGCATCACACGCTTTTGCATGTCAACTGGCAGAGCACGGATGCCAGTTGGCGCATGTGGTTGCAGGCCGCCGGGGCACGACAGGTTGACGGCACGAAAGGCCCGCAATTCAGCCAGGAAAGCATGGCCATTGAAGCCGCGCTGGACGGTCAGGGTGTGGCGCTGGTGGGGGATCGGCTGGTGGCGGACCACTTGGCCGCGGGGCGTTTGGTGTCGCCCTTTGGGAATGACTTCAAGAGCCCTTTGAAATTCGCCTACTATCTTTTGTCGCGCGAAAAGGACATGGACGGGCAAACGGACGCGCGGGTGGCGGCGTTTCGAGCATGGATCCTGCAAGAGGTGGCCTAGGCTGTGCCCGGCTCCAGCACCGCGTCAAAGAGCATCTTGGTGTAGTCGCTCTTGGGGGCGGAGTAGATCTGATCCACGGGGCCTGCCTCACGGATGCGGCCGTTTTGCAGGACCATCACTTGATCGGAAAGCTGTTGCACGACGGCAAGGTCGTGGCCCACGAAGACGTAGCTGGTTTGTTTTTGCGCCTTGAGGTCGGCCAGAAGCTCAAGCACCGAGGCCTGCACCGAGACGTCGAGCGCCGACGTGATCTCATCACAGAGCACGATTTCGGGTTCGGCGGCGAAGGCGCGGGCGATGGCCACGCGCTGTTTCTCACCGCCCGACATCTGGCGCGGCAGGCGATCGAGATAGGCGGGCGTCAGGCGCACGGTGTCGAGCATCTCAGCCGCGCGGTCGCGGGCCTTTTGGCCGGTCATGCCAAAGTAAAGATAGAGCGGTTGAGCAAGGATCTCGGCCACGGTGTGACGGGGGTTGAGGCTGTCATCGGGGTTTTGAAAGATCATCTGCACGCGGCGCAGCTCTTCTGGCCGGCGGCGATCAATGGAGGGTTTCAGAACGGTATCCCCGCCCACACGGATCGACCCCTTTTGCGCGGGCAAGAGCCCGGCGATGGCCTTGAGGATCGTGGATTTGCCCGACCCGGATTCGCCCACAAGACCGATGGTCTGACCTTTGCCCAGTGAGATGTCGATCCCGTCGACCGTCAGCTCACGCGGTGCGGCCCCGCCAAAGGTTTTTTCCCAGAAGCCCGGCTGGTGATAGCAGATGCCCACATCCTCAAGCTTGAGGGCCTCATCCGGTGCGGGCGCGGCTTTCTTGGCCTTGGCCGTGACCTTTTGAATGCGCGGCACAGCGTCGATCAGTTGTTGCGCATAGGGATGATCGGGTTTGCTGAGCACGTCGCGCGACGGCCCTTCGAGCACGATCTCACCGTAATACATCACCGCGACCCGGTCACAGCAGCGCGCGATCACGCCCAAGTCATGGCTGACCAGCATCATCGCCATGTTGCGCTCTTTGGCGAGGTCTTGGACCAGATCGAGGATCTGCTTTTGCGTGGTCACGTCGAGGCCGGTGGTCGGTTCATCGAGGACCAGCGCATCGGGTTCGCCGGCGAGCGCCATGGCGATGGCGACGCGTTGCTGTTGCCCGCCGGACAGCTCATGAGGGTAGCGCTTCATGATCGATGGCACGTCGGGCAGGCGCACTTGGGTGAGCAATTCTTCGGCGCGGGTGGCGCATTGCGCGGCGGGCAGATCGCAATGCAGGCTGAGCGCCTCTGTGATCTGAGCGCCGATGCGCATGGTGGGGGTGAGCGCCTGACCGGAGCTTTGTGGAATGAGGCCCAGCTTGCCGCCGCGCAGCCCCTCAAGCTGGCGCAGGGATTGGGCGAAGACATCTGTGCCTTCAAAGGTGACATCGCCCGACAGTTTGCGCAGGCCCGGTTTCATGTAACCCATGGTGGCCAGGGCCAGCGTGGACTTGCCCGACCCGCTTTCGCCCACAATGCCGAGGGTTTCGCCCGCCTTGACGGATATGGAGACAGACTTGAGCACCTCTTGGGTCTGGCCTGCGCGGGCGGTGAAACCGACGCTGAGGTCGCGGATGTCGATGATGGGTTTGGACATCTACACCACCGCCTTGCGCGTGCGATCAATGCCCAGCGTCTTGGCCAAAGCATCGGCGGTGAGGTTCACGCCGATGATGAGCGTGGACAGCGCGATCATGGGTCCAAGCACGCCCCAGGGCGCGAGGGACATATACACCCGCGCCTCAGAGATCATCTGGCCCCAATCGGGCGTGGGCGGGGTCACACCGAAGCCCAGGAAAGAGAGCGAGGAAAAGGTCAGGAGCATCCAGCTCAGCCGCATGGCGCCTTCGACCATCATCACATCCAGCGTGTTGGGCAGAAGTTCGCGGCGCATGATCGAGGCGCGGGAATGGCCGCGCGCACGGGCCGCCAGCACATAATCGCGGGCGACCACGTCATGGGTGGCGCCGCGCGCCACGCGGATCACGGGGATGCCGAAGAAAAAGGCGAGCGTGGGGATCAGCACCTCATTGCCCGCGCCAAAGACGAAGACAAACACCATCAGCGGCAGGATGCCGGGCAGTGCGAGGAAGGCATCGACAAGACGCATGGCGACCTCATCGACCCAACCGCCGCGCAGGCCCAGATAGACGCCCACAAGCCCGCCCCAGATCATGGTCAGCGGAATGGCGAGGAAACAGACCCAAAGCGCCTCTCGTCCGCCCATCAGGACGCGGGTCAGCACATCACGGCCCAGCGCGTCAGTGCCCATCCAGTGCTCTGGCGTGGGCGGGGCGAGGATGATGGCGCTGTCCATGGTTTTGAAATCATACGGGACAATCCACGGGCTGATCAGCGCGACGATGACGTGGAGCGCGACCAGAATGACCCCGATGGCCCCCGAGGGACGCCGGATCAGATCGCGAAACACCTGGCCCCAGCGCCGCAGGGTGGAGGGGCGATCGGCAGGGATATTGGTGGTCACAGCGTCGGTCATTTCGCCCTCATCTTCAGGGTTCTCAGACGCGGGTTGAGCAGCATGGAGGCCAGATCCGCCACCAGGTTGACCAGCACGTAGGTGGCAGCAATCAGCATCACGAGGGCCTGAATGATCGGCAGGTCACGATCGGAAATGGCATCAATCATCATGCGGCCAATGCCCGGGTAGTTGAACACCACCTCGACCACCACGACGCCGCCCAAGAGCCAGGCCACGGTGAGCGCCACCACGTTGATCGCCGGCAAGAGCGCGTTGGGGAGCGCATGGCGGAACACGATGCGCCAGTAGGGCACGCCTTTGAGCGTGGCCATCTGCACGTATTCGCTGGCCATCACCTCAATCACCGAGGAGCGGACCATGCGCATGATATGGGCCACCATGACCATCACCAGCACGATCACGGCGGGGATAAACTCAGGCCAGAACGCGAGCGCGGGGGCATCTGCAGGGGTGAGCACAACGGCCGGGAGCAGACCCAGCCAGATGGAAAAGATCAGGACAAGGATCGTGGCGGTGACAAATTCGGGGATCGTCATGGCAAAGATCGCCAGGGTCGAGACGAAAATATCGGGAAACCGGTCGCGGGCGAGGCCTGCGATCACGCCCAGAAGGATCGCCAAGGGCACACCCACGCTGAGCGCACCTGCGGCCAGCAGGATGGAGTTTTTGACGCGCAAGGCCACTTCGGTGCTGATCTTGGTGGTGCCATCCGCCGACAGGCCGAAATCGCCGCGCGCCGCACCCGCCGCCCAATCGAGGTAGCGTTGCAGGGCCGGTTTATCGAGGCCTAGATTTTTACGACAGTTTTCAAGCACTTCACCTTGGGCGTCGCGTTCGAGCACGACGGTGCAGGCATCCCCGGGGAGGACCTCCATCCCGGCGAAAATGATCACCGAGACCAGCCAAACCGTGACCACGCCAAGCGCCAGGCGGCGTAGAAGCAGATTAATCATGTCCCCCCGGTCCCGCTTTTGTTGATCAGACCTTCCCCGCCCGTGCGTCTTGGGGCACGAGTCGAGGAGACCTTAGACCGATGATGCAAGCGGCGTCGACCCCCAAAGACATCTGGGGCGGGATCATGACGTTTCGGCACAAAGTCAACCCGCTCCTACTTCATCTCGGACTTGATCCGGGGTCTCGACCGTTGGGCAAGAGGCCCCGGATCGGGGTCCGGGGCGCGGGGTGTCGCGCGGTTCAGATTGTCTGCTATTCTAGGATTTGCGCTTGATGCCGATTTTGCGTCCCACGCCCTCGGGCTGTGGCATCTCGGCATTGGCCGCCGCCATCGCCTTGAGGCGGCCAAAAATGGGTTCGGGCATGGGGGCAACCTTGGGTTTGGGACCGTTGAGGCTGACATGCAGGGTCAGACCCTCCCCTGTCGCGGCGAGCCAGCCGTCTTCGTGATAAAGTTCCTGAAAGGTGTGAAAGCGTTTTTCGTCGTAATCCACGATCCAGAAGGACGAGCGCACTTTGTCGCCCAGCTTGACCTCTTTGAGGTAGCGGACATGGAATTCGGCGGAAAACGTGGTGTGATTGGTCTGCGCCACATAGTCAGGACCAAAGCCGAATTGGGCGAAGGCCTGATCGGAGGCGCGGTCAAAGAGCACCGGGTAGTAGCCCATATTGAGATGATTGTTGTAATCGATCCAATCGGTTTCGATATCGAACATGTCGGACATGAAAAGATCAGAATGGGTCATGAAGTCGTGCCTGTGCGCCGTCGTTTTGCGCCAAAGTGGTTCAAGCCGCGCGATTGGGCAATGTTTAATTGCACGCGGCCGCGCGTGCGCTTTGGCAGGTTTCCCGTTGACAAGGTCGGGCAGGCGTTGGCTTAATCCACAGGAATAAAAGTTTCATACATACTAACAGGAGACCCACATGGCGAAGAAACGAGTGGCCGTGATCGGTGCAGGGCCATCGGGCCTGGCGCAACTGCGCGCATTTCAGTCGGCAAAGAACAATGGCGAGGAGATCCCCGACATCGTGTGCTATGAAAAGCAGGAAGATTGGGGCGGTCTTTGGAAATACACCTGGCGCACGGGCGTGGAGGCCAGCGGTGAGCCCTGTCACGGGTCGATGTACCGCTACCTGTGGTCGAACGGGCCGAAGGAAGGTCTGGAGTTTGCCGACTATACCTTTGAGGAGCATTTCGGCAAACCGATCGCCAGCTATCCGCCCCGGGCCGTGTTGTTTGACTATATCCAAGGCCGGGTGGACAAGGCCGGGGTGCGCGACTGGATCAAGTTCAATCACGCGGTGCGCGATGTGCGTTATGACGACAGCACGGGGATGTTTTCGGTCACCGCGCGCGACGCGGAGGCAGATGCCGAGACCACGGAAGAGTTTGATCATGTGGTGGTCTGCACCGGGCATTTTTCGTCGCCCAACGTGCCGTATTACCCGGGCTTTGAGGCCTTTAACGGGCGTATTCTTCATGCCCATGATTTCCGCGATGCGCGCGAATTTGAAGGCAAGGACATCCTGATCCTTGGCACCTCCTATTCGGCCGAAGATATCGGATCGCAGTGCTGGAAATACGGGGCAAATTCGATCACCGTGGCGCATCGGACCGCGCCCATGGGCTATGACTGGCCCGACAATTGGCAGGAGGTGCCCGCACTTGTGAAGGTCGAAGGCAAGACCG
>JBCCDT010000154.1:0-8158 GCA_039030635.1 Pseudomonadota bacterium
CCAGCACGCGGAGACCTATCACAACGCAGGCGTGGCGCGGATCAGTTTCGACAGCGCCTGGTGGGCCTTGCAGCATATGTTGGAGCGGGGCGGGTCGGCTTACCTGCCAGAGGCAATGGCCGCGCCCTATGTGGCGCAAGGCCAGCTGTTCCGCACAGAAGGCGCGCCGGTTTACAGCCGCAAGAAAAACATCATCGCCAATGATGCCTCTGTGCAGAACTGGACGTGGTTTCATCCGCTGCTTGCGCGTCTCAGAGAGGACATTTCATGGCGCAGATGAACCAGCAGGGGCTGCGCGCCGCAATTTAGCATGGCTGAAAGGGAGCTTTGATGACCGATCCGTACCAGAAATCTATGATGGACAACCTCTATTGGTGGGGCATTCCTACGATGTTTCGCTGTCCCCATGAGGGGCCGGAAGGCCACGATATCGCGCTGGTGGGCGTGCCCCATTCGACGGGCAATGGCACCACAGAGCGGGATCAACATTTGGGGCCGCGCGCCCTGCGGCATGTGTCGGCTGTGCAGCGTCGGGTGCATTCGGTCTTTGGCGTGGATCCGTGGAATGACGCAAAGATCGCGGATGTGGGCGATGTGCCTTTCCCGCGCGCCAATGACAATGAAGACTGCATCGAGCGCATCACAGAGTTCTACCGCGCGATTGATGCGGCGGGCGCGCGGCCTGTCTCCATCGGCGGCGATCATTCGATCACCGGCGGGATTGTCCAGGCGCTTGGGCAGGGCAAGCTTGCAGATGGTCAGCCGGTGTCGTTTTTGCATCTGGATGCGCATACAGATGTCTTCACCAAGGTCGATCATTTCCTCGGCGCGAAGAAATCGGCGGCCCATTGGGGCGCGTATCTGGCCGATCAGGGCGATGTGGATCCAACCCGGTCAATGCAGATCGGGCTGAGGGGCCATCCCCGGTCGCTTGATTGGCTGCAACCCTCATATGACTATGGCTACAACATCGTGACCATGGCGGAGTTTCGGCAAAGGGGCCTCGCGGATGTGGTGGCGCAGACGCGGGAGGTGTTGGGCGACAGGCCGGTCTACATCACCTTTGATCTGGATTGCCTTGATCCCTCAGTCGCCCCGGCGGTGTCCAATCTCGAACCCGGCGAGAAAGGGTTCGACATTGATGAGGCAGTGGGGATTTTGCGCGCAGCACGGGGCCTGAATGTGATCGGCGGCGATGTTGTTTGCATGATGCCCACCAAGGACAGCCCCAACAACATCACAGCACTCACGGCGGCCGCGGTGATGTTTGAGATGATTGCGATGATCGCAGAAAACAGTGTGAAGGATCGTGCCGGATGAAAGCCTGCGTGATGACAGAGTTTGACGGCGCACTGCCGGTGGAGCGTGTGGCCGATCCGGACTGCCCTGAGGACGGCGTGATCGTTGCGATCAAGGCCTGCGGTGTCTGCCGCTCTGATCATCACGCGTGGAAAGGCGCAGACCCAGATGTAGAGCTGCCCCATGTGATGGGCCATGAACTGGCCGGTGAGGTGGTGGCCGTGGGGCGGGCCTGTCGCCGGTTCCGGGTGGGGGATCGGGTGACCGCGCCATTTATCCTGGGCTGTGGGTCATGCCCGGATTGTCTGGGCGGCGACGCGACCTGTTGTGATACGCAAGATGTGATCGGATTTACCTTTTGGGGCGCTTTTGCGGAGATGATCGCGGTGCCGCGCGCAGATTTCAACCTAGTGCATTTGCCAGAGGCCGTGGGTTACACCGCCGCCGCCGGGATGGGCTGTCGCGTGACCACGGCATTCAAAGCGGTGGTCGATCGCGGGCAGGTGCAGCCCGGAGAATGGATGGCGGTGCATGGCTGTGGCGGCGTGGGGCTCTCGGCCATCATGATCGGCGCGGCGGTGGGCGCTCGGGTGCTGGCCGTGGATGTGAACCCCGAGGCGCTTGAACTGGCCAAGAGTTTTGGTGCGAGTGACACATTGCTGGTGGGCCGTGATCCTGTGGGCGATGCCGTGCGCGAGATGACAGGCGGCGGTGTGCATGTGTCCATTGAGGCGCTCGGGCGCAATGCAACCTTTCACAACTCCCTGGCCAGCCTGCGCAAACTGGGCCGTCATGTGCAGATCGGCATGCCCACGGGCGAGCATGCAACGCCCACCCTGCCCTTACTGGCGCTGGTCTATTCCCGGCAACTGACGCTGCATGGCACCCGTGGGATCGCGCCCAACCGATTCGCCGCATTGTTTGAGATGATCACCGCCGGGCGGCTGGATCCGGCGCGGTTGGTGACCCAAACCATCCCTCTGTCAGAGGTCGAAACCGCCTTGCGCGCCATGGATCGTTTCCAGGGCGCCGGGGTCACCGTCGTGGACCGGCTAGATTGTTGATAAATCGGCAACAACCGCCACAACCATCCCGCGAGACGCTGTGGATAAGTGTAGATTTGCCAAATTTTTTGTGAAACTTTTGTAACTGCGTCGCTCGGCGCAAGGCATCAAAGACCTTCGGGCGGCGTTCTTTTGGTACAAGGGAGCGGCAGATGGCCCAGACACCCCAAAATGTTGCCGAGGCAGGCAAAACCACACCCCAACCCGCATCCGCGTCGAGCAGCAAGGATGACGGGCCCAAGACAGTTTCAGCGCGCGTATTCACCGATTTCGCCGCGATCTGAAACGAAGGGAAGAGTGAGGTAACGTTCCTGCGACGGTCACACGCAGGTTTAGCACTGCAATTTTGCAGAGCCTCTTCTTTTAGCCCGCGATGGCCTGGATTTCCGTGAGAAGATGGTCGGGCACGTTGAGCCCGTTTGTCTTGGCCGCCATCCGCTTGGACTGACGTCCCGCACCTGGCAAGCGCGTTCCATCCTGCGCGAGCAGTGTTGTCAAAAGCCCCTCAAGCCGTACGGTGAAACCCGCATCCGGGGCAAAGGCGATCAAGGTTTGACCGACACCTGGCGGCGCACCATCTGCTTCAAAAAACGATGTGGCCTCAAAGGATTGGTTCGCGCCGGTCAACGTGGCACAGAGGATTTCCACAATGAGCGCAAGCGCCGCGCCCTTGGCATCCCCCGTGGGCAACATGGTGCCCTGAAGTGCGGCCTGTGCATCCGTGGTTGGGTTGCCTGCTGCGTCAAGCGCCCAACCTTCAGGGATGGCCTCCCCGGCTTTGGCCGCGGCCATGACCTTGCCACGTGCGACTTTGGACAAGGACAAATCAATGACCAATGGCGGGGCATCTGCACGGGGGGCGGCAAAGGCGATGGGGTTGGTACCAAAAAGAGGGGTCGACCCACCCCAAGGTGCCATGGCCGGTGGGGAATTGGCGACCATGAGCGCAATGACCCCAGCTTCGGCCAACCGCTCCACATGCCCGCCCACTTGGCCACAATGATGAGAGTTGTGGATATACGCGGCGGCGACGCCGTTTGCCTGAGCTATGGCCGGCAACTCATTGATTGCCATGGACAAAGCGGGAAAGGCAAATCCATTCAGCGCGTCGATGTTCAAAAGCGCAGGTTTGGGGTGTGACAGCTTGGGCGTCACGCGACCTTGCACCTTACCCGACGCGACCTGTGCGGCATAAGAGGCCACGCGCGATAGGCCATGCCCGCCCTGCCCGTCGATCTGCGCCGCGATCAGTGCTTGCGCGACGATCCGGGCATTTTCATCTGACACATCGCTGGCCAAAAAGGCGCGCACCACAAGATCGGTGAGCGCCCCAAGGGTCATATTCGTGGTGGTCGTCATCCTGTCTCCAGGTTCTTTGCCTCCGGCGGGAGTATTTTTGGAAAGATGAAGGACGGATCCCGCGATTCATCTTTCCTCAAATACTCAAATCCCGCGCGTCAGGCCGAGCGGTAGAGTTTGGTCATCGAGAACTCCCGGTGACCCAAGGCTTCGGCAGCCGTGTGGCGGCCATTGGCGGTGCGGCGGATCATGTCGATCAGCTCATCACCCGCCTCATCAATGGTCATCTCACGACGCAAGATACCCGAGACATCCACATCCACGTGCTCAGACATGGTGCGCACGGTGCGCGGGTTCGCGGTGATCTTGATCACAGGGACGATCGGGTTGCCGACCACGTTGCCCTGCCCAGTGGGGAAGGTATGCACGACCGCACCACCGGCAGCCATCAGCGTGACGCATTCCGCAGCCGCGGACGAGCTATCCATGAAGTAGAGGCCGTCGCCCGATTTGGGCTGTTCTGCAGGCTCCAGGATGTCGATGTATTGCGACGTGCGACCGATCTTTTCGAGGTTGCCGAGGGCCTTTTCTTCGATGGTGGTCAGGCCGCCCTCGATATTGCCTTTGGTGGGCTGGCTGTCGGAGAGATCATCGGTTTGGTGGGCGAAAATCACATCGTCCTGATAGGCCTTCCACATTTTGTACCAGCGATCGCCCACCTCTTCGTTGATGGCGCGCTTCTGGCAGATATGCTCAGCACCGGTGATCTCGGACGTTTCCCCAAAGAAACCGGTGATGCCTTCGGGCAGCAGCTTGTCATACATGTTGCCCACCGTCGGGCAGGAACCGAGGCCCGTGGTCGTGTCGCTCTCGCCGCATTTGGTGGAGACCCAAAGCTCATTGATCGAGCATTCTTCGCGCTGCACTTCGGTGGCTTTGTGCACGAAATCCTTCGCGGCCCAGGAGGCGGCGCGGATGGTTTCAAAATCGCCCTTCTGCTCGATGGAGAACTCGGCCACTTCCTTGCCTGTTTCGCGGATGCCGTCGGCGATGCGCTTGGTCCAGCCCGGCTCAATCCCGATCACCACGACCGAATGTACGTTGGGGTTGGCGCCGGTGCCGATCATGGTGCGGAAGTGCAGATCAAGGTCTTCGCCGAATTGCAGGCGGCCATAGGCGTGGGGCAGTGCGAGCGTGCCTTTGACGTTGTTGGTCACAGCCTCAACAGCGGCGTTGGAGATATCGTCAACCGGCAGGATCACGACGTGATTGCGGACACCCACGCGGCCATTTTCGCGACGGTAGCCCATGAAAGTCATGTTGGAATACTTGGACATCTGAGCAGCTCCTTACCAGCGCTTGGTTTTGCAGTTGTGGGTGTGGACGTGATGCCCCTTGGGGATGTCAGCGATGATCTTACCGATATCCTCGCCATATTTGATGGCCGTGTCGCCCGTGCTGAAATCCTGCAGTGCGATCTTGTGGCCGATGGGCACATCCTCTTCGGCCTTCAGCGAGAAGGTGGAGTTGTCATGGGTGACGCAGCAGAACATCTCCGTTCCGGCGGTCAGCCCTTCGACCACGACCACACCGACATTGTCGTCATGTTCGTGCACGAGGAGATGGGGGATGTTGGACATGGGTGAGCAGCCTTTCGAAATTTGAGGTGGTTTAAGGCGGCTTATCATGTATAAGAAGTCTTATACAAGACTTATTCTTGAGGCTGCAAATGCAGGACCAAATGACAGGCAAGGCACCGCCTCTCTACCAAGTGGTGATCGACACGATTGTCGCCCGGATTGCGTCTGGTGAATTGCCGCCAGGCGCGATGCTGCCAAGCGAAGTGCAACTGGGCGCGGAATTGGGGGTAAGCCAGGGCACAGCGCGCAAAGCGCTCATAGATCTTGAAGCGCGCGGGTTGGTGCAACGGGCCCAAGGGCGTGGGACATGTGTGACCATCCAGACGCCGGATCGCGCGCTTTTTCATTTCTTTCGCCTGCGCGGGCGCGATGGTGCGCGCCCTGCCCCGGTGCTGGAGCATCAGGAGATCACGGCCCGAAAAGCCCAAGTCCAAGAACGCGTGCGCCTCTATGGATCGCCTGACAAAGTGTTTGAAATTGCACGCCTGCGCAGCCTTCCAAAACAGGACCGGGTGTTTGAGATCTCTGTGGTGCCCCCGGCCCTTTTTCCCGGCCTATTGGATCGCGCGCCGCTGCCCAACACGCTCTATGTGTTTTATCAACAAGCCTATTCCTGCATCGTGGTGCGTGCGGATGAACATCTGAGTACGGTACAAGCGGATGCCGACATGGCCGCGCGTCTGGGCGTCGAAGATGGGACGCCGCTGTTGCATGTTGCTCGGGTGGCCTATGACGCCCTCGATCGCGCGGTCGAAATGCGGGAAAGCTTGATTCATGCAAAAGCGCACAGTTACGATGTGACGTTAAAGTAATCAGGCGCTAAATGCGGCCCAGAAAAGCAGCAAGGTAGAGCGCGCGCGTGGCCATCGCCCCTTCGCGCAACACGCCGGATTGCTTGAGAAGTGTCACAGCGGTCATGCCACTGGCCTGGCGGGCCTCGGTGAACGCATCCAGAATGCGGGCGTTGTCAGGGGTAAGACGCGCCTCTCGCAGCACGGCAAGATTGGCCGCCGACCATTGAGAAAAGCGCCCCTGCAACACGGCCGCCACCCGGCGCATCTTGGCCGACAGATGCGCATTATACCCAATCTCATTGCGGTCATGCTGGCGGTAGTAAAGACAAGGCTCTGGGTCAAACACCACCTCACCGCCTGCACCGGACACCAGCATATACATCAGCCAATCGGTGGCGACGATGTTATGCGCCGCGGCCCCGCGAGGCACCAGATCCCGCGCGGCTTGGTTGAAGACCATGGTGTTACCGGCCGCAAAATTCTGAACAAGGGCGTTGGAAAAGCCAAGTTTCGTGCCCTTCAGAACGGACGGCGCAATCTCACGGAGGTCCATATCGGTGACCATGGTGCGGGCACCATAAAGGCAGGGGTGTTCGCCCTGCGGCAACCGGTTGAGCGCACGGGCCAGTTTATCCGCAAACCAGACATCATCCTGATCGGCGAATGCATAGTAATCCGCTTCGATATCAGAGGCTTGCAGCAAAGACATGAAGTTCTGAGCAGCACCGCGCCCCGGACCTTTGCGAAGATTGACCCGCGCCCCTGGGTTGGCCGCCTGCCACGCCTCAATGATCGGCAACGTGTCGTCATCAGAGCCATCGTCACTGATCCAAAGAGACCAGTTGTCATGGCTTTGTTCGGTGAAAGACGTGAGCTGACGCTCCACAAAACGCGCGCCGTTATACGTGGCCAAAAGGATGGCAATGTGCGGCGCGCTCACCGTGTGGATCCGGTGATCATCTTGAACTCGGAAGGCCTGTCAGAGCGGTCTTGCGCCAAATGTCCTGTCATCTCGGACGTGACGGCGATCCGACCACCGGCGCGTTTGCACAGAAGCCCGGTGAGCCGCTCAAATGCATGGGCCGTGGTGCCGTCAAGCTGACCCTTTTCAAGGACGAATTGATCGGCCCGGAAATCCAAGGCACGGATCTCTTCGAGAAGCTGCGGCTTGAGCCAAAACATGGAGCCCGCGGCAAATTCCAGCTCGCTTTGATCCAAAGACAGATCCATTTCCGCGATCAAATGCGCAGCCACTGGCTTGTTGATCGACCACCATTTGTCGCCTCGGTAGAGGAAGGGATCAGGCACCAGCATCTGCGCGCTCTCATCCATCAGAAAAGCCTCCGCAAGGGCAGTTGCCCCAAGCATCGGCAACAACCCTTCGGTCAATTCCTGCCGCCAGACATCGCCATCCACCAGATGCGGCGATTTCTTGGTGTGCAGCTTGCACACCGCGTCATAGCGCGACAGGGCGCCAGAATTCACAAGGTTGAGAAAGGCCAGAACATCGCGCCCCACATTGGGTTGCCGCTGAATATGGGCGATGGGCAGCGGACCTTGGGCTATGGCCTCGGCCACAAGATCAAAGCCCGGCATGTCCGGCACCGTGACGATCACATCCAGGTCGAGATCCGTGGCCGCCAAATGGGCCGCGAACTTTTCCCACACATCGAGGTAAAACACATGCACCACCACCGCAAAACGGGCGCGTTTGGGCCATGGCGCGACCTCGGGAAACGTGCCTTCGAAATATACGGCAGCGTCCAGCGGCGATTGGGTGAAGCGGCTTTCGGCGTGCCCGTGGCGAATATAATGGATCAGCGCGCCGTGAGGATAGTCCGCCACATCGTCATACATGTCGGCATAGGACACCGGATCAAATGCGGCAAACGGGGCAAAGCCCATCCGCTCTCCGATCAGGACGTAGTGACAGATGGGAAACCGCCGCCAAAGCGGTGAGAGGCCGGGATAATTTTGGCGATACTGGTCGCGGTCAAAATGCCCACTCCACGCAATGCGCCCCACGCGAATAAGACGTGACAAAAGCTTTATGCGATGCGCG
>JBCCDT010000155.1:0-7447 GCA_039030635.1 Pseudomonadota bacterium
CGCGTCAGGGCTTTCGGCCAGATACGCGTTCAGTGACACAGGCGCGCCAAAACTCACCGCGGCATAGCCATGCCGGTGATAGCGTCGCGTGAGCCAAAGCCAGAATTGCTTGAGGATGAACCCCGCCACCACGCTGATCCGGGCGCGAAACCGGCGTTCGCCTTTCTGCCCGGCAGTGACAAGGATGCCATCCTCAAACACCCGGTCATAGTTCAGCGCCACAGGCACAAACACCACGTCACGGTCAAAATCCGTGCGCCCGTCCACGATGTATTTCAACAGCCCAAGCTTTGGCGGCGCCAGCCCGCCATCCAGTGACAGCCCGCCTTCGGGAAACACGGCCTGTGTCACGCCGCCATCGGTGGCCATGCCCACATACCGCGCCAACACCCGGCGATAGAGCTCATTGCGCGATTTGCGCCGGATGAAATACCCGCCCATGGCCCGGATCATGCGTGAGAGGGGCCAGACCCGCGCCCATTCCCCCACGGCATAGGACAGGGCAGAACGTTCCGCCGCCAGCCACGTGACCAGCACATAATCCATGTTGGAGCGGTGGTTCATCACAAACACAATCGTGGCGTTTTCATCCACGTTGCGCAGGCTCACCTCATCAAAATTTCCAATCCGCACACGATACAGCGTCTTGGACAGCCACCGCGCCGCGATGATCGCAAACCCAAAATAGATGCTGGCCGAAAACCCGGGCACGATCTCGCGCGCATATCTTTGTGCCAGTTGGAACGCCACGTTGTCCGGCACACCCTCTTCGCGTGCATGGTCAACGATGGCGCGGCTCACATCCGGGTCATAAATCAGCCGCTGGATCATGTCATAGCGCCGGGCCAGCTTGAACGGCTCAATCGGCCGCTCCAGCCGTTCATTGAGCCGTGTCACCACCCGCTCCATCCGACGGCGGAAAAACCAGCGCACTGACGGAAACAAGAAGTGAGAGGCAAAGGTCACAGCCGCAAACACCAATATCAGAACAAACAGCCAGATCGGCAGTTCAACAGTGGCAGTCATGCGTTACCCTTGTAGACCCTTCCCAATTCCTGTGTATCAGGGGGATGAACCACGCGCCAGATATCCACGTCACACCGGGCTTTGCCGCCGATGAGGCCGATCAGGTCGCGCATCTCTTCTGGCAGGCGTTCCGGCTCAAGCTCACGCGCATCCTCGCGCCGGATGACAAGGCGATCACCTTCCTCGCCTCGGTTCTTAATCCGCACTACGCCCTAGTCGCCCGCAAGGCGGATGGCACGATCCTTGGACTGGCCGGGTTCAAGACGGGGCAGGGCGGTCTTGTCGGCGGCGGGTTCCGTGATCTGGCGCGCGTTTATGGCGGGCTCAGTGCGCTTTGGCGTGCGCCCCTGCTGTCGCTGCTTGAGCGGCAGATCGAGCCGGGCACACTTCTTATGGATGGCATTTTCGTCTCAGAAGCGGCGCGCGGCCACGGTGTTGGCACTGCCCTCCTTGAGGCGATCAAAACCCATGCCACCCACAATGGCCTCTTTGCCGTCCGCCTCGATGTCATCGACACCAATCCGCGCGCCAAGGCCCTCTACCTTCGCCACGGCTTTGAACCTGCGGGTGAAGAGCATCTTGGCCCTTTCCGGCATATCTTCGGGTTCAAAAGCTCCACCAAAATGATCTGGACCGCGCCGACCCAGTAGGCCCGTTCAAACCGAAAGAAGATGGTGGACACGATCCATCATCCTACTCTATCGCGGTCCAATCTGTATACGGTCACAGACAACCAGACTATGAGTAAGGACACTAAGATGAGTGGCAATCGCACCCTTGAGATGACGGTCTTGATGACGCCGGAAATGGCCAATTTCAGCGGCAATGTGCATGGCGGTGCGCTGCTCAACCTTCTGGATCGTGTCGCGTTTTCCTGCGCTTCTCGCTATTCGGGCCGCTACTGCGTCACGCTTTCGGTCGATCAGGTGATTTTCAAAAAGCCGATTTTTGTGGGTGAGTTGGTCACGTTCCTGGCCTCGATCAATGCCACTGGGCGCAGCTCGATGGAGGTCGGCATCCGCGTGGAAGCCGAAGAGATCCAATCCGGCAAAGTGCGGCACACCAATTCATGTTACTTCACCTGTGTGGCCGTCGATGATGACAGAAAGCCGGTTGCGGTGCCCAAACTGATCCCCGAAGGCGACGAGGCCCGAAAAAGAGAAGAGGCCGCGATCCTGCGCCGCACCCTGCGCCAGGAATTCACCCGCCGACACGCAGAGATCAATGGTGAGGACTAGGATGCCTCAAACTGCGTTTCACACCATCTGACGCGCACGCCGTTTGAGCCATCGCAAACCCGGCCAATGCCGCAATGCAGCGAATTGACGCCTCATATTATTCCAGCTATCTAACCCCGAACGTAAGAAAATTGCGCGTCAGTGATTCACGAGGCACCTCATGACTGAGACACAGAAAGACAGACCCTGGCTCATTCGCACCTATGCCGGGCATTCCACGGCCAAAGCCTCCAACGCGCTTTACCGCACCAACCTGGCCAAAGGTCAGACCGGTCTTTCCGTGGCCTTCGATTTGCCCACACAGACCGGGTATGACAGCGATCATGTG
Source organism: Pseudomonadota bacterium (assembly GCA_039030635.1). Lineage (GTDB taxonomy): Bacteria > Pseudomonadota > Alphaproteobacteria > Rhodobacterales > Rhodobacteraceae > Roseovarius. Next base: position 2,593 of record JBCCDT010000155.1, read on the forward strand.
CTGGCGCGCGGCGAAGTGGGCAAGGTGGGCGTGCCTGTCTGCCATCTGGGCGACATGCGCACGCTGTTCGACGAGATCCCGCTTGAACAGATGAACACCTCCATGACGATCAACGCGACCGCGCCCTGGCTGCTCGCGCTCTACATCGCCGTGGCCGAAGAGCAGGGTGCCGATGTGACCAAGCTCACCGGCACCGTGCAGAACGATCTGATCAAGGAATACCTCAGCCGCGGCACCTATATCTGCCCGCCCAAGCCCTCGCTCAAGATGATCGGGGACGTGGCCGAATATTGCTACACCAATGTGCCGAAATGGAACCCGATGAACGTGTGTTCCTACCATTTGCAAGAGGCCGGCGCGACGCCCGAACAGGAATTGGCTTTCGCGCTCGCCACCGCCATTGCCGTGCTCGATGAACTCAAACCCCGCGTTCCGGCTGAGGATTTCCCCGCGCTCGCCGGTCGCATTTCCTTCTTCGTGAACGCAGGTATCCGGTTCGTCACCGAGATGTGCAAAATGCGCGCTTTCGTCGATCTCTGGGATGAAATCCTTGAGGAGCGCTACGGCGTCGACAACCCCAAATACCGTCGCTTCCGCTACGGCGTGCAGGTGAACTCCCTCGGCCTCACCGAGCAGCAGCCCGAAAATAACGTCTACCGCATTCTGATCGAAATGCTGGCCGTAACGCTGTCGAAAAAGGCCCGCGCCCGCGCTGTTCAGTTGCCCGCGTGGAATGAGGCGCTGGGCCTGCCGCGCCCCTGGGATCAGCAATGGTCGATGCGCATGCAGCAAATCCTCGCCTTTGAAACCGACCTCTTGGAATTCGATGACCTTTTCGACGGCAACCCCGCCGTGGATCGCAAAGTCGAAGAACTGAAAGAGGGCGCACGCTCTGAGCTGAAAAACCTCGAAGGTATGGGCGGCGCGATCGGCTCAATCGAGTACATGAAATCCCGCCTGGTCGACAGCAACGCCGACCGCCTCAACCGCATTGAGAAGAACGAAACCGTCGTCGTGGGCGTCAACAAATACACCCAAGGCGAACCCTCCCCCCTGCAAACCGAGGACGGAGGCATCATGGTCGTGGATCCGGCTGTGGAAGACGAACAGATCGGTCGTCTGAATGGGTGGCGCGCAGACCGCGATGACACGGCGGTCCAAGCCGCGCTTGCCGCCCTGCGCGATGCCGCCCAACAGGGCAAAAACGTCATGCCCGCCTCCATTGAGGCCGCGCGCGCAGGCGTCACCACCGGTGAATGGGCCGCTGAGATGCGCCGCGTCCACGGTGAATATCGCGGGCCCACGGGTGTCTCCGGTAGCCCGTCAAATAAAACCGAAGGGCTCGATGACATTCGCGATGCCGTCGATGCCGTGTCTGACCGCCTTGGTCGTCGCCTCAGCTTCCTGGTCGGCAAACCGGGTCTCGATGGTCATTCCAACGGCGCTGAACAAATCGCCTTCCGTGCCCGTGATTGCGGTATGGCGATCTCTTATGAAGGGATCCGCCTGACGCCCGAGGAAATCGTCAGTGCCGCGCTTGAGGAAAAGCCCCATGTGATCGGCCTGTCGATCCTGTCCGGCTCTCACCTGCCTTTGGTTGAGGATCTCCTTGCCCGCATGCGCGAGGAAGGTCTGAGCGATATCCCCCTCATCGTGGGCGGCATCATCCCCGATGATGACGCACAGCGCCTGCTGCAAATGGGCGTCGCCCGCGTCTACACGCCCAAGGATTTTGAGCTCAATACCATCATGATGGACATCGTGACGCTCGCCGATCCTGAGGCGATGGCGGCTGAATAAAATTAGTGGCCGGTCAACAATTTGAGAGTTCCTAACCTCAGTTCATGAGTTCATGTATTCAAGAAACTCTTTCTGGGTCGCGCGGCGCTTCGCCAATGACAGAACGTCCGCGTAGTAGCCAGGAAAGCCGCCTATTTCGCAAGTTATTCCAGCCGTGAAATCCACGATTTCGGCGTCAATCGCAGGCTCATTTTCATATCTGTAAAGATGATCAATGTCATCTTTAGCATCATACCCGCTGTCAGACTTGAACCGCGTCATCACGATTTCCAACAGTCTCAGATAATCGTTCCAGATATCCTGTTCACTGCACATCTTAGATGCAATTCTGCAGCCCAGCTACCATGCTGTTAAGTGACTTACTCAACAGGTTCGGTGCCTTCAGGCCGCTCAGCTCGGCCATCCGTCACCTCAACGCCCTGCACCTGTTTCATCTGCTCCACCCGCCGCTCAATCCGAGCTGTCAGTTCTTCGCTCTCCCGCGCGGCGAGCGAAATTGCCATGTATTCCGCCGGTGTGATCCCACGCACACGCTCCACCTCGGCGATGCCTCTTTGTTCGGCCTCCGCCACCAGGGTTTGAATCTCGTCTTCTGTCTCGGCAGCCTCAATCTTGACCAGATATTCCTGCCGCACCCGTTCTGCCGCGATCATCGCATTCACAAAGCTCACAACCTGGCCCACGGTCACATCCTCTGCCTTGATCTCAGGCAGTTCTGTGGGCGCAGTCTGGGCCAGACCGGAGCCCGAAAGAGCCAAGGACAGCGCCGCAATCACGGCCAATTTTCTAAAGCGCATCTGATCCATCTCCATGATGTCTTTGCGCCTACATGGGGTATCGCGCGGCCAGACGCAAATCCCCACGCAAAAAACCTGAGCAAAAAAATGCGTAAACCGCTGACAAGGGGGGGTATTTTGTGACACTGTTGTGAAGGCCCCCAAGATGACTGCCTGCGAGGTTCCCCATGTCCGAAACACTTTGCATTCGCCCGATCACCGCGTCAGACAAACCGGAATGGGCCGAGTTGTGGCGCAAATATCTGGAATTTTACGAAACCACGCTCCCCGAAGAGATCTATGACGTGACCTTCGCCCGCATCTGTGATCCCGACCGCAAGGATCAATGCGGTCTGATCGCCGTCTTGGATGGCAAACCGGTGGCCATCGTGCACTATCTTTTTCACGCCCATAACTGGAAGATCGAGCAGGTCTGCTACCTCCAGGATCTCTATGCCTATCCAGAGGCGCGGGGCCTGGGCATTGGGCGCAAACTGGTTGAGGCGGTCTATGAGGTGGCTGAGGCCGCGGGCCGGCCAAGCGTTTATTGGCTCACCCAGGAACTCAACACCACCGCGCGACAGCTCTATGACCGCGTGGGCAAGGTCACGGGCTTTGTGAAATACAGCCGCGCCGACCTTCCATGAGCATCCACATCAACGCGGCCCCCGGCGACATTGCCGAGACCGTTCTCATGCCCGGCGACCCGATGCGCGCCAAATGGGCGGCTGAGACGTTTCTGGACGGCGCAGTGCAGGTCAATGCCACCCGCGGCATGCTGGGTTTCACCGGCACATGGCAGGGCCACCGCGTTACCATCCACGGCTCCGGCATGGGCATGCCCACCCTGTCGATTTACGTGAATGAATTGATCCGCGATTTTGGGGCCAAAACCCTGATCCGCATCGGCTCCACCGGCGCGATGCAGCCCCATGTGGCCTTGCGCGATATCATCCTCGCTCAGACCGCCAGCAGCATCTCAACGCCCTCATCTGCCATGTTCAAAGAGGTCAATTTCGCCCCAGTCGCCGATTTCGCCCTTCTGCGCGCCGCCGATGACGCGGCCCGCGCCCGCGGTCTCACGCCCCATATCGGCGGCATCTATTCCACCGACACATTCTATGACGAACGCCCCGATCTCAACGACCAACTCACCCGCCATGGCTGCCTCGCTGTTGAGATGGAAACGGCAGAGCTTTACACCCTCGCCGCCCGCCATCAGGCCCGCGCGCTGTCGGTCCTCACTGTCTCGGACCACCTTCTGACCGAAGAGGCGCTGCCCTCAAAAGATCGCGAAACCAGCTTTGCCGATATGGTCCACATCGCTCTCAGCGCCGCTTTCACGCCCTGACCCCGCTTCATCTTTCCAAAAATACTCACGGCCTGTCATGACCCACCCGCTCAACATCATCGTCATTGGCGCGGGCATTTGCGGGCTCTCTTCTGCCATCTGGCTGCGCCGCGCAGGCCATAGCGTGACCCTGATTGATCGCGATCATCCCGGCGCGGGCGCGTCCTATGGCAATGCGGGGTTGCTGGCGGGCTGGGCTGTGATCCCGGTCAACACACCCGACCTGCCCAAAACCGCGCTCAAATACCTTCTGAACCCCAAATCTCCGCTGTTTTTGCAATGGTCGGCCTTGCCCAGCCTCACCCCGTGGCTCTGGCAATTCCTGCGCAACGCCACTGAGGACAAGCTTACTCACATGTCCGGCGGCGTGGCGGAGATCGTCACCGACAGCCTCGACCAACACCGCGCGCTCACCCGCGGCACCCGCGCCGAGGCGCGCATCGCCCAAAGCGCGATGTCCTTTGTCTACCCCAACCGCGTGGCGTTTGATGCAGATGCCCGTGATTGGGGCCTGCGTGCCACCTATGATCAACACCCAGAGCTGATCGAAGGCCCTGCCGTGCAAGAGGCTGAGCCGATCCTCTCACCCGCCTGCCAACTGATCGCCCGGCTCAAGGATCACGGCCACATCCTTGATCCCGTTGGCTATATGGCCGATCTCTCCGCCGTTCTGGAGGACGAAGGCGGGCGCTATCTGCGGGCCGATGTACAGGACATCACCCTTGAGAACGGTCGCATCACTTCCGTCCTCACCAACGAGTGCCCATTCCCCTGCGATCGCGCCGTTCTGGCGGCGGGCATATGGTCCAAACCGCTGATGCAAAAGCTGGGTCTCAAGGTGCCTCTCATCGCCGAACGCGGCCACCACCTGCATTTCAAAAACCCAACTGTGATGCCCCGCGACCCGATGATGATCGTCAAAGGCAAG
>JBCCDT010000156.1:0-7101 GCA_039030635.1 Pseudomonadota bacterium
GAATTGTCTGGCGGAGAGGCCGACACCACCAACAACCGGATGGAGCTCTTGGCGGCGATCAACGCGCTCGAGGCGCTCAAGACTGCGAGTACGATCACGGTCGTCACAGATTCCGTCTACGTCAAAAACGGTGTCACCGGCTGGATTCATGGGTGGAAGAAAAACGGCTGGAAAACGTCAGCCAAGAAGCCGGTGAAGAACGCGGACCTGTGGCAGCGGCTCGATGAGGCGCAGGCGCGCCACCAGGTTGACTGGCAATGGGTCAAAGGCCATGCAGGCCATCCCGAAAACGAACGCGCCGACGCGCTGGCCCGTTCAGGCATGAAACCGTTTAAATCAGGTGGCGGTTGAAAGCTCAGGATTTAGGTATTTTTGACAAGAAAGAAGCGGCAGCCTTTGGTTTCTTTCTTGTTAAAAATACCTCCGCGCGGCGCGCATAAAACCTATTTTCGGCCGCGCCAATGGGTCGGCACGATGATCAGTGCACCCACCGAGGACAAGATCGCATCAAAGCCAGGCGCGCCAAAGCCGATCCCGAACATGATGCGCACGAAATAAAACAAAAACGCCCCGCCCACGCAAATGATGATGGATTGAATGTAGCCGTTATGGGTGAAGCCCGACCGTTCGCTGGCATAGCCCACGATGCCCGCAATCACGACCGTTCCGAAAAGCTGTAGAAACATGGCCCGTCCTTTTCAAAGCCGCGTGCCGGGTGGCAATGGCATGCCGCGCAGAAATTCATCACGATCCTGCGGCCCCTTGCCCGCCCGTTGCAAGCGCAAAACCTCGACCGCGCCGGATCCGCAGGCGATGGTCAGGTGATCATCCAAAACCTCACCCGGCGCGCCGCTGCCGTCTGCCATGCGCGAAGCGAGGAACTTGAGGCGCTGACCCGCGACCTCTGCCCAAGCCCCCGGAAAGGGCGACAGGCCTCGGATTTTCCGATCAACGCGTGCGCCGGGCTCTGTCCAGTCCAACCGCGCCTCGACCTTGTCGATTTTTTCGGCATAGGTCACGCCAGTGTCGGGCTGCGGCTCCAGCAGGAGCGATCCGTGACGGGCCAATGCCTCTACGATCAGGTGTGCGCCCATCAAGGACAGCCTGTCATGCAGGGCACCGGTGGTCTCTTCAGGGCCGATCTCCGTGGCTTGCCGCAACAGGACAGGGCCGGTGTCGAGCCCGGCCTCCATTTGCATAATGCACACGCCCGTCTCAGCATCGCCTGCCATGATAGCACGATGAATTGGCGCCGCGCCGCGCCAGCGTGGCAGCAAGGAGGCATGGATATTGAGGCACCCATGGTGCGGCGCGTCCAGAATGGCCTGCGGCAGGATCAGCCCATAGGCCACGACCACGGCAATATCGGCGTTGAGCGCGGCAAAGGCATCCTGTTCGCCTTTGAGCGACACCGGCGTGCGCACTTCAAAGCCCAATGCCTCGGCGCGCGCGTGAACGGGCGTGGGTCGGTCTTTCTTACCCCGGCCCGCCGGGCGGGGCGGTTGGCAAAAGACGGCAGCGATCTCATGACCGGCCTCCACCAACGCGTCCAGCACCGGCACCGAGAACTCGGGCGTGCCCATGAACACCACCCGCATCAGCGCGCCGCCTTCTGGGCTTTGCGCAAGAGCATGTCGCGTTTCACTTTGCTGAGGCGATCAAAATACATGCGCCCCGCCAGGTGATCGATCTGGTGCTGCACAGACGTGGACCAGAGATCGGCAAACTCGCGCTCTACAACGGCACCCGTTTCATCCATATAGCGCACCGTCACCACACGCGGGCGTTTCAACTTGGCCGACACACCGGGCAGGTTCGGGCTGCCTTCGTCATGAGTGCGCAGATCGTCACTGGCCGCGATCACCTCGGGGTTTGCCAGCCGTACGGCCTGACCGCGCGTATCACTGGCATCGACCACCGCAAGCGCCTTCAACACGCCGATCTGATTGGCCCCAAGGCCCACACCGGGCATCGCCTCCATCGTGTCGATCATATCGTTCCAGATCGCACGGATCTCATCCGTGATCTCGGTCACGAGGTCGGCGGGCGTGCGCAGGCGCGGATCCGGCCAAGGCAGGCAAAGCCGCGGCGCCATCGCGTTAAACCCGCGCCTTCTCGCGCTTGAGTTTTTGCATTTTGCGGGTGATCATCTGCCGCTTGATCGGGCCCAGATAGTCAATGAAAAGCTTGCCATCGAGATGGTCGATCTCATGCTGCACGCAAGTGGCCCAGAGACCATCGAAGGTCTCTTTCTGTTCATTGCCGTCGCGATCCATCCACGTGACATCCACCACTTTGGGCCGGGTCACATCAGCAAATTGATCGGGGATCGACAGGCAGCCTTCCTCATAGACATTCGTCTCATCCGACCCCGCCACCACGCGCGGGTTAAACATCACCAGCGGGCGCGGATCTTTGTTCTCATCCTTGGCGCAATCGAGCACGATGAGCCGGCTCAGCACCCCGATCTGCGGCGCAGCAAGGCCAATGCCCGGCGCGTCATACATCGTTTCAAGCATATTGTCGGCCAGCACGCGCAACTCATCGCTGATGTCGTTCACATCTTCGCTCACCTTCTTGAGGCGAGGATCAGGATGGATGAGAATGGGCATTAGCATGCCCCAAGATGTATGCCAGCGCGCGGGCGCGTGCAACGCCTCTTGCAGCGCCGACGCAATCCATTAGCTATGACGCAACGGAGCAGAAAGGACGCCCCCATGTTTGACGAACGCATTGACCGGCGCGGCACCAATTCCAGCAAATGGGACGGGCTTGAGCGGTTCACAGGTGTGACGGCTGAGGATGCGCTGGCCATGTGGGTGGCCGACATGGATTTCCGCGCGCCTGCGTTTTTGCAAGACGCGGTGCAGCGGCTGATGGATCAGGCCAATTACGGGTATTTCGCAGGCGACGCCGCGATGAACGCACAAGTGGCGTGGTGGATGAAAAACCGTCATGGATGGGACGCCGATCCCGAGTGGATGTGCAGCACGGGCGGTTTGGGCCATGCCATCGCCGCGCTGTTGGAGACCTTCACCGATCCGGGCGACGAAGTCGTCATCTTCACGCCGGTCTATCACGAGTTCACCAACAAGATTAATCTGGCGGGCCGCGTGGTGCACGAAAGCCCGCTGGTGATCCGCGATGGCGTGTATCACATCGATTTTGAGGCGCTGGAGTCCGGGCTCACGGGCCGTGAGAAGGCGATGATCATCTCCTCCCCGCACAATCCCGCCGGGCGGATCTGGACCGCGGATGAACTGCGCCAGCTGGCCGCGTTCTGTGAGGCGCATGACCTGCTGATGATGTCGGACGAAATCCATCATGATCTCATCTTCAAAGGGCAAACCTTCACGCCCTTCCTTGTTGCAGCGCCCGAGGCCGCGCATCGGACATTCGTGCTCACAGCCGCATCCAAAACATTCAACATCGCAGGCGCGCGGCTTGGCACTGTCACGATCCCTGACGCGGCCAAGCGCAAGGCATTTCGCCATCACCTCTATTCGCATCAGACGCAGCCCAATCTCTTTGGTGTCGCCCTGACAGAGGCGGCCTATTGCCCGGCCGGCGCGGCGTGGGTCGATGACCTCGTGGAATATCTCGAAGAAAACGCCCGCGTGTTTTTGGAGGGCATCAATCAGATCCCCGGGCTTCAGGCCATGCCAATGCAATCGACCTATTTGACCTGGGTCGATTTCGCCAACACCGGCATGGAGATGGATGAGGTGACCCGCCGTGTCAAAATCGACGCCCGCATCGCGCCCTCTATCGGGCAGGAGTTTGGCACGGGCGGCGAGACCTTCTTGCGGTTCAACGTGGGCACCTCCCGCTGCCGGGTGGAAGAGGCGGTGAGCCGTCTGCAGGAGGCATTTGCGGATTTGCAATGATACGCGCGCTCGGCTTTTTGGTGTTTTCGGTGCTGGCCCTTGCGGCCTGGCACCGCATCCCGCCGGATGTGCCACCGCTGCCGCTGCCGCCGCTCACGGAAAAGATCGACCTGATTGAGATTGACAAGTCTGAACGTCGATTGACCGTCTATCGTGACGGCGTGGCCCTGCGCAGCTATGACATCGCGCTTGGGTTTTCCCCCGAAGGTCACAAGACCAAGGAAGGCGACGGGCGCACGCCCGAAGGCCGCTATTGGATTGACCGGCGCAACCCGCAAAGCGCGTTTCATCTCTCCTTGGGCATCAATTACCCGCGCCCTCTGGATCAGTTGAAAGCCGCCGCCCATGGCGTGTCGCCGGGCGGGGATATCTTTATCCATGGGCAACCCAACGGGTCCGCGATCGTACATCGTGGCGATTGGACGGAAGGCTGCATCGCCCTCACCAATCAAGAGATGGAAGAGCTGTGGCGCATTGCTGAGGTGGGAACGGAAGTGGTGATCTGGCCTTAGGAGCTGCCGATCAGCGCCACCGGCGCATCCTCCGCGCGCACGAAATCGAGCGGTTGGGTGTCGCTCGCCTCGGTCATGCGTTTGTATTCAAATCGCATGATATCGCCATCTTCTTCTGAGGCCACAATGAGACACTGCGACAGATGCCGCGCGCCGTCATAGAGATCCACACGCCCCCGTAGGGTGTCATCATCGCCCAGCTCAAGAGAGAAGCCATTTTCCCAGGCATGGAGAACGCGATACATCCGCTCACCCGCCTGAACGCGCAAACGATGATTGTCGCGCAAGGCCTTCTTGCGGGCAGCGTCCAGCCCAGCTTGAACATCGGGTGGCAGATAGGTCGACATGGCTGGCAGCTCCAAAATCGTAACTGAGTCGCAAGTTAGGGCTGGCTGTAGCGCCGTCACATTAAAATTTTACGAAAATCGAAGAATTTAATCCGCCGTGGCTTTCGGGCGCAGCACATGTTCCATCGCGGGATCGTAAAGCGCGCTGTCTTTGAAATCCGCAATTTGCCCCAGCACCGGCCCCACCAGAATAAGCGCTGTGCGGGTCAGCTTCTCCGCGCGCACCTTCTCACGGATGTCGCTGAGCGTGCCACGAATGAACATCTGATCGGGCCAGCCCACGCGGTAACCCACAACAACAGGACAATCCGCGCCATAATACGGCGTCAACTCCCGCTCAATGGCGCGCAGGTTGCGGATGCCCAGATGAATGGCGAGCGTGGCACCGGTGCGGGCAAAGTTTTCCAGCGTTTCACCGGGTGGCATCGAGGTGGACTTCATCGATACGCGGGTGAGCACGATGGATTGACCGATCTCAGGGATGGTCAATTCCTGACCCAGCGCCGCCGCCGCCGCCGCGTAGGCGGGCACACCGGGAATGATCTGATAGTCGATCCCGTCCGCACGCAGCCGTCGGATCTGTTCGGCAATGGCACCATAGAGCGATGGATCGCCCGAATGCACCCTTGCCACGCTCTCACCACGCTGATGAGCGGCCACGATCTCCGCATGGGTTTCATCCAGCGTCATGGGCGCCGTGTCCATCACCCGCGCGCTTTTCGGGGCGCAGGCCACAACCTCTTCAGGCACCAAAGACCCTGCAAAGAGGCACACCGGACATTCGCCAATCACACGCTCGGCCTTCTTGGTCAAAAGCTCCGGGTCGCCGGGGCCTGCCCCGATGAAATACACGGTCATGGTGCGCTGCCCTCCTGCTTCATCTTGCCAGAAATACTCATACGGCTTTGCCCCGAAAGATCACCGTCGATCTTGCGCGCATAGCCACGTGGCGTGAACATGCGCGGCCCCTCGCCCAACTGTGCCAGCCGCGAATTGGACGAGCCCACCAGAACCACGGTCAGCATATCCACCTCATCCACCTCCAGGGCATCGAGCCTGCGATAGCGCAGATGTTCCTCAGGCCGTCCAAGCGAGGTGGCCAGCATCACGGGCGTGTCCGCAGGGCGGTGCTGGAGCAAGATATCACGCGCTTCCGCCAACAGCGTGCGGCGGGTTTTGGATACGGGATTGTAGAAGGCGATGACAAAGTCACCCTCTGCCGCGGCGTGCAATCGGCGAATGATATCGTCGCGCGGGGTCAAAAGGTCACTCAGCGAAATGGTGCAAAAATCATGGCCTAAAGGCGCGCCAGCCCGGGCAGCAGCGGCTTGCAGCGCGGACACACCGGGGCTGCAAATCACCTCAGCGCGGCGCGCAGCATCGCTCACACCCTCCTCGGCCTCGGACCGATCGAGCAGCTCAAAGACCAGAGCGCCCATGGCGTAGATCCCGGCATCCCCCGAACAGATCAGCGCGACATTCTTACCCTGTCCGGCTTGTTCCAACGCATAGCGACAGCGGGCCTCCTCCCCGCCCAGTGGGAAATCAGAGCGTGCCTTGCCCGCCGCCAACGGGCCCAGAAGATCAATATAGAGCCCGTAGCCCACCAGCTCTTCGGCATCGGCCACAAGCCGGCTCACCTCAGGCGTGCGCCAGCTGGGTTGACCCGGCCCAATGCCCACGACAGAAAGACGCCCCCGGGCGCGGCCGGCCAAGTGCGTCAGCAGCGCATCATATCGGCTGAGAGCGCAAGTCGTATTGGCCGTCTTGCTTTTTTCAACGACGAGATCGCCACCAATGGCAAGGGCGGCGGCCTCGGCCACACCGTGGCAGCCCACCTCGGCGAAAACGACATCTGAGGGGTTCGCAAGATGGGGCGTCTGAGCCTCCAACTCTTGCGCGGTGAAGAGGCGCAAGGGCACGCCCAGACGTCGGGCCAAAACGTTCATCGCGGGTTCATCGGCCTTGAGGTCAATGGTGGCAACACAAGCGATGGCGCCCGGGGCGATATTGGCGGTGTCCAATGTCGTTTGCACGTGATCCCACATCTCCTCTGGGTCCGCGCTTCGCGCACACCCCACGCCCAGTGCAAATCGTTGCGGGTGATAAATCAGCCGCTCGTCGCTCGGCTCCGCTCGCGTCTCGCTGACGATGAGTTCCACCCGGCCACCAGTGTCCTGGAGATCAAAGAGCGGCTCGCCCTTGAGTGTCACACCCGCGCCAGACAGGATCGCGGCCATCGCCGATTTGGCATCATCGGGATTGGCCAGACGGTAGCCCGGGGGCGGCGCATCAAGCGCCACGCCCATGGCCACGTCGCCTGCCGTTGTCACAGCCGCGGTGCCGCCCAGATGC
>JBCCDT010000157.1:0-6996 GCA_039030635.1 Pseudomonadota bacterium
CATGATGTTGGGCAGCGACGCATAGCGCGGCTCATTGAGACGCAGGTCAACCGTGACAATCGTGGGCATCTTCACCTTGATCGTCTGCAGCCCGCCATCCACTTCGCGCGTGACGACCGCATGGTCACCTTCCACGTCGAGGCCCGAGGCGAATGTGCCCTGGCTCCACCCCAAAAGGGCCGACAGCATCTGACCGGTGGCGTTCATATCGTTGTCGATCGCCTGCTTGCCCGCGATCACCAGACCGGGCTGCTCTTCGTCGACAATCGCCTTGAGGATCTTGGCCACAGACAGCGGCTCAATATCGATGTGCACGTCATCGGCGGCGACCACGAGGATCGCACGATCCGCGCCCATGGCCAGCGCGGTGCGCAGCGTTTCCTGGGATTGTTTGACACCGATGGACACCGCGACCACCTCGTCAGCCTTCCCGGCTTCCTTGAGGCGGATGGCCTCTTCGACGGCAATTTCGTCAAAAGGGTTCATCGACATTTTGACATTGGCAAGATCGACACCGGACCCGTCCGCCTTGACGCGAACTTTCACGTTGTAATCGATCACACGTTTGACAGGTACGAGGACCTTCATGGGCATAATCTCCAATTGGAATGAGAGGGACGCCGCAAGCGACTCCCCTAGCGTTTGGCTGCATCGTTCCTATCGTTTCATAAGACCCGAGGACAGCGCAAAATCGTCACGTTTGGGCCCAGCGACGTCGCGTTTGTGACCTATGGTTGCCGGTTTTGATCAATCCCGCGCGCAGTCCGATCAGGAATCGCCCGCCCCGGACCTGATCCGGGGCCTCAATCTGCCAAACCACGAGGCCCTCCCGGCTCAAGGCCGGGACAGGCTCTTGCATCAAGTCCGGGGCGCGTGTCGCAAAGCCCGTTACCGGTTCGCGCCGGGCACCCACAGAACATCATCCTTGCCATCGTTGTTGGCAATGCGCGAGGCCACGAAAAACCAGTCGCTCAAGCGGTTTAGGTACTTCACCGCATCCGGGTTCACCGCCTCCATCGTGGCGAGTTCCACCGCCAACCGCTCCGCCCGACGCGCCACCGTGCGGCACACATGCAATGCCGCGGCCAGCTCAGACCCGCCCGGCAGGACAAAGCTGCGCAGCGGCTCCAAATGCTTGTTCATCGCGTCAATCTCCGCCTCAAGCCGCTCCACCTGGCTGGCGGCCACGCGCAAGGGCGGGTATTCGGCCTCGGCATCCTTTTCCATGTCGGGGCGGCACATATCCGCGCCCAGATCGAACAGATCGTTTTGAATGCGCGACAGGGCCGCATCCGTCTCGCCCGTCGCCTTCAGCCGGGCCATGCCGACCGTGGCGTTCAATTCATCAGAGGTGCCATAGGCCGTCACCCGCATGGAATGTTTGGCCACCCGTGCGCCATTCCCAAGCGCGGTTTCCCCGGCGTCCCCGGTTTTGGTGTAGATTTTGCTGAGAACGACCATCGTTATCCCCCATCTCCGCGGATCATAACAAACAGCAGGATCGCGGCGACCGCGATGAACTGCGCAATGATCCGCATTTTCATGAATTTGTTTGAGCGTTTGGAGCTCTCAAGATCGCCTTTGCCAAACTGGCTGATCCCCATGATCAGGACAACAGCCACCGCAGCGCAGGCCAAGGCGGCAAAGATGAAAAGAGGGTCAGAGAGCATGGTTTTGGGTCCTTACTGTGCCTGAGTGCGTCAGATAGAGTGGATGCACCGCAAAGCGAAGAATTTTGTCCAAAACCGCATTCTTGAAAAGACTTCGATTTCAGTTCCCCCGCATCAACAACCAATCGAGCGCCCGCGTCGACGCCACCCGCTTGAACAACCCCGCCAAATAGGTGGGCGTCGTCACATAGTACCGCGCCCTTGGCCGGGGCGCCTCCAACGCATGGATCAGCTTTTTGGTCACCGCCTCAGCTGGCAATTCAAACCGGTCCGGCACCCCATGACCATAAAGCCGCGTCATCAGCGTCTTGTAATCTTCGGCCCGTGCGGCGCTTTCCCAATCAATCCAGCGTTCAAAATGCGCCATCGCGTTTTCGCGGATCTTGGATGTCACCGGACCCGGCTCGATTAGGATGAACTCAATCCCTGTGCCCTGCATCTCAAGGCGCATCGTGTCGGTCAGCCCTTCCAGCGCGTATTTCGTCGACACATACGCCCCCCGCCACGGCTGCGCGACAAAGCCCAGGATCGATGAGTTTTGCACCACCCGCCCATGCCCTTGCGCCCGCATCACCGGGATGACGGCACGGGTCAGCGTGTGCCAACCAAAGAAATTCGCCTCAAAAATCGCGCGAAGCCCTTCGGTGGGCATATCCTCGACCAAGCCTGGGCTGGCAAAGGCGCCATTGTTAAAGAGCGCGTCCAGCGTGCCGCCTGTCGCCTCCAAAACCTCGGCCAAACCGGCATGGACCGTCGCCTCATCCTGATAATCAATGCGCGGGCTTTCAAAGCCCTCCGCGCGCAGCCGGGCGCAATCGTCTTCTTTGCGGCAAGAGGCAAACACCCGCCATCCCCTCTCGCGCATGCCCCGCGCCGCATCGAGGCCAATGCCCGACGAACATCCTGTGATCAAAAGGGTCTTGTCACTCAAAGCGAGGCTATTCCGGTTCGGTCAGCAGCCACTCGGCCACCCAACCCGTTTCGTACCCTTCGACAACCTGCACGTTCAGCCAACCGTGCCCAGGATCTTCCAGCACGGCCACCTCCGCGCCTTTGGACACTTGCATCACCCGGTCAAAGGTCAACCCGGGGCCCGCGCGCAGATCAATGATGTTTTCCTTCACCCAGCGGATCTGACTTTGGTCAAACGTCACTTCGCCCAAGGCCGCCGCGACAGCCGCATCAATGGCCGTGCTGTCCTCTTCGATCTCGGACCTAATCTGAAACGTCGTCTCCGGCAGCGCCATGTTCAAAAGTTCCGCCTTGGGCCGTGTCGCTTCCGCCTCAAAAATGCCCGTGGCATCCGACCGCACCGAGGCAAAGGTCAACGACAGTTCGTCGGTTTCCTCCTCGGCGGCGCTGAGATCGTCAAAGGTTTCCGCCACCCGTTCCACCACGGCGGCACTTTGGCGTGGGGTCTCTGGCGCTGGGGTCGCACGGAAATTGATCCGCTCTTCAGCCGGCAATTTGGCCTGGGCCTGCAGCGAATGAGGCGCGGGTTCATAAGAGGCACCACCGCTCAGCACGTAAAACGCGACAGCTAAAAACGCCAAACATATTACGACGAACCGCCACATCCCGCAGACCTCCGGAAACTCCCCAGACCCGTTTTACACGATTCGCCCAAGCGCTTCATGGGAAAACCGGGCCCTCTTTCCCCGTCGCGCTTAAGGATGCCGCTTTACCCCTATTTTCAAAGCCGCTATCACATCATCTATGAGCGATCAGGCAGACACCCCCAATATAGACCCCGGAGAGGTGGCAGAACCGCTGCGCCGCGCCATTGGGGAGCGGTACCTGACCTATGCGCTCTCCACCATCATGCACCGCGCGCTGCCCGATGCCCGTGACGGCCTCAAACCGGTTCACCGCCGCATTCTCTATGCCATGCGAGAGCTGCGGCTCAGCTCCACCGGGGGGTTCAGAAAATCCGCCAAGATCAGTGGCGACGTCATGGGCAATTACCACCCCCACGGCGATGCCGCGATCTATGACGCGATGGCCCGCCTGGCGCAGGATTTCGCCGTGCGCTACCCCCTCGTCGACGGGCAAGGCAATTTCGGCAATATCGACGGCGATAACCCCGCCGCCTCCCGCTACACCGAGGCGCGCATGACCGCCGTGGCCGAGGCGCTACTTGACGGGCTGAATGAAAATGCGGTGGATTTCCGCGACAATTACGATGGCACTCTGACCGAACCGGTCGTCCTGCCTGCGGCCTTCCCGAACCTGCTCGCCAATGGCTCCAGCGGCATCGCGGTCGGCATGGCCACCAACATCCCGCCCCACAATATCGCGGAATTGGTCGATGCCTGCCTGCATCTGATCAAAACCCCCGATGCCCGCGATGACACGCTCTTGAAATATGTCCCCGGCCCGGACTTCCCCACTGGCGGCGTGCTGGTCGAAGGGCCGGACGCCATTGCGCAGGCCTACCGCACCGGCCGCGGCTCCCTGCGTCTGCGCTGCGCCTGGGAGGTGGAGGATATGGGCCGCGGTCAGTGGCAGATCGTTGTCTCTGAGATCCCTTATCAGGTGCAAAAATCCAAGCTCATTGAGAAAATCGCCGAGCTGATCCAGACCAAGAAAATCCCCATCCTCGCCGATGTCCGCGATGAAAGCGCCGATGACGTCCGCCTGATCCTGGAGCCGCGTTCCAAAAACGTGGCCCCCGACGTGCTCATGGGCATGATGTTCCGCAATTCCGACCTCGAAGTGCGCTTTTCGCTTAACATGAACGTCCTCATCGACGGCGTGACCCCCAAGGTCTGCTCGATGAAGGAAGTGCTGCGTGCTTTCCTTGATTTCCGCAGAGGGGTCCTGATCCGCCGGTCTGAGCACCGGATGGAAAAGATCGATCACCGTTTGGAGGTCCTCGAAGGCCTGATCATCGCTTTCCTCAACCTCGACCGCGTGATCGATATCATCCGCTACGATGATGATCCCAAGGCCGCGCTCATGCGCGAAAACTGGGGGCAAACATTCACCCGCGCCACGGATGAGACCGACTACAAAACCCCCGCTCCGGGGGGTGAGGCCGATGGCCTGACCGAGGTGCAAACCGAGGCCATCCTCAACATGCGCCTGCGCAGCCTGCGTCGCCTTGAGGAAATGGAACTCCTCAACGAACGCGACAAGCTGATGGAAGAACGCGCGGGGCTTGAGGATCTTCTCGAAGACGAAACCCTGCAATGGACCGCCATTTCCGACCAACTCAAAGACGTCAAAAAGACCTTCGGCAAAGACTACGCAGGCGGCGCACGTCGCACCCGCATCGAAGAGGCCGGTGAGGTCGAAGAGGTGCCCCTTGAGGCGATGATCGACAAAGAGCCGATTACGGTCGTCTGCTCCAAAATGGGCTGGATCCGCGCCATGTCGGGCCATATCGACCTCGACCGCGAGTTGAAGTTCAAAGACGGTGACGAAGGCCGCTTCACCTTCCATGCGGAGACCACCGATAAGGTCCTGCTCTTTGGTTCCAACGGCCGCTTCTACACGCTCGCCGCCTCCAACCTCCCCGGCGGGCGCGGCATGGGGGAGCCTGTGCGCCTGATGGTCGATCTGCCCAATGAGGCCGAGATCGTCGCGCTCTTCATCCACCGCCCCGGTGGCAAGCTGCTCGTGGCCTCCTCGGCAGGCGACGGGTTTGTCATCGCCGAAGATGACGCCATCGCGCAGACCAGAACAGGCCGTCAGGTGCTCAATGTCAAAGACACCATCCGCGCCGTGGTCTGCAAACCGGTTGAGGGCGATCACGTGGCCTGCGTCGGCGAAAACCGCAAAGTGCTGATCTTCCCGCTCAGTGAACTGCCCGAGATGGGTCGCGGCAAAGGCGTGCGTCTGCAACGCTACAAGGATGGCGGGCTCTCGGATGCCACCACCTTCACCCTGACCGAGGGTCTCAGCTGGCTCGATCCGGCGGGCCGCACCCGCACCGAACACGCGCTCGCCGAATGGGTGGCCAAACGCGCCAGTGCCGGTCGCATGGCCCCGCGCGGCTTCCCCCGCGACAACACATTCACCTGACATGGGCGGCGGGGGGATCATGCAAAAGCTCGCGTTTTGCCTGTCTGCCCTGGCGCTTTCGGCCTGCGCGGGCGCGGGCGATCTTGACGGGCGTCCGGTCTATCTGGGCGATTTCAAACTGGGCCATAACATTGTCGTGGCGCCGGGCCTCGTCAAAGGCCCCGCCTCCCGCGAGGCCAGTAAAGACGAATGGATTGCCGCCGTGGAACAGGCCGTGGATGATCGCTTTGGCCGCTATGAAGGCGCGAGGTTCGTCAATCTCGGCATCCGCGTGGATGGCTATGTCCTTGCCGTCACAGGCGTGCCTGTGGTGGCCGCGCCGCGATCTGCGCTCATCATCAGTGTCACCGCCTGGAACGACGCCGAGGCGCGCAAATTCAATGAAGAGCCCAAGACGATCACGGTGGTCGAAGACCTCTCCGCCGACACCGCGCTCTCCTCCGGCCTGACGCAAACCAAAGAACAACAGATCGAAAACCTCTCCGTGAATGCCGCCAAGCTCATTGAAAAATGGCTGGTGGAGCAAAACAACGAGTTCGGCTGGTTCGAGGCCGATGGCGTGCCCGCCAAGGACAAAAGCACACCTCGCTTCCAACCGGGCCTCACAGCCCCAACCGCCGAGGTGGAAGAGGATGCGCCAGCCTCAGAGGACGCACCAACGCCGAGCACATAGATAAACCGCCCCGGACGTGATCCAATAGCCTGTCCCGGCCTTGAGCCGGGAGGGCCTCAGCCTCCCAAACCACGAGGCCCCGGATCAAGTCCGGGGCGGGTGGCGCAAAAGACTATGTTGTGCCCTCAATCCACGGAACCGCTTGATTTCCGCGTCTGAACCCAATAGATGCCCCCGCAGTGTAGATATTGGGCCGCGAAAGGCCCGCAAAACAAAGGGCGCTCTGAGATATGGCGAAGGAAAAGTTTGACCGTTCGAAACCGCATGTGAACATTGGCACGATCGGCCATGTTGACCATGGCAAGACGACGCTGACGGCGGCGATCACGAAGCAGTTTGGCGACTTCAAAGCGTATGACGAGATTGACGGCGCGCCGGAAGAGAAAGCCCGCGGGATCACGATCTCGACGGCGCATGTTGAGTATGAAACCGAAGGTCGCCACTACGCGCATGTGGATTGCCCCGGCCACGCGGACTATGTGAAGAACATGATCACCGGTGCCGCTCAGATGGACGGCGCGATCCTGGTGGTGAACGCCGCCGACGGCCCGATGCCGCAGACGCGTGAGCACATCCTTCTGGGCCGCCAGGTTGGCATCCCGGCCATGGTTGTTTTCATGAACAAAG
>JBCCDT010000158.1:0-6800 GCA_039030635.1 Pseudomonadota bacterium
AGGCTCTGCCGCAATGGCACGCATGGCAGAGGCGAAGGGCGCCGTGGAATTGATGCTGGCCCAGGCCTATGCCAAGCGCGATCAAGTGGCCCTGATCGGGTTTCGCGGGGAGCAGGCCGAGGTGCTGCTGGCGCCGACGCGTTCGCTTGTTCAAGCCAAAAAGCAGCTCGCTGGCCTGCCCGGTGGGGGCGGCACGCCGTTGGCGTCAGGATTGCAAACAGCCCTTGAGTTGGCAGAGCTGGGGCGGGTGCGCGGCTTTTCTCCTGCACTTGCCTTGCTCACGGACGGGCGCGCCAATGTCGCGCTTGATGGGGCGCATGGGCGCGCGCAGGCCCGAGACGATGCGCAGGCCATGGCCCGTGCACTGGCCATGCAGGGTCTCAAATCCGTTGTCATTGACACCGCACAGCGCCCGGGCCGCGAAGGGGGGGACCTCGCGGGTTGGCTGATGGGCGACTACCTCGCCCTGCCCCGCGCCGATGCGCACGCAATCAGTGCCGCAACTGATGCCGCGCTGACCGGGTAGCGCATGGACCGGGCGCGCGATCTCTCGGATTGGCCGCTGCAAGAGCATTCCCGCGCAGTGCGGGTCAAACCCCATATCTGGCACGTGGTGGAAATGGGCGAAGGGCCCACTGTCCTCATGCTCCACGGCGCAGGCGGATCAACGCACAGTTGGGCCGGGCTGATGCCGTTGATGGCGCAGGACCATCATGTGATCGCTGTGGACCTGCCCGGTCAAGGCTTCACCCGTGCCGGGACCAAGACGCGGCTTGGCCTGCCCATGATGGCCCTCGATCTGAAGGCCCTGCTCGTGGATCAAGGTTGGGAGCCGACCCTGATTGTCGGCCATTCCGCCGGGGGGGCGTTGGCGCTGCAATTGGCAAGCGTTCAGGACAATCCAGTGCGTATTGTGGGCATCAATGCGGCTCTGGAACCTTTCGAGGGCATCGCGGGCTGGCTCTTTCCGATCATGGCCAAAATGCTGGCGCTTAACCCGTTCACATCGGTCGCGCTGACGATGGGCGGTTCCGCCATGGGGCGGGCGCGGGGCCTGATCCGCACCACCGGGTCCGATATTCCCGAGGAGAGTTTACGCTGTTACGCCAAGCTCTTTTCAGATCGCGGGCATGTGGACAGCACGTTGCAGATGATGGCGCAATGGGACGTGGATATGCTGACCGCGCGCACCTTTACGCTCACAACCCCGACCCTTTTGATTGCAGGGGACAAGGATCAAACCGTGCCACCCGCCGTATCAAAACGCGCGGCAGAGGCGATGCCATTCGGGATGTTTCAAGAACTCAAGGGCTTGGGGCATCTGGCCCACGAAGAAGCACCGGATCTCGTGGCCCAGGCCATCGCGAAGTGGCAAAGCTGAGCGAGACGCGACCCAAAGGGGAGCGACGAGCGCTACCGCGCGCCAGTGATCGCGGCCTCGATCAGTTCTTGCATCTCGGCGATGCTGGACCCGCGCGGATTGGTCCCTGCGGCCGCATCCAGCAGGGCCTTTCCTGCCAGCCGCTCCGCGCTGTCCATTTCCACACCAATCTCGGCCAGGCCTTTGGGGATGTCCAAGCGATCCAATAGCCCATCAATCTGCGCGCAAAATGCATCAGGTGCGAGCGCCCCCATGCCCATTGCCTCCGCCATGACCCGCGTCTTGTCGGGCAAGTCCGGCAAATTGTAACGCAGCACCACTGGCAAAACGATGGCATTGGTCAGCCCGTGCTGCGTGTCGTATTCCGCGCCAACCATATGGGAAATCGCATGGACATGCCCCAGCCCCTTGAGAAAGGAAACACCCGCAAGGCAGGATCCGATCAGCATCCGTCCCCGGGCCTCCAAATCCGACGGGGTTCTGAACGCCTGCTCCAGAGAACCCGAAATCAGCGCCAAGGCCTCAAGCGCAAGCCCATCGCAGAGCGGGTTGAAATCAGGCACGAGATACGCCTCGATCCCATGGGTCAGGGCATCCACCCCGGTCCAGGCTGTCAGATGTGGCGGCAGGCCCAGCGTCAATTCGGGATCAAGCACCGTAACGCTGGGTTTCAATTCGGGATGCCAGACACAGAATTTCATGCCTTTGGACGTGTCTGTCACCATCGCCGTGCTTTCGGTCTCCGCGCCTGTGCCAGCCGTGGTTGGTATGGTGATCAGTTTGGGAAATTGCGCTTTGGATACGTCCGGCACGGGTTCATCGTAGTTGAACGCAAAGAGATCGACGCCGGAATGCGCGGTGAGGCAGATCGCCTTGCCGCCATCCATCGCGCTGCCCCCGCCAATGCCGATCACCGCATCATGATCGCCATCGCGCAAGGCCGCACAGCCTGCTGCAATCTCATCATCGCGGGGGTTCGGTGAGATGTCCGAGAACACTGCGTTTGGCAAACCAGCCTTGGACAACAAATCGGCCAGACGATCGATGAAGGGCAAATCGCGACTGCCCCGATCGGTGACAATCAGCGGGCGCGTGATGGCGTGAGCCGCACACAGATCCGCGATCTCTGCCAAACGGCCCGGCCCGTAGGCAATGGGAACGGGAAAGCCGAAATCCTGATTGTCCAATGCGCTGAGTGCCATGGTTTATTCGGCCTCCAAACCAAGCTCTTCTTGCCGGCGTTTGCTCCAAGCCGCGGTAAGGCGGTCCGCGATGATAGCGATGATCGCCATGCCAAGACCGGCAACGATGCCCACGCCGAAATCGCCATCCCCCAGACCAATATAGACCTGTTGGCCCAGACCGTTCGTGCCCACAAGCGCTGCTATCACCAACATGGCGATGCCGTACATGATGGTCTGATTGAGCCCCAACATCATCACAGGCAACGCCAGTGGCAGTTTCACACGGAAGAGCCGCTGCATCCGTGTACACCCGATGCAGGTGGCGGCCTCAATGACATGCTCCGGGACAGAGCGCAGCCCGTGCTCGGTGTAGCGGACGGCGGGCACGATGGCGTAGGCCATGATCGCCAAAAGCGCCGTAAAGTCGCCCACCCCGAACACCATCACGAAAGGGATCAACAGGACAAAGAGCGGCATCGTCTGCAACGTGTCGTTGATGGGTCTCAACACCGCAGACACCCCATCAAACTCAGAGGCCAAAGTTCCCAAGATCGCGCCAACCGTAAACGACAAGGCCACAGCAATACCGCACAAGTAGAACGACAAAAGCGTTTGCGGCCAGACACCGGCAATGATCAAAAAACCAAAGCCCAGAAACGCACCCAGCGCCAGTTTCGGCCCTGATAGTTGCCAGGCCAAAAGCACGGCCATGGCAAGCAAGGCGGGCCACGGCATTTTGGTCAGCCCGAAATACAAAAGCGTCGCAAAGAAAATCAGCGTCATGGAAAAACCCAGACCGCGACTGAGGGCGATCCAGACCGCGAGAGCCGCAACGACCGCTGCATAGGCGAGCCTTAGTTCGCGGGTAAATTCAAAGCCCCAGGTGAACGGGCTGATGGACTGATCAAAGCCGATTTTCACCGGCAGCATAACAAAGAAGAACGCGCTGTTCTCGGCGGTTTGAATGATGCTGCGGAACTCCGTGATCGTGTATTCCAAGGCGTCGTTCATCGGTTGGGCCGGGAAAATCACCCATTCCTTGGGATATTCCGACAGCGCGGGGGCGACTTGGGCGAGGCAGGCCACGAAGACCCCCAGCCCCGCGGCGATGATCCACATGCGATAGCGTGACCAAACGGGTTCGTTCAGGATGGGCTCCTTGGGGTCTGCGGTGGCAGCGGCCGCCGTGATCCGGTCCATCACCATCGCCATCAACGCAATCACAAGTCCCGCCAACAGGCTTTCACCAAATTCGGCTTTGCGCATCGTGCTCAGAACTTCCCACCCGATATCGGCCGTGCCCCCAATCACAGAGGCGATGATCACCATCGAAAATGCCGCCATCGTTGTCTGATTCACACCGAGCAGGATCTGCCGCATAGCCGATGGCACCCGCACGCGCCAGAAAAGCTGTGGCCCAGTGGCCCCAGACATCAACCCCGCCTCGATCACCTCACTTGGCACGCGGCGCAGGCCCAGCATGGTGTTGCGCACCGTGGGCGGGAAGGCATAGAGGATCGAGGCAATAAGCCCCACCACCGGCCCAAACCCAAAGAGCAGCAGGATCGGCAGCAGATAGGCAAAGGCCGGGACGGTTTGCAGCAGATCCATCACCGGTTTGATGATCCGCTCTGCCCGCTCAGAAAAGAAGGCGAGCGCACCAAGGGCAAACCCGATCCCCACGGCCATAGGCACGGAAATGACCACCAGCGACAGCGAATTCATCGATTCCGGCCAGTAGCCAATGACCACCATGTAAAGCACAGCAAGACAGGTGAAGATGGCAAGCGACACGCCCGAGACGGCATAGGCCGCAAAGGTCAGCAACACCAAGGTGACCGACCAGGGCAACCACTGCAAAAACTCCCGCACCGCGCTCATGGGGATGTCCATTGCGGCCGAAAATGCTTTGAACGCCGGGCCAAACACCGCCACGGTCCAGTCCATCGCCGCGTTGAGCCACGGGGTGATCGGCACGACCCAGGCCTCTGGGTACTCGATCAGCCACTTGGCCGCGTCTGACATGAACAGCATCGCAAGCGTCAGCGCGATCAGCCCCACCCACAGCATGCGGATCTGTGCAGGCGCCATCACCGCGCCCCTACTGCGACGTCCGAGCCGCGCTCAGCGGCGTGGGCGGCGATCACACTGCTGGCTGTCACCACGCCCAAAGCTTGCCCATCGCGCATCGCTTTCACGCCGCTGTTGCTTTCGGCCAGCAAAGGCAGCAATTCCTCAACCGAACAGTCGCAGTCCTTTTCGGGCATGGCCGTGCCGGGCTTGGCCTTGGTGTCGAGCACGTCTTGCGCTTTCAAGACCCGCACCATCGGCACCTCTTCGGTAAACTCTGCCACATAGTCGTCGGCCGGATTGACAATCAACTCCGCCGGTTTGCCCATCTGCACCACCTGTCCATCGCGCATGATCATCATCCGATCGGCAATGCGCAGGGCCTCAAGAAAATCATGGGTGATAAAGACGATGGATTTCTGGAGCGTCTTTTGGATGCGCAGAAATTCATCCTGCATCTGCCGCCGAATAAGCGGATCAAGCGCTGAAAACGGCTCATCCAAAAACCAAAGTTCAGGCTCAATGGCCAGGCTACGGGCGATACCCACGCGCTGTTGCTGCCCGCCTGAAAGCTGTCTGGGAAAGGAGGTTTCGCGCCCTTCAAGGCCCACAAGCTCAATCACCCGGGCGACTTTTTCATGCTGTTCTGACTTGCCCAAACCCTGCAATGACAGCGGAAAAGCGATGTTGTCCCACACGCTCAGATGCGGCATCAGGCCAAAGTTCTGAAACACCATGCCCATCTTGTGGCGACGGATATCAATCAGGTCCTTGTCGGATTTCTTCAGCAGATCCTCCCCATCAAGAAGGATTTCCCCATGCGTGGCCTCCACCAACCGCGACAGGCAACGCACCACCGTCGATTTGCCCGATCCAGAAAGCCCCATGATCACGAAAATCTCGCCCACATGCACGTCAAAACTGACATCGGCCGCGGCGGGGATGGACCCGTCCGCGCGCATCTTGGTGCACAGTTCCGGTGTCGCAAGGGTGCCCACGTCAGACTTGAAATACGGCGCGTTTTGCTCGGCGTAGACTTTCCAAATGTTGCGGCAGGATAGTTTCACCTCGCCATGCGCGTTGTCCATAATGCTCGCCTGTATGGGGGAAAATCAAACGCAGGGCGGCACCAGGTGGGCCGCCCTGCGGTCATGCGCAGATGTTTAGTTTGCGGCCGCTTTGCCGGCTTCCACCCAAGCACCCCATGTCGCCTCATTGCCGTCGACCCACTCGGCCACAACCTCTTCGAGGTCACGACCTTTTTGGTCAATCTCCAGCATCATGGCGTTCTGGACATCATTGCCAATGGAATAGGCCTCAAAGATGGCATGCGCCCCGGGATGGCTGTCGGCAAAGCCCTTATAGGCGATTTTGCTGATCGCGGCCTGTTGGAAACCGCAGGCATTGCCCTTGGACTGACCGCTTTCTTCCTGGCACTCGCCCTCGGCGGCATCCCATTCCACCCAGTTCATTTCATTCTCGGCAAAGAGCCAATGCGGCTGCCAGAACATCATGAGCATGGGCTCTTCCGCGGCCACGGCGGCCTTGATCTCGGCGATCATCGCGCCCTCAGAGCCACCCGCGACGGGGGCGAAAGGGATGTCGATCTGTTCCACAACATCCTTGGACCGAGTGCCCCAATCCGCCGGATAGGTGATCAGGCGACCGTTGGGAAATGTGTCTGCGGCGGCAAAGGCCTGCGCGCAGTCATAAAGCGCCTCATAGCTCGGCAGGCCCGGGCATTTCTCTTCCATATAGGGCGGATAAATCCATCCCTCTTGCGGCTGCAGGCCAAGATCACCGACCACGACGATATCGCCGGCTTCCACAGCCTTGGGATAGATGTCGCCCACGTTGTTGGTCCATGTTTCAGGCTGCACATGCAATTCACCCTGCGAGATCGCGGCAAATTGCGGGACCGCACCGGCGGTCACGTATTCCACGGTGTAGCCTGCCTTTTCAAACAATGTCCCCAGGATATGCGCCGAGACGTGCTGACCGGTCCATTCATTGATCGGAATTTTGATCGGGTCGCTGGCCGATGCGGCGGTCGCAAGCCCGAGGCTCAGCGCCGCCGAGCCCAGTAGCGTTGTCATTTTCATTTGTCTTCTCCCTGTCTTTTAACGTTTTTACAGCTGAACGTTTTATTGACTGACGAGTCAACA
>JBCCDT010000159.1:0-6655 GCA_039030635.1 Pseudomonadota bacterium
CCAGTGAGAATGACACGTCGCGCAACACATCGCGGCCGCGCAGCGCAACTGACAGATTGGACACCGACAGCAAGTTCATATCCGTTCCTGCCGCAGTTTGAGGATCAAATGCAGAAAGAGCGGCGCGCCGATGATTGCGGTTACAACGCCCAGTTTCAGATCCCGGTCCGGCAGGATCATGCGCACGGCGATGTCTGCCGCCAAAAGCATCGCCGCCCCGCCAAGGGCTGACGCCCAAAGCAGTCGGGAGGGGTGCGCGCCCACGAAGGGCCGAAGGATATGAGGCACGACAAGACCGACAAAGCCGATGGCACCCGCCACCGCCGTGCCCGCGCCCACAACGCAGGTGACGCCACCCACAAGCCCAAGGCGCATGTGCCGAAGGCGGATACCCATGGCTTGTGCCGCATCCTCCCCCAAGGTCAGCGCATCAAGACCCCGACCCAAACGACTAAGCAATAGCCATCCTGCCGCCATGAACGGCAGAGCCAGCCAGACATGGGTCATGGACCGATCCGACAGTGACCCCATCATCCAGAACACGATTTCATTGGCGGCAAAGGGATTCGGCGACAGGTTGAGCACAAGCGATGTGAGCGCCGCCGCCAGGGCCGAAACGGCCACGCCGGCCAGGATCAAGGTAAGCGACGTGCCGCGTGGTCCAGCCAGCGCCATCACGATCAACACGCCAAGCCCCGCGCCCACCAGCGCCGCCACCGGCAGGGCCAAAGCAAAGGCCGCTGCAGCGCCGGTGTGAATGGCAAGCACCGCACCAAATGCGGCCGAGCCGGACACGCCAATGATCCCCGGTTCCGCCAACGGATTGCGCAGATACCCCTGCATTGCCGCCCCAGCGAGGCCGAGACTGCCGCCGATCATGACGGCCAGTAATGCGCGCGGCAGACGTATTTCGCGCATCACCAGTGTGAGCGGCCCACGATCACCCGCGATCAATGCAGCCAGGCTGTCGCCCGGCCCGACGCCCGCAGGGCCAACCAGAAGGGATGCCACGAAAAGCACGATGACCAATGCGAACAATCCCAAAAGCAACCGCATCACTCGGCCCGGCCTGTGATCGCGCCACGTTCCGCAGAGAGCCGCTCAATCGCGCGCAGAACGAAGGGCGTGCCGCAGACCCAATCATGATCGGTGATCGACGCCGTGCCCTTGGTATCGCGCAAGGATCGGACCACTGGGTGGGCCAGAATATCCTCAGACCGCGACGCGCCGGGATAGGGTTGCGAGGTGATGACCACATCTGGGTTTGTCACGGCCAGCACTTCCAGCGGCATCCGGGTGCCGGAGCTGTAGCCATGATCTTCTGCGGCATTGTCAAACCCCGCCATAGTCAGAATTTGCCCCGCAAGCGTTTGCGGGCCAGACGTGTAGCCATTGGCATAGTAAAGCACAGCGCGCGGGCGTTCCTCGACCTCTGCCCGAAGCCGGGAAAGCCGCGCGTCAAAATCCGCAACCATCGCCTCCGCCTCAGGCGTGCGATGCAAGACCTCGCCCATTTGCAAAATCCGGTCCCGCACATCGGACAGCGAAGAGGCGGGTTCAAACACCACGACGGGGATATCCAAACGCCTGAGCATCGCCACCGTCGCCCGCGTGGAAAACGCGCCTGCGATGACCAAATCGGGCTGCATGAGGTATATCTCTTCCGCCAGCCCGTGGTTGATTTCGAAGGCCCGCGCCTCCTCCACCATCGCAGAGGCGCGCGGGTCAGCGGCTATGTAAGACACAGATTCTAACTGCCCCGGCCCGGCCAACATCATGGCCAGCTGATCGGTGCAGAGGTTCATGGAGACGACATTTTGCGGGGGCGTGTCCCCGGCCTGCGCAGCCGGGGACAGAAGCGCAAACAAAACACCAAGGCATTTTGTCAACGCTTTCATAGTTTTAGAACTTGGCCTGAACACCAACGAAGGCCGTGCGTCCTTGCGTGGCAAAGCCTGACACTTCTTGGTAGTTTTCATCCAGCGCATTGTGGATGTGGGCGGTGACTTGAACCGTGTCGGTAACGTCGTGCGATATACCAAGGTTGACCAGCGTGTAATCCTGCAATTGCACCAGTGCGGCTCCGCCTGCGGGCGAGAAATCCTGATCAAACAAGTCATCCACGTACTGAAGTTCTGCATTCACTCGTGTCTTTTGGTTTGGCAATTGATACCCGATTTGAAGCGACAGTTCGTTTTCCGGACGGCGAGTTTCAACCCGCGCACCACCAGCTATTTTTGCATCGAGATACGTATAGGCCAATCCAAAGCTGAGACCGTTGTCCAGTTCAAGCGTTCCCGCCACTTCTACGCCAGAGCGTTCCGCCGTACCCACCAAGTTGATCGGTGATGTCAGACCTGGGGTGATCACACCCAGCGCAGAACCGATGAAGTCTTTCACGTCCTGCCGGAAATATGTGACGTCGATGACGCCACGGCCATCCCAGAACTGCTGTTCCACGCCAATGTCCCAACCTTCGCTCTGTTCGGGTTGAAGATTTGGGTTGCCTACAAACGTCCCCGCGAAACCAAACTGGTCAAAGAAGCTGGGGTTTTGCACACCCGTGCCGTAGGAGCCATGGAACCGCGTGGTCTGATTTGGCAGGGTGTATGACATCCCAAGCGCGTAGGTAAAGAAGTCATCAAACGCGTCGTTGTCATCGAACCGGACACTGGCCTGCACGTCGAAGGATGGTGTAATGCTGCCCTGATATTCCAGGATGTAAGACAGCTGTTCGCGGGACCTATTGAGCGTGCCGGATGTGACCTGAAAACTTTCATCCTCATATTCAAATGCGCCCGTCAGCAGGTGGTTGGCCGTGTCCACATCGCTCGAGTCCAATGCAAGCGTGCCTCTGTATGCAAACTTGTTGCGCTCTTCTTTGGTGTTGAAATTCCCACCCCCAGGGAAAGGCGCGAAGGCCACGGTGAAGGACCGTGCCGTTTGCTCGTAGTAGGAATAATCAATCCGGTTTTGAAGGCGCCCGCCAAAGGTCGAAACCTCCGCAAACACGGAGACGAAGGTCTCTTTTTCTTTGTTGAATGAAGCATCGTCGTTCACCGCTGCCGGAGAGCCGAGTGTGATGTTCGATCCGTCCACATCAGAGTCGCGATTCACATGGCGCAGGGTGCCGCCAATGGTGATCGTATCGGTCAGCGCGTAACGGCCATTCAGATTATAGGTAAGGTTCAAATCGCCATCGTCTTCCCCATTCGTGCCGGAGATATCAAACCCATCGGTTTTGTTTCTGGTGAATGACAGGTTGATATCGCCGCGCGCACCTTTGGCACCAAGCGCCACGCTGGACGCCACAGTGCCATCAGTCCCAACTTCGCTGGAAAAGCGTCCAGACACGCCAGGCTCTGTCGCCCGTTTGGTCGTGATAGAAATCACGCCACCAATCGCATTGGACCCGTAAAGCGAAGACTGTGGGCCGCGCAGCACCTCAATGCGTTCGATATCCGCGGCCAGAAGACCGCCGAAGTCAAACTCGTTGCCCGTCGTGGCGGCCTCAACACCGTCGATTAGAACAAGGGTATGGTTGCCTTCATTGCCTCTGATCCGAACCTGCGTAAATCCCCCGAAAGAGCCGCTGCGTGATACGGCCACGCCGGGGACGCGGCGCAGAACATCGGTGATGTACTGGGCACCGCTGGTTTCAATCTCATCTGCGGTGACGACCGTTGCAGAGCGGCCATAGCGCTGCTCTTCAATCGGGGTCAGGCCGCCTGACAGGATCAGTGTTCCTAGGTCCAAACTGTCCTGTGACAGGACCGGTTGAGCGGCAAGAATGGTGGACATGGCCAAAGCGGCCAAACGATGGGTCTTCATGAGGTGTACCCCCCTCCGAACGCGCGCATGCGCGTCTGATACGTGACATGCCGGTGAAGGGATGACCCCCGCCGACGACGAAATGTCACCACGACGGAATGTCCGTTGTCTGGAACGCGCCCCGCGTCCGGACAGGGTGATCACTTCGGCAGGTCTCCTGACTTGCGGGTCGATGCTTGGCCGGGTCTTCCCACCGTGCTTGGCAACGGCAGTGACGTTTGTCCGGCTTCGCTCTCCGCCTACAGTTGCGGG
Source organism: Pseudomonadota bacterium (assembly GCA_039030635.1). GTDB lineage: Bacteria > Pseudomonadota > Alphaproteobacteria > Rhodobacterales > Rhodobacteraceae > Roseovarius. The sequence continues at coordinate 4,084 of JBCCDT010000159.1, forward strand.
GGCAGTCACGGGTTTGGCGCCTGTTGGCTACACCGCACCGTGTTCCCTATTATCCAAACGGCGAACCGTTCAGACCGAAGTTGATTTACGCATAACGGATTCGGCGAAACTGTCAAAGGCCTTCGTTTCCCAAAGGAAAAGAAACCTGCCGCCCATGAAAGGCAACGCTGGGCTAACGGTCAAAAATCCGGGCCAAAGATCGGGCGCTTTTAACCTCATTGAGACAGATCTGGCGGCGGTCGTGATCAAGAAGGGTTTCGCAGCGCCCGCCACCTGCCAGCGCCGGTCATGAGCAAAACAATAACCATGACGGATTGCGCGAAACAAACACCGCTCTGAACGGCGGCGGCCTTGAAACGATTTGAATGGGTAAGTCTTGCGGATCGGTGGCAGCCCGTAGGGGAATCGAACCCCTCTTTCCAGGTTGAAAACCTGGCGTCCTAACCGATAGACGAACGGGCCACGCGACCATGATGTGGTCTAGACTCGCTGATTATGAAAAAGCCCGCGCGGGCGCAAGGGGGTTTTTGAAGCAATTTGCGTTTCAGGCGGGGCTGGCATCCTCAAGGCGCAATTGCACTGATTGCCGACCGCCCCAAGTGTTGATGTCGAGTTTGCCTGCGAGGTGGAACCGCGCGCCGCCGTGGTCAAGGAGGCGCGGGCCCAGTGTACTTTCTGGCGGGCCGTCGAAGGCACCGAAGGCGATGGCATCGAGTTGCGGACCGGTTCCGTCGCCAAAACGCAGTTTGAGATGCGCGTCGCCCACGCGTTTGGCAAAGCTGATCGCCATATCGGGGAAGGCATAGCGGGGCCCGGGAGCGCCCGCGCCAAAGGGGCCAGCCGCCTCGATCTGGGTGACAAGGTCGGGGGTGGCGGCACCGGGCATCATAAGACCATCAAGTTTGAGATCTGCGGGGCCGGCCTCGCCTGCGCCTTGTTTGGCCAACAGATCTGAGAGGCGCGCCATGGCGGGTTCCAACTGATCGCGGGTGAGGCTGAGCCCGGCGGCCATGCGGTGGCCGCCGCCTTTGGTCAGCAAGCCCTCAGAGGCGAGGCGTTGGATGGAAGCGCCCAGATCGACGCCTGAGATGGAACGGCCAGAGCCTTTGCCCGCGTCGCCATCAAAGCCAATGACCACGGCGGGGCGGTTGGTGCGTTCCTTGAGGCGGCTGGCGACAATGCCGACGACACCCGGGTGCCAGCCATCGGCGGCGGCCCAGATGAGCGGGGAATCAAGGCCGCGTTCCTCGGCTTGGGCGAGGGCGGCGTCGCGCACGGCGGCCTCAATGTCGCGGCGTTCGGTGTTGAGTTGATCCAGGCGCTCGGACAGGGCGGCGGCCTCATGGGGATCGGTGGTGGCCAGAAGGCGCGCGCCAAGGTCGGCCTTGCCGATGCGCCCGCCTGCGTTGACGCGGGGGCCAAGGACGAAACCAAGGTGATAAGAGGTGGGCGCGGTGTCGAGGCGGGCCACGTCTGAGAGCGCGGTGAGGCCGGGGCGCTGTCGTTCGGACATGACACGCAGTCCTTGGCGGACGAAGGCGCGGTTGACGCCTTTGAGGGGGGCGACGTCGGCGACTGTTGCGAGGGCCACAAGGTCGAGCATCGCCATGAGATTGGGGCCTTTTTGACCGGCCTCGCGCATCTGACGGCCTGCCTCGACCAGCATGAGGAAGACGACGGCGGCGGCGCAGAGATGGCCAAGATCGCCCGATTCGTCCTGGCGGTTGGGGTTCACGGTGGAGTGGGCCGGGGGCAGTGTTTCGCCGCCCAGGTGGTGGTCGAGGATGATGACATCGGTGCCTGTGGCGGCGGCGATGGCGTCATGGCTGAGCGTGCCGCAATCAACGCAGATGATAAGGTTGTGCGCGCGTGCCAGGTCGGCCATGGCGGTGGGGTTGGGCCCGTAGCCTTCGTCGATGCGGTCTGGAATGTAGAGGGTGGCGGAAAGGCCCATTTGGCGCAGCCAGTCGATCAAAAGCGCGGCGGAACTGCCGCCATCGACGTCATAATCGGCGAAGATGGCGATGGGGGATTTGGCGTTGACGGCCGCGAGGAAGCGGGCGGCGGCCAGTTCCATATCCTTGAGCGCGCGGGGATCGGGGAGGAGGTCGCGCAGTTTGGGGTCGAGGTAGCTGTCGACATGCTCGGGCGCGACGCCGAGGCGGGCCAGCGTTTGGCAGAGCGCACGGGGGAGGTTTGAGGATTGGGCGAGTGCCTCAGCCTGCCGGTCAACCTCGGACCCCGGGCCGATCCAACGGCGGGCGGTGAGGGATGTTTCTACAGCGAGGAATGCGGGTTGGGACATGTGGATGAGCGTGGCACAGAACTTGTGTGTGTAAAAGCGGCTCCCCGCTCCCTCCGGTCGCCGTTTGCTGGGGAAAGAGGGCGCCCTTCAGGCGTGGGCGCAAGGCGCGCCCTGCGGGCGCGGGGTTAAGGGGGGCCCTTCGGGCGATTTTTTAGGTTTAGACCGGGTGGCGACAGGTCATGCGGCGGCGTTCGCCAGTTTTGGAGCGCAGCAGCATGGTGTCGGTTTCGATATAGCCCGGCCCCCGTTTGAGACCGTTCACCATGG
>JBCCDT010000160.1:0-6404 GCA_039030635.1 Pseudomonadota bacterium
CCGTGGCCGGGGTCTAGCAGGATCGTGGCCCCCGCAAGGCCATCTGTGAGGGCAGGCGGATGGCGCAAGGCCAGCACGAGGCTAGTGCCCTCGTAGCGAAGGCTGTAGCCCCAGGGGTGAAGATAAACGGTGTTGTCTGGCGAATATTGGGCATCTCGGGCTCCCGTCAATTGCACGGGCACAATCTGCAAACCGGGATTGAACCCGCCCCATGGGGTGATTTATATCCGTTTGAGATACGCAAAAGAAGAGGCGCACCATGGCAGGCCATTCCAAATGGGCAAATATCCAGCACCGCAAAGGTCGGCAGGATGCCGTGCGGGCGAAATTGTTTTCCAAGTTGAGCAAGGAAATCACCGTGGCCGCCAAGATGGGCGACCCGGATCCTGAGAAAAACCCCCGTCTGCGCCTGGCCGTCAAAAGCGCCAAGTCGCAATCCATGCCCAACGACAACATCGACCGCGCGATCAAAAAGGCCGCGGGCGGCGACAGTGAAGATTATGAAGAAATCCGGTATGAAGGCTATGGCCCGGACGGTGTCGCGATCATCGTTGAGGCGATGACCGACAACCGCAACCGCACTGCCTCGAATGTGCGTTCTACCTTTACCAAGAACGGCGGCAACCTGGGTGAAACGGGATCAGTAGGTTTCATGTTTGATCGCAAGGGGGAGGTGACCTACCCCGCTGAGGTGGGCGACGCAGATACCGTCATGATGGCCGCGATTGAGGCGGGCGCCGAAGATGTCGAAAGCTCTGAAGATGGCCATATTATCTGGTGCGCCGACACGGACCTTAACGATGTGGCGGGCGCGCTGGAGGCTGATCTGGGCGAGTCTGAGAACACGCAGCTTGTCTGGAAACCCTCTACCACAACAGAGTTGGGGCTGGAAGCCATGCAAAAACTCATGCGCCTGATCGAAGCCCTCGAAGACGACGATGACGTCCAACGCGTCACCGCCAATTTTGAAGCCTCAGATGAGGTGATGGCGCAGCTTGCGGCAGAGTGACCGTTTTTCCCGACCGTGATGTCAAAGCGCGTTGATCGCCTCGGCTGCGGGGCAGACATGTGCAAACTCCCCGTGCAGATGAGCCAAGGCGCTGCGGTGAATCTCCTGCGCACTGAGCGCGGGACCGGCATCGAAACTCACATCTGCATTGCATGAAAACGCGGCACAGGCATCATGGGCCAGGCGCACGGAAAAGCCCAGATTTGCGGCCATCCGCGTGGTGGTCGAGACGCAATGGGGCGTCGTCAGCCCGCAAATCGTCAGGTCTGTAGTGCCCAGGGCGGTCAAACGATCCATCAAATCCGTGCCGATAAAGGCCGAGTTCACAGATTTTTCGATCACCAACTCGCCGTCGCGGGGCATCACCTCGGGTTTGAACTGCGTGCCTTCACCCTGTAGCGGTGAGCCGGGCGTGGTGCTGAGGTGTCGAACATGGATCACGCTCAGCGATCTTGCCCTCCACGCGGTCAACAGATCCCTTGCGCGGACCTCGGCATCGGGATTGTTGCGCTCTCCCCAGAAGGGATCGTCAAAGCCTTTTTGAAGGTCGATCAACAGCAGAGTGTTCATGGGCATCAAACTCCTTTTGCCGCATCGATGCGCACAAATTGGTACGCCATGACCCCGTGTCGAACAAGCGGCCATAGTTGCGGACTGCGGCGAGGTCGCGCGAGAAATTGCCCTCGACATTCCCGGATGTTAGGCGGTTAATGCACCTATGACCACCACCCCGCAAAGTCCGCTTTTAGGCATCTTTTGGATGCTGATCACCGGGCTGTGCTTTGTGGCCGTGACCGCCCTTGTCAAACTGTTGGGCACCCGCATTCCCGCGCCCGAGGCGGCCTTTTTGCGCTATGCTTTGGGTCTCGTTTTCCTGCTGCCGTTTCTTGGGACTTTGCGCCAAACCAAGCTTGATCGCGCCACATGGCAGCTTTTCGGTTGGCGCGGGCTGGCCCATACTTTGGCAGTGACGCTTTGGTTTTACTCCATGGCCCGCATTCCGATCGCTGATGTGACGGCGATGAACTACCTCTCGCCCATTTACGTCACGCTTGGCGCGGCGCTTTTTCTGGGTGAGCGGCTTGCCGCGCGGCGCATCTTGGCGGTTTTGGCGGCGCTCATGGGCGCGCTGATCATCCTGCGCCCGGGTTTTCGGGAACTCGATACAGGCCACTTCGCCATGATTTTCACCGCCATGTTGATGGGGGCTTCCTATCTCATGGCCAAAATGCTGTCTGAGCGCTGCAGCGCGGCCGTGGTCGTGGCGCTTTTGTCGATCACTTGCACGATCGGCTTGGCCCCCTTGGCCGCGCTCAACTGGGTCACGCCGACGCTGTGGGAGCTGATGATCCTCATGGCCGTCGCCACTGTCGCCACCGCCGGGCATTACACGATGACACTGGCGTTTCGCGCAGCCCCTCTGACCGTCACCCAACCTGTCACCTTCCTTCAACTGGTCTGGGCCGTGACGCTCGGCATTGTGGTCTTTGGTGAGCCGCTCGACATCTGGGTGATCCTTGGCGGCACCATCATCGTGGCCTCCATCAGCTTTATCAGTTGGCGCGAAGCGGTGCTCAAACGTCAGGCGGTCACACCCAGTGTCACCGCCACCAAAGTCTAAGCTTCGCAGCGGTGTTTTTCCCCGCTAAGCTGGTTCAAAAAGGGGATGGATATGACACACCGATTGGCGCTTGGCCTCCTTGCTGCGCTTTTCCCAGGGACGGCTTTTGCGGGCCTTGAAATTTGCAATCAAACAGCGGCCTCGCAATCCATTGCCATCGGGTATCAAGAGGATGGCCAATGGGTATCTGAGGGCTGGTGGAACATCCCAGCGGGGGAGTGTCGTGAACCCGTGAAGGGTGATCTCAAGACGCGGTACTTCTACCTCCATGCCAGCGCCTCTGGCCGTGTTCACAATGATGAACGCTACACGTTTTGCACCCAATCGGATGTGTTCACCATCGTGGGTGATGAAAACTGTGCCACACGCGGGTTCGACACGTCGAATTTTGCCCAGATCGACACGGGCGCCACGTCTACGCACCACACCCACACCATTGTGGAAGCCGCAGTGAAACAGGATGGTGGGCAGAAACAGAGCGCCCAACCCACCACGGCCAGCGGTCTGACGCGCGGTCAGCATGGTGAACCCTATTCCGACCGTCTCATGTTTCAGACCTGCGATATTATCGACGGGCTAGAGGCGTGCAGTTTCGTGGGCAACGGCTGGCGCTTTTACGCCTTTTACGATGATCCCACGCCTGCAAACTATCTGCGCCAGTTCGAAGACATGGCCCCCAACACGCCCGTCGCTGTCACTGGTGACTTGATCAATTACGGCGAACGCATTGCCGAACTGGCGATCACTGAGATTGAACCGCTTTGGGGTCAAGATCCCTATGCCGGGATCAACGGCGCGTTGCAGGGCGATTGGGTGTCTGGCGAAGAGGGCGGAGAGGAAAGCCTCTTCATCTTTGGTTCAGAGATGCACAGCTATCATGACGGCGTCTATTCCGACACCTATCTGCTTCGGATTGAGCCCGATTGCCCCGACAGCGCTGGGGCAGGGCCGGTGATGGTGCAAACCTCGGTGAAATACGGTGATGAATATTGCTATCTTTTCGACAATCTGGCCGGTGGCTGGATGGACCTCATCTTGATGGGGCATGAAGCGTTGATCAGTTACCGCAAGGTGAACTGACCCGTGCGGCGTGCGGCCTCCGCCATAGCGTTGTGCATGTTGGCCAGTCCCGCGCTGGCTGGGCTCGAATTTTGCAACACGACCGGGCAGGAACAGAGCGTCGCCATCGGTCACATGGTTGACGGCATCTGGACCTCTGAGGGGTGGTGGAACATTGACGATGGCGATTGCGCCTCTCCGATCGAAGACGCGCTTTTGAACCGCTACTATTATTACCGCGCCGAGGTGCCCGATGGGCGTTTTGAAGATGACGGGTATGAATTCTGCATCCACACGCGCGCCTTCACCATCGAAGGCCAGGATGGCTGTGCCGCGCGGGGCTATGAGCTGGCTGGTTTCAAACTGATCGACACAGGCGACACGGCCACCCATTTCAAACTTACCCTGGTGCCACCGAACGGGGCTCGCCTGGACGGGCCGGGCAAAATCGGTGCCAGTGGTAACAATGACCTTGCCGAGAAACCCGGCGCGCCCAGCCGCTCCGATGACGCTCGCCTCACCCGTCGCAGCATCCTTGGCCCCGAAACGCTTGAAAGCGGTTATGTTCAGGGCACAACGGGCAAGCCATTCGACCAGATCGCGATTTTTCAGACCTGCGAACGCGTCTCTGACCTGGACTATTGCAGTTTCATCGCGGACGGCACGAAGTGGTATGTTTATCGGGGTAAGGCCACGCCGGACCCGTTCCTTGACCGTCTGGCGGGGTTGTCACTTGGCACTGGTGTCGAAATCACCGGCGATATTGTGGACCGAAGGGACATCGGCATCGATATTGAGCTGAGCACGCTCACCGTGCGGGCCTCCGCTCTGGAACATCAGATCGAGTTTGATACCCTGCAAGGCGCATGGGTGTCGGATCAAGATCCTGACCATATGCTCCGTTTTGAGGGGGCAGAGATCATCGAAAACGCCCCCGATACGGCCGAAGATTTGTTCTATTGGCGCTTTGCCGATGGCTGTGACGATGCCCCGGCCAATATGGATTTCGTGCTGGTGAAAACGTCACCGGGTCGACCGGAAGAGGTGTGTTATCTTCCGCTGACGATCACGTCGGACACGTTAGAGATGACGCAGCTTGCAGATGGGGTCACGCTGAGCTTTCAAAGGCCGTAGGCGTTACCGAAAACGCGCGCAGGTTCCGCTCTCAAGCATCAATGCCCCCAAATCGCGGCCATCCGGCAACCGACACGATCCAATCTCTCGGTCGTAACTCTGCCGTCCATCCAGATCACAAATCACATGCGCGCCATGCGCCAGCCGTCTCATGCGGTCTGTCGCGCGGTCCCCGGCCACGGTGCCCCGCTCCGCACAGTTCAGCGTGCGAAACCGGATCGCGGTCGCGCCCACTTCAATCGTGTCGCCGTCCCGTACATGGGTCACAAGGCCCTCGACCTGCGGCACCGACGCGCTGGCACTGTCCATCGCGCGTTCAATCCGGGGGTAAAACGCCAGCAGCGCAACAGCCACCAACGCCCAAACCAGCGCGGACTTCAACCTGCGCTTGGCCCGAGCCACAACTCGAAATGTTCGGCGATACCCCATCACCCAAATCTACCCCCGCTTTGAGGCCGAATTGCGACCCCAAAGAAAAACCCCGGCGCAGTGGCCGGGGTTTCCCAAAACCCGGTTAGGGGTCTTTAGCTTATGCGAGCGACCAGCGCTCCGCCCAACGGCTGCCGTCGAGGTCAAAGTTGGTGGCCATGGTCTCTGGCGTCACAACCTTGTCGTTGATGGCGAACACATAGTCGTTGAACATCGGGATGACCGCGCCGCCTTCGTTGGCGCACATGGCTTGCATTTCCCAGTACATTTCACGACGCTTGTCGGTGTCGAGCTCGGCACGCGCAGCCAACATCAGGCTGTCGAACTTCTCATCGCACCAGTAGCTTTCGTTCCAGGATGCGCCGCACTTGTAGGCGGTGGCGAACATCTGGTCTTCCACCGGACGACCCGCCCAGTAAGAGAACACCATGCCCTTCTTCATCCACACGTCGGACCAGTAGCCATCATTGGGCTCCCGGATGACGTTGAGCTCAATGCCGCCGGACTTGGCAGACGCTTGATACAGGATCGCCGCATCCACCGCGCCACCAAAGGCCGCGTCAGAGGAGCTGAGATCAATCGCCAGACTGTCGAGTCCTGCTTCCTTGAGGAAGAACTTCGCCTTGTCCGGATCGTAGGTCTTCTGCTCCAGCTCGGTGTTGTAATAAAGTTGGCCCTGACCAATCGGGTGGTCGTTGCCGACGGAGCCGTAGCCGAAGAGGATCTTCTCAACCAGCTCTTCGCGGTTGATGCCGTACTTGAGCGCCTGACGCACATTGTTGTCGTCGAACGGGCCCTTACGGGTGTCCATCGGAATGGTGTAATGCGCGTTGCCCGATACGGATTTCACGTTCACACCGGCATTGCGTGCCAGCAGACCCACGGTCTTCAGGTCAAGACGGTCGATCACGTCCACATCGCCGGAAACCAGAGCGGTCGTCCGTGCGTTGAGGTCGATGAGCGCGATCATCTCGATGCTGTCGAAGAAGCCCACATCGTCACGCCAGTGGTTTTCATTGCGCTCGAATGTGGCCTGAACACCAAAGTCGATGCTCTTCAGTTTGTACGCACCACAGCCATCGCCAGAGGCCCAGTCAACGCTGTCGCCATCCACCTTCAGCATCGGAATGTGATAGTCCGTCAGAATCGCCG
>JBCCDT010000161.1:0-6285 GCA_039030635.1 Pseudomonadota bacterium
AACGCGGCATACCTTGCCCCGCCAGAACCTCAACCCGTCGCAACTTCGTGACAATCTCTTCGGGTTTGGATCGCTTGTTTGCCATGTGTTTCCTCCGTTTTACTAAACATAGCGGTGGACCACTTCTGTGGGGGAGGACCACCAAACCAAAACGAATTGACGGACCATTTGCTGGGCTAGCAACCCTAAAGGAAAAACTTAGCAATCAGAATACATAGGATGAATTTCAACCCACCAAAACGGGACTAAATCTCGCCCTACAGCCAGCTGTCAGACTGTAAACTCACCATAACCAGTCCCCAAATCGGCACACCATCTCCCCACCTCCGCGCCAATTCTGACCCATTTCGCACGGACACTCTCCGGGCAAGGAGAGCAGTTATGCCATTGAGAAACACGCAAAGATGGATCGGTCCGCGTTATAATCCCGGGTTTAAGAGGCCCCGTCCCTATCAATTTACCGATTGGGCCATGATCTGAGCCGCAGCCCGCGGCCACCACAAGACCCGTTCACCAAGCTGTGAGAGCCGCCTCACGGGGGATCACAACCGCCCGATCAGGGGTGGCGTCCCGTGCAGCCCCTCTCCATCTGATACCCACAAGGAGGCGAACACAATGCAACGTGCGCATGCGAAAGACGATGATAAGCAGACTGGTCAAAATCCAAGGCCAGGGTCGCAATCGCCAAAGCCCCGTCCGATCACAGATTGGGCCGCGCTTTGATCTCTGCGCATGTGATCACAGGTTAAAGGACACATCACCGATGGCACTCTTTCTTTTCATATTTGCCGCCCTGTGCGGCCTTGTCGCGGGCTTTTTGACCATGATGCTGACGGGCATCGGCTGGGTCGGTGGCACAGCCGTGTTTTTCGCGACATGCTACGCGGTGGCGCTATTGCCGCTATTGCTGGATCTAGCCATATACGGGCGCGAAGGTCAGTCCTGATCTGATCCGTCAGATCCTGTAGCGCATCACCCCAAAAGCAGGGCAGTGCGTGTCCACAAGCCACTGTATAACTTGTGACTCACCTTTGTCGCCCAAACGCACTAGATTGCGGCGCATGGGCGAGACATCCACAACACATGTCGACATTGTGGTGATCGGCGCAGGTCCGGCAGGATCGGCCGCTGCGGTCACAGCGCTGGCCCGAGGGGCGCGCGTGGCCTTGATCGACAAGGCGCGCTTTCCCCGTGAAAAGCTATGTGGCGGATTGATCACCGGACGGTGCGCAAACCACCTGCGGGACGTGTTTGATCAAGAGATCGACGACCAGCTTTTCCAAACCCGCGACAGGTTTCAATTCTTCATGGAGACTGAGCATCTGGCCGACATGTCAGACGCGCCCCCGGCCCATCTGACGATGCGGTGGGATTTTGATCATGCCCTGTTTCAAAGGGCGATTGATGATGGCGCATTGGATTACTCAGGCCGCAGGCTGGCCAAGCTTGACCTCGAGGCGGCGAAGGTGACCCTCAATGACGGGGAAAGCGTGCAATTTCGCTGTCTCATCGGGGCGGATGGGGTGCGGTCGCGCGTGGCTGAGGCCCTGTTCGGAGAGAGCTTTGAGGCCGCGGAGATTGGCTTTGCCCTTGAAATAGAGGATACGCGTCACCCCCCTGTGACGGACGCGCCCATTCGCGTGGATTTTGCCGCCGCGGCATGGGGGTATGGGTGGTCATTTCCCAAACGTCACAGCACCACAATCGGGGTCGGTGGTTTGCATGCTCAAAACCCGGATATGAAGGCGCGATTGTCGGATTACCTTGCCCAGTTGGGCACCGAGGCGGATGCAAAGGTCAAAGGTCACTTCCTGCCTTTCGGCGGATTTCGCAACACGCCCGGTCGCGCCAACATCCTCTTGGCGGGCGACGCGGCGGGCTTTGTTGACCCCATCACCGGCGAAGGGATCGGCTATGCCATTCAGTCTGGCGCCCTGGCAGGACAAGCCGCCGCAGACGCCATTGCAAAAGGCCATCCCGAGGGCGCCGCAGACCTTTACCAGCCATCCACCCGCGGGATCCGCAGGGCAATCCGGTCCGCGCGGCTTTTACGACCGATAATGTTTGCCGGACCTCTGCGCCCATTTTTTGTCAGTGCCTTTCGATCCTCGCGCACCCTCAAATCAGATTACATGCGGCTCTTGGCCGGGCAGACAGAATATTCACATTTGCTCCGACGCGCCGCCCTGCGATTGCCAAGCGCCGCAGTGCGGTTCGCCATGCGGAAACTGACCCGATCCGAGCATCGCACACAGGATCAACGCGCGGATTAGCCCGTGGCACAGCGGGTCATCGGCAATTTGGTCACATTTTCGAGATCGGACGTGTTTTTCGCATTCTGCCGACGCTTGGAACACAGTAAACTGTTTGCGCTGCTAGATTCATAAGGGACGCATTATGCTCGATCGTCGTCACTTCATTGCAGGCGGGCTTTCCGTTTTGGCGACGCCTGCCATCGGCTTCACGTTGGAGCCGCGTTACAACCCCACCACCGTGGCCGTGTCGCAAAAATATGCGGTGGGTAAGTTGATCGTCGTGCCGCGCGGGCACTTTCTGTATTATGTCACCGCCCCGGGTGAGGCGTTGCGCTATGGCGTGGGCGTCGGACGTGCGGGGCTTGAATTTCAAGGCACGGCGAACATTGCCTACAAACGCAAATGGCCGGATTGGCGCCCCACGAACGAGATGATCGCGCGGGAGCCAGGCACCTACGCAAAGTTCAAAGAGGACGAAACGTACAGACAGCCGGGCGGCCCAGGCAACCCGCTTGGGTCACGCGCGCTCTATCTGTTCCAAAACGGGCGGGACACCTATTACCGCATTCACGGCACGACAGCGCCGCGTTCGATTGGACGATCCGTGTCGAACGGGTGCATCCGAATGCTCAATGAGCACGTGAACCAGCTATATGAAAAAGTCCCGGTTGGCACGCAGGTGACCGTGCTCTGACACGGCCTGCAATTTGAATGCGAAAGGCGCGGAGATGATCCGCGCCTTTTTCATTGAACGTCACAGAAACAGCGCGCACCCGATCAGGATCGAGATGGCCCCCAACGCGGCAGCCACCGTGCGTACATGGTTCCACGCGGTCCAGAATGTCGCGTAGATATCCCAATACGCCTTGGTCTCATCAGACAGCATGCGCATGGCATCCAGGCGGTTGTTCATCGGCACATTGCCCAGCACCGTGACCAGAACCGTCCCGACAAAATACGTGAGGCTGCCCCCAATGAACCAAGTTTGGGCCGGCCCATCGACATAGATCCAGGCATAGGCGGCCAGGCCAAGGCAAACAGGCGCAAGGCCCATCAACCAGACCACAAACACGGAGGACAGAACCTCCCGGTTGATCTGTTGCATCGCCTCGATCCCCGCGGCGGGGCTTGCCCGTTCCAAGGATCGCATGATGAAATCGGAAAACGCGAGAAACACACCGGCCACAAGCGCCATCAACATGGCACTGCCTCCGAAAACAATGAGAGTGACAGTATCAGACATTTTCTAACCCTTTCCGCGCGTTAGGCCGCCGCAGTGTGACCCATATGGCGGGCCTTGGAGATCCATGAGGTGATTTTCTTTGGCGTGGCGAGCTTCACTGAGCCGAATTGGCGAATGTGGCGCGATTTGATCCCGCAAAAGCCCAAAACCTGTTTTTTCAGCACCCGGCGCGCGGGTTTGAGATAAAGCAGCGTGTCCAACAATGGCGGCGTGTCCGAGGTGATGATCGCATCGGCGGTCCGCCCTTCCAACAAGCGATCCCATTTGACGCCCCGGGCATGGTATTTGAACGCAAAGCCGGGTGTCAGCGCACGATCAAGCACCGCCTTGGCCCGGGTCGGCATCGCGCCCCACCAATAGGGGTGCAAGATCAGGATGTGGTCCGCCCAGGCAATGTTGTCCTGCCAGGCCAAAAGGTCGGCCTCAAGCGGGGCGGCCCCCGGGCCATAGCCTGTGAAGCTTTGGTCAAATTCCATGTCAGACAGGTCCATCCGACGCACCTGCGCGGCGTTGTCCTTGGCGCCCTCTTCATATGCATCCGCGAGGGCGGCGCTCAGAGAGCCCGGTTTCGGGTGTGCCACCCAGATAAAAATTTTACGTGTCATTGCTTTGATCCTTGAATGAGGTGTTCGATTTCTGTCTTGACTTTACACAGTGTCAATTGACATGGTGTCAAGTAGAAGGAGATTTACACTGTGTCAAGCGCAATTTCCCCGACCCGTGAGAAAATCTTGAAAGCCGCCTGGCAGCTGTTGGAGCCGCAGAGCGGGAGTGCCGCACGCATGTCCGATATTGCCAAGGCAGCGGGGGTGAGCCGGCAGGCGCTCTACCTGCATTTCCCAAACCGGACTGAGCTTTTCATAGAAACGACCAAACACATGGATGCGGTGTTTGGCGTTCAGGAAAAACTGATGGAAAGCCGAACCGCCACGACGGGTGAGGCCCGCATGGATGCCTTTATCCGGGCCTGGCTGGCCTATGTGCCGAAGATGTTTGGCATCGCCAAAACGCTGATCACCATGGCCGAAACCGATGCGGACGCGGCCGAGGCATGGGACGGGCGCATGGCCGACATGAAAGAAGGGTGCGCCGCCGCCGTCGCCGATCTGGTGCGCGACGGGCAACTCGCCCCGCAGTATTCACAAGAGCAGGCGACAGATGTCCTTTGGGCGTGGCTCTCCATCACACAATGGGAGCTTTTGGTGCTCAAATGCGGCTGGCCGCAGACGCGTTATGTGGCCCATGTTCAGGATCTGGCGCGCCGCATGTTGGTTGCGCCCTAAGCCGGGTCAGGCCAAACCGCCCATCACCAAACGCTGCGCCATCTGTGCGTAAAGATCCGCCATATACCCATCGCCCGCCGCAATCGGTGTGCCATTGTCGCCCGCCAGCCGGGTATCAAGGTCAATCGGCAACGCGCCCAGAAACGGGATGCCGAGCTTTTCCGCCTCATCCTTCACGCCGCCATGGCCAAAGATATGCGCCTCATGACCGCATTCAGGACAGTGATAGAAAGACATGTTTTCAATCAGCCCCAGGATCGGTGTCTTGAGCGAGTTGAACATGTCCATCGCCTTTCGCGCATCCAACAGCGCCACGTCCTGGGGTGTGGACACCACCAGCGCGCCGGTGGGCTGCGCCCGTTGGCACAGCGTGAGTTGAACATCCCCGGTCCCAGGCGGCAGATCCACGATCAGCACATCCAGATCCCCCCAGTTCACCTGGGAAATCATCTGTTGCAACGCGCCCATCAGCATGGGACCACGCCACACCACCGCTTTGTCAGGGTCCAGCATCAACCCGATGGACATGAAGGTGACACCATGCGCCTTGAGCGGTTCGATGATCTTGCCATCCGGGCTCGCCGGGCGGTCGGATTTGCCCATCATGCGGGGTTGGCTCGGGCCATAGATATCCGCATCCAGAAGGCCCACAGATCGCCCCATCCGCGCCAGTGCCACCGCCAGATTTGACGACACGGTGGACTTCCCAACACCACCTTTGCCAGACGCCACCGCAAGGATGGACCGAACAGAGGCCGGACGGATCGAGGTCTGCCCCCCCTTGGGATGACCCCCGACTTTCAAAGATGGCGGCTCTTGCGATGGGGGGGCCTTGGCCGCAGGGGCGTGCGCCGTCAGCGCAACTTTGGCCTGTGTTATCCCGTCCACAGACAAGGCGGCGCGCTCTGCTGCGGCGCGCAAAGGCTCCATCTGGCGCGCGATGTCGGGGTTGGGCGCCTCAATGACGAATCGCACCTGACCGTCCACAACGGCCAAGGCACGCACCATGTCACGGGACACGATGTTACCGCCATCAGGCAACTCAAGCTTGGTCAATTCGGCCAGGATCCTATCGCGCATTTCACTCATGCGGTTTCTCCAATCACAGGTGCTGCAATAGGTGGCAGATATTTCCCCGGGTGCAAGTGTTGGCGGGAAAATCACCGAAATCGCAATGAGATGCACAAAATGCAGGCGTTTCTGTCATATGCGTTTGCTGCATAGCAGCATTGAGGAAATTTACATTGTGCAGATGCAGCATTGTCTTATCTTTGTGACACCAGCCGACGAAAGCTGGGAAGAAATTCAGTTCAGGCGCCCCTCTCCTCCTCCCTTGGGATCCGCCTGTTACGGCGGCGACACACTCCTCCTCCCAGTGTCGCCGCCCTTAAATACCGAGGCTTCGGCCTCACCGAAAACCGAAGGCCCTCTCCTCCTCCCTGGGCTGGACGTGATAACGGCGGCACCGCTTCCTCCCATAGGTGCCGCCGTTTTTTTATGCCCA
>JBCCDT010000162.1:0-6252 GCA_039030635.1 Pseudomonadota bacterium
GACCGGGGCGGATATCCGTCTGCCGCTGGAACGGTCCACGTTGACCGCAAGCAAACTCTCCATCACGCCCGAAAGCACAGGAGAGGCCACGGACACGGAGGCGTTGCGCCTTGCCGTCGAACGACTTGCCACTGGCCAACCCACCTATCGGTTCGGGCTGGCGGCAGACGGTCTTTCACCGGCTTTGGATTGGCGGGTGCAGCTTGACCCTGCAGGGCGTTTGCCGGATGCGTTTGACGCGCTGAGCGCTGACATCACCGTGACATTCGACAAACCCTGGGACCGGGGCGCCATTGAGGATGCCCGCCCGCAACCTCGCCGAATTGACATCAAACTGGCTGAGGCCCGCTGGGGACGTTTGGAATTGCTGGTGGCGGGCGAAGTGGTCGTCGACACCGCAGGCCTGCCCGAGGGCGAGATCGTGGTCAAGGCGCGCAACTGGCGCGATATCCTGCAAATGGCGGTCAGTTCGGGGACACTGAACCAAGGGTTCGCCGACACGTTAGAAAGCGGGCTGTCACTGATATCGCAAATGGCGGGCAACCCGGAAACGCTTGATATTCCGTTGAATTTCTCAGGGGGCCGCGTGCGGATCGGACCTGTGCCACTGGGGCCTGCTCCAGTGCTGCGACTGCGGTAACCCCCGGCGCTTGGACAAGGGTCGAGCGACAAAATTTCTGGCCGCACCCATTGCCGCGCAGGCCACTGCATGCCACATATCCCTCATGCGTGCTTACACGACCCGACTGCTCGCCACGCTTGTGATGATGGCGTCTTTGCTGGCCCCGTTTGCCAGCAGCTGGGCCATGGCACTTGGTGTGGCAGATGGCCGGTTGTTGGTGATCTGCTCGGGCGACGGGCTACGCACAATCTACATCGATGAAAACGGCGACGCGACGCAATTGTCGGATGAGGCCATCGCCTGTGTGCTCAAATCCACGACGGATACAGCTGAGGCCGTTGTGCCCCAGGGGCGCTCAGACCGTCTGTTGTTCATCGCGCAATCTGAACGCACGACGGCACTTGATGTCAAACCGGGGGCGCATCCCGCCCCTCTGCCACGGGCCCCACCGGTGATCTGAAAACCCCACTTCACATGGCCGATCCCCGGCCAAGTTTTCAGATCTATCGGAGACAAGACCCATGAAACCTCTGTTTTCCATCCTTGCTGCCCTGTCGCTGTCCACCGCGGCCATTGCCCATGAATACAAGGCGGGCGGCCTTGATATCGACCACCCTATGGCGTTTGAAACTGCCGCCACGGCCAAAGTGGGGGGCGGCTACATGACCATCACAAACACAGGCGACAGCGCCGATGCGCTCGTGGCCGTCAAGGCGGATTTCCCACGCGTGATGATCCACCAAACTGTTGAGGAAGATGGCATTGCCAAGATGAACCATGTCGACCGCATCGACATCCCCGCCGGTGAAACAGTGGCGCTGACGCCCGGTGGCTTTCACGTGATGTTCATGGGGCTCGACGCGCCCTTGGTGGATGGTGAGACATTCCCTGCCACGTTGATCTTTGAAAACGCCGGTGAGGTGGAGGTGACGTTTAACGTCGAGGCCCGCACCACTGAGGCAATGGATCATTCCGGTCATGACCATTCTGGTCACGGCACGGAAAAGTCCGAAGACAAGACCAACTGATCGTCTCATTCACAGCATAAAGAGCAGGAGCGCCCACCCGGCGCATCCTGCCCAAGAGGGATATCTACCCCATGAAAATCGCAAAACTTGCGGCAGCTTTGCTATGCCTGTCCACACCCGCCGTCGCGGACGGCTTGCACAGCCACAGCCATTCGGGCAATTAGCCCCTGCGCGCGGACGGTCACGCCCCGATCGGCGTGATGGGCGATCACCGCCATGCCACAGGTGAGATCATGCTCTCCTACCGCTTCATGCGGATGGAGATGAGCGGCAGCCAAATCGGCACCACCGACGTGTCACCACTGCAAATCGCGACCACCGTGCCCAACCGTTTCTTTGGCGCGCCAATGCAGCCGCCCACCTTGCGCGTGGTACCCACTGAGATGACCATGGACATGCACATGTTCGGCGCGATGTATGCGCCCAATGACCGTGTGACGTTTATGGCCATGTTGCCCTACATCACCAAGGAAATGGATCACGTGACCTTTGCCAGTCCTGTTGGGCCTGCCGTGCTGGGCGGCTTTCGCACAAAATCCGAGGGGTTTGGCGATGTGAAGGTGTCCGCTCTGGTCGGGCTTTGGGAGGGTGGCAACAGCTCTTTGCATGCCAATCTTGGCGTCAGCTTGCCCACCGGGTCGACGTCCGAGACCGATGCGATCCTGACCCCGCTCAACATGCGGCCCGTGGTGCGCTTGCCCTACTCAATGCAGCTCGGCTCGGGCACGTATGACCTGCTGCCCGGCATCACCTATTTGGGTCGCAGCGGCAATATTGGCTATGGCGCGCAGTTGACGGGTGTGTTCCGGCTGGGCAGCAACAACGGCTACACCCTCGGCAATGAGGTGAAGGCCAACGTCTGGGGCAGCGTGCAACCCGCGCCGTGGATTTCCCTGTCTGGACGGCTTGAGGCCATGACGCTCGATCGGATCAGCGGCATTGATCCCCTGATCCGCGGCCCCGTTCAAACCGCCGATCCGCGCAACTACGGCGGGGATTTCGTGACCGCGTATCTGGGCGTGAACACGATTGTGCAAAATGGCGCACTGCGCGGCCATCGCTTTGCGCTTGAGGCCGGGATGCCGATCTATCAGGATCTCAACGGCCCGCAGATGGAGCGGGACTGGACCCTGACCCTGGGGTGGCAAAAAGCCTTTTAAAACCCAAAAGCGCGCCCTGCAAATCCTGGAGGGCGCGCATGAATCACGTACTAGGTTTTCCGACTACTCGACTTTGGCCACGGCCTTCACCGTTCCGTTGAGCTTCCCTTGAACGACAATCACAGCAGGCAGCTCACCGGCCAAATCAACGTCCATGTCCAGCGGCTCAGACAAGTTCCACTGGGTCAGCACCTGCATCTCTGTGACCACATTGGCATAAGAAATCGTACGCCCTGCATTCTCACCCCGGGCAATGTCGACCGTGGCTTCGGGACGGTAGCGGACCAGATAGACGCTGGCATCATCACTGCTCTGGCTGACGGCCACGGCTTGCAATGACAGGGTGTCACCTGACCGGCTTGCGGACAAATCCACCTCAGTCGGCAGTTGATGATGCGCGGCAATCATCGCGTCGGTGTCCTTGGGGTTGGAGCCCACCACATGGTCCATCCCGTTGATCACCATCTGCGGTGTGTAGACCATCTTGCGATTGCCAAGCCGGGCATAGGCCCGCTGTCGCGCGGTGAACTCAGGCTGTGCAAAACTGTCTTTCCAGCCGATATAATCCCAGTAATCCACATGCATGGCCAAGGCGATGACATTGTCGCGCTTCGCCAGCTCATGCAAAAGCGCATCCGCAGGCGGGCAGGACGAACAGCCCTGTGACGTGAAAAGCTCCACCAAAACAGGCCGCTCTTGCGCCTGGGCTGCGGCGGTGAGGGATAAAGCCGCCGCAATGACGATAGAAAACAGTTTCACAGTTCGAGGTCTCTCGTTTCGACTCAGTTACATCGGGGTGGAGCAACAGATATAAACCGGGCTGTCACACCGCCAATCACCCTTTCGTCAGACATAGGTGAGGCTGGCATATGGGCCACAGCGACCATCTGCCGCCCTCTTGAACAGGCGCATGAACCGGGTACGATACGCAAGCAAGCAACCAGCCCAAAGCCAGAGGATCGCCCGCATGCCCATCACCGTCGGCCACGACAGCGCCAAGTGCCGCAAAACCCTCACCGTTGGCGACCAAAGCGTCGCTTACTATTCCATCGCTGCGGCAGAGGCGGCCGGGCTGGGCGATTTCTCCCGCCTGCCGGCCAGTTTACGCGTGGTGCTCGAGAATATGCTGCGGTTCGAGGATGGCAAAACGGTCAGCACCGATGACATCCGCGCGTTTTCAGACTGGGCGGCCAATGGCGGCAAGGCGGATCGTGAGCTGGCCTATCGCCCGGCGCGCGTCTTGATGCAGGATTTCACCGGTGTTCCGGCGGTGGTGGACCTCGCGGCGATGCGCGACGGGATCGTGGAACTGGGGGGTGATGCCCAACAGATCAATCCGCTGAACCCGGTGGACCTGGTGATCGACCACTCGGTCATGATTGACGAGTTCGGAAACCCGCGCGCGTTTCAGATGAATGTCGACCGCGAATATGAACGCAATATGGAGCGCTATCAGTTCCTCAAATGGGGGCAATCGGCGTTCAACAATTTTCGCGTCGTGCCGCCGGGCACTGGCATTTGCCATCAGGTGAACCTGGAATACCTGGCGCAGACGGTGTGGACCGACACCGACCAGTCGGGCGAGATGGTGGCCTACCCTGACACGCTTGTGGGCACCGACAGCCACACCACCATGGTCAATGGGGCCGCGGTTCTGGGCTGGGGTGTCGGCGGGATTGAGGCGGAGGCCGCGATGCTGGGCCAGCCGATTTCGATGCTGATCCCTGAGGTCGTGGGTTTTGAACTGACCGGTTCGATGATCGAAGGCACCACTGGCACGGACCTAGTGCTCAAGGTCGTGGAAATGCTGCGAGAGCTGGGCGTGGTGGGCAAATTTGTCGAGTTCTACGGCGAAGGGCTCAACCGTCTGCCCCTGGCCGACCGCGCGACCATTGCCAACATGGCGCCTGAATACGGCGCGACCTGTGGTTTCTTCCCGATTGACGGCGAAACCCTGCGCTACATGCGCACGACCGGTCGGGAAGAAGCCCGGATTGCACTGGTTGAGGCCTACGCCAAAGAAAACGGCTTCTGGCGCGGGGATGACTATGAGCCGGTTTACTCGGACACGCTGCATCTGGATATGGGGACAATCGTACCCGCCATTTCAGGGCCCAAGCGGCCACAGGATTACGTGAAACTGACCGAGGCAAAATCGGAATTCCTGCGCGAGATGGAAGAGACGTTCAAACGCCCCATGGGCAAGGAAATGCCCGTTGAGGGGGAGGATTACACGCTAAGCTCTGGCGATGTGGTGATTGCCTCGATCACGTCCTGCACCAACACATCAAACCCTTACGTGATGATCGGCGCGGGCCTTGTCGCGCGCAAGGCGGCTGCCCTCGGCCTAGACCGCAAGCCATGGGTCAAAACCTCTCTCGCACCCGGCTCTCAGGTCGTCAGCGCCTATCTGGAGGCGGCAGGCCTGCAAGAGGATCTCGACAAGATCGGGTTCAACCTCGTGGGCTACGGCTGCACCACCTGCATCGGCAATTCCGGCCCCATTCAGAAAGAGCTGAGCGAGGCGATTGCCGAGGGTGATCTGGTCGCGGTCTCTGTTCTGTCGGGCAACCGCAATTTTGAGGGCCGGATCAGCCCGGATGTGCGCGCCAATTACCTCGCCTCCCCGCCCTTGGTGGTGGCCTATGCGCTGGCGGGATCGATGGATATCGACATCGCCCATGACCCGATTGCGCAAACACCGGAGGGCAAAGATGTCTACCTCAAGGACATCTGGCCCAGCCAAAGCGAGATCGCCGAACTGGTCGAACAGACCGTGACGCGCGAGGCGTTCATTGAGAAATACGCCGATGTGTTCAAAGGCGATGACAAATGGCGCGAGGTGGAAACCTCAGAAGGCGAGGTTTATGATTGGCCGCCCGCATCGACCTATGTGCAAAACCCGCCCTATTTCCGCGGCATGGGCAAAGAGCCCGGCACCATTGAAAACGTGGAAAACGCAAGGGTGCTGGCGCTTTTGGGCGATATGGTCACGACCGACCATATCTCGCCTGCCGGGTCGTTCAAGGACACGACCCCCGCCGGGCAATACCTGATCGACCGGCAGGTCCCGGTGCGCGAGTTCAATTCCTACGGCTCTCGCCGAGGCAATCACGAGGTGATGATGCGCGGCACATTCGCCAACATCCGCATCAAGAATGAGATGCTCGATGGGGTCGAAGGCGGCTACACACTTGGCCCGGATGGGGAGCAAACATCGATCTTTGAGGCCGCGATGGCCTGGCAGGACCGGGGTGTACCCTTGGTGGTGTTTGGCGGTGAACAATACGGCGCCGGATCCTCACGCGATTGGGCGGCCAAAGGCACGGCCCTTCTCGGCGTGAAGGCGGTGATCGCCGAAAGCTTTGAGCGTATTCACCGATCCAACCTGGTGGGCATGGGCGTGATCCCGTTCGAATTCACCGGGGGCGACACGCGCGCC
>JBCCDT010000163.1:0-6165 GCA_039030635.1 Pseudomonadota bacterium
AAAGTGGCAGCCCGTAGGGGAATCGAACCCCTCTTTCCAGGTTGAAAACCTGGCGTCCTAACCGATAGACGAACGGGCCACTCTGTCTAGACCCGCTGATTATGAAAAAGCCGTGGCGTGCGCAAGAGGGTTTTTACGCCAAACCGCCATTGCTATGGGTTTAGGCGGGGCTTGCATCCTCAAGGCGCAGCTGCACCGATTGCCGCCCGCCCCATGTGTTGATGTCAAGCCGGCCTGCCAGATGAAACCGCGCGCCACCATGCTCGGACAAACGTTGGCCGAGAGGGCCGTCAAACGCACCAAAGGCAATGGCGTCCAGCTGGGGCCCGATGCCATCGCCAAAGCGCAGTTTGAGGTGGCTCTCGCCGACGCGTTTGGCAAAGCTGATAGCCATATCACCAAAGGCGTAGCGCGGTCCCGGCGCGCCCGCACCGAAGGGTCCGGCGGTTTCGATCTGTGTGACCAGATCCGGCGTGGCGGCGCCAGGCATCATCAGCCCGTCAATCGCCAGATCAGCAGGCCCGGAGGCGCCAGCGCCTTGGCGGGCCAAAAGCTCTGACAGCCGGGCCATCGCAGGTTCAAGCTGATCGCGGGCGACGGTGAGGCCTGCGGCCATGCGATGCCCACCGCCTTTGATCAAGAGCCCCTCATTGGCGAGCCGTTGAATGGAAGCGCCCAGATCGACGCCACTGACCGATCTGCCGGAGCCTTTGCCCTCCTCCCCATCAAAGCCGATCACGATGGCAGGGCGGTTGGTGCGCTCTTTGAGGCGGCTGGCGACGATGCCCACGACACCGGGATGCCAGCCATCGGCGGCGGCCCAGGTCAACGGCGCGTCGAGCCCGCGGGTTTCGGCCTGCGCCAGCGCCGCATCGCGCACGGCAGCCTCGATGTCACGCCGCTCTGCGTTCAGGTGATCCAGCCGCTCTGCAAGCGCTGCGGCCTCATGGGGGTCGGTCGTGGCCAAAAGGCGCGCCCCGAGATCGGCCTTGCCGATGCGGCCGCCCGCATTGACACGGGGGCCCAGCACGAAACCAAGATGGTAAGAGGTGGGCGCGGTATCGAGGCGGGCGACATCCGAGAGGGCCACAAGACCCGCGCGACGGCGTTCCGACATAACCCGCAAGCCTTGGCGCACAAAGGCGCGATTGACGCCGCGCAAAGGTGCGACATCGGCCACGGTCGCCAGCGCCACCAGATCGAGCATGTCCATGAGGTTGGGGCCAGTTTCGCCGGATGCGCGCAGCTGGCGCCCGGCCTCAACCAACATGAGGAAGACCACCGCGGCGGCGCAGAGATGGCTGAGATCCCCGTCCTCATCCTGGCGGTTGGGGTTCACCACGGCGCACGCATCCGGCAGGGTTTCCCCGCCCAGGTGATGGTCCAGCACGATCACGTCCGCGCCTTTGGCCGCTGCAATCGCGTCATGGCTGAGCGTGCCGCAATCCACGCAGAGGATCAGATCATGGCCGTCGGCCAGTTGCGCCATGGCGGCAGGGTTGGGGCCATAGCCTTCGTCAATGCGGTCGGGGATATAGAGCGTCGCAGAGCGCCCCATTTGGCGCAGCCAATCGATGAGGAGTGCCGCAGAACTGCCCCCGTCGACATCGTAATCGGCAAAAATCGCAATGCGGCCGTTGCGTTTGACCTCCTGAAGAAAGCGCGTGGCCGCGGGTTCCATATCCTTGAGGGATCGCGGATCAGGCAGCAGATCACGCAGCTTGGGGTCGAGGTAACCGGTGACCTCCTCTGCCGGGACACCGAGGCGCGCCAAGGTTTGGCAAAGCGGGCGCGGCAATGTTGTGCTTTGCGCGAGCGCCTCGGCCTGGCGGTCGACCTCGGCACCGGGCCCCACCCAGCGGCGGCCGGTCAGAGAGGTCTCGACATGAAGGAATGCGGGTTGCGGCATGGGCGAAGCGTGGCATGGAACGCGTGGGGTTAAAAGCCCGCTCGCCCCTCCCTTTGGTCGTGTCTCGCTCAGGTCAGAGCGGGTGACGACAGGTCATGCGACGGCGTTCCCCGGTTTTGGAGCGCAGGAGCATGGTGTCGGTTTCAATGTAGCCATCGCCCAGTTTGAGACCGGCGACCATGGAGCCTTGTGTGACGCCTGTGGCGGCAAAGATCACATCATCGGTGACCATTTCATCGCGGGCATAGATCCGGTCGAGATCCGTAATGCCTGCCTTGGCCGCACGTCCCGTTTCGTCATCATTGCGGAAAAGGAGCCGACCCCAGATTTGACCGCCCAAGCATTTCAAAGCGCCTGCAGCCAGCACACCCTCAGGCGCGCCGCCGGAGCCCATATACATATCGATGCCCGTGCGTTCGGCATCCGAGCAGTGGATGACGCCGGCCACATCGCCATCACCGATCAGGTAGACCGACGCGCCGATGCCGCGCAGCTCGGTGATCGTATCCTGGTGGCGGGGACGTTCGAGAACGCAAACCGTGATCTCAGACGGCGTGACACCCTTGGCTTTGGCCAGTGCTTCGACCCGTTCAGAGGGGGTCATGTCGAGTGACACAACATTGGTCGGGTAGCCCGGACCCACCGCGAGCTTGTCCATGTAGACGTCGGGCGCATGTAGCATCGTGCCGCGCGGGGCCATGGAAATGACGGTCAGCGCGTTGGGCATGGCCTTGGCCGTGATGGTCGTGCCTTCGAGCGGGTCGAGCGCGATGTCGACGCCCGGTCCATTCCCCGTGCCCACTTCCTCACCAATATAGAGCATGGGCGCCTCATCCCGTTCGCCTTCGCCGATGACCACGACGCCCGCGATATCGAGTTTGCCCAGTTCTTCGCGCATGGCGTTGACCGCGGCCTGGTCGGCGGCCTTCTCATCTCCGCGGCCGATCAGAGGGCGACAGGCGAGGGCGGCTTGTTCTGCCACGCGGGCGAGGCCAAGAGACAGCAGAGCGTCGTCGAATTGGGCGGACATGGGGCTTCCTTCAGATTGGTTGTGGCGGGCAGTGTTAGCTTTGGGCCATGGTTTGGGCAAGAGGCCAGCACGCTCGTCGCGTCCTTTCGGGCGCGTCTCGCTTACACTGTCTCAATTCTGAGCGCGACAGGGTCTCCGGTGACGACATCCAGCGTGGTCATGCCAAGGATTGCGGCATCCAGCGCATCGCGGGTCGTCTTATGCGTGACAATCAGTATCGGGGCCGCGCCCGCGTCGTCATGGCGATACTGGCGCATGCGGTCGATGGAAACACCGGCATCGCCCAGAACCGTGGCGAGCTTTGCCAGGGCGCCGGGTTTGTCCTCAAGCGCGAGGCGCAGGTAATAGGGCGCGGGCGTTGCGGTTTTGGCGGGCGTTGTCTCGGTCAGGGACGCAGCAGGCACGCCGAATGTGCTGACACGAAACCCCCGCGCGATGTCCATCACATCGCCCATCACAGCGCTCGCGGTCGGGCCTTCGCCCGCGCCGGGGCCGCGCAGAACGACCTGTTCCACCTGATCACCCTCTAGAACCACCATATTTGTGCCGCCTTCGAGCTGACCCAAGGGGCTGGTCGCGGGCACAAGGCAAGGCGACATGCGTTGTTCCAGACCACGGCCAGACATCTGCGCCACGCCCAAAAGCTTGATCCGGTAGCCCATATCGGCGGCCTGGGTGATGTCATCTATGGTGATGCGTTCGATGCCTTCCAGCTCCACGGCGTCGAAATCCACCTGCGTGCCAAAGGCGACAGACGCCAAGAGCGACAGCTTGTGCCCTGCATCGATGCCGCCCACATCCAGCGTGGGGTCGGCTTCGAGATAGCCCAGTTGGTTGGCCTCCTCAAACACCTCATCATAAGGCAGGCCGGCCGATTGCATCCGGGTGAGGATATAGTTGCAGGTGCCGTTCATCACGCCCATGACCCGGTCCATGTCATTGCCAGCGAGCCCTTCGGTGAGCGCCTTGATAACCGGGATCCCGCCCGCCACGGCGGCCTCAAAGCGCAGCACCGCGCCATTGGCCTCCGCCAGTTCGGCGAGCGCTTGGCCGTGATGGGCGAGCAGCGCTTTGTTGGCTGTGACCACGTGTTTGCCCGCCGTGAGCGCGGCCTCAACCGAGGCTTTGGCGGGGCCATCTGAGCCGCCCATCAGTTCGACATAAACGTCCACATCGTCGCGGGTGGCGAGGGCGACAGGGTCGTCCTCCCACGCGTATTGCGACAGGTTGACACCACGGTCTTTGCCTTTGCTGCGTGCGGACACGGCAGAGATTGCGATGGCTTGTCCTGCCCGGTCGGCCAAAAGGTTCGATTTTTGCCGCACGATTTTGACAACACCTGCCCCCACGGTGCCAAGACCCGCGATCCCAAGACGTAAAGGGCCATTGCCGGAAAGGGTTGTCATGTCTGCGCTCCGTTCGGGGTAATTCGGTCCTGCCCGGCTCTACAGCCTTGGAGCAGGGGGTGCAACGCAGACCTGTGCGGGATTTAGACCTCTTCGTCCTCGATCATAATATCCTGATCAAGACGGTCGCGGTCTTCTTCTTCGATCACCTCACCGCGCAGGCTGGCGGCGCGGGCGCGCAGGGCATCGGCGCGGTTGTCAATGCGTTCGGCCTGTGCCACCAGCGGCTGCTCGCGCGGCTCAAGCGGGCCGGTGGACACTTGGGCGCGCAAATCCTCTGCGGGCAAAAGCGAGGGGTAGTTCGCGCTTTGCACCTCTGGGCTGATCTGGGCGTCAAGCTCAGGAAACGTTGTGCAACCGCCCAAACCCGCACTGAAGCACGCGATCATGCCGATGGTTCTGATAGCTCGGAGCATGAGGCACCTTTGCAACGCCAATCCTGATAACGTCATGCCATTTTTGGCAGGCCCCACGCAAGCGGGGATTGATTTGAACGCCCGTTCAGATAAAGCTGCGATATGGCACGGACGCAAGGATCACACTCCGATATCACTGGCCCCAGGCTGCGCGATGCCGCGCGGTCGCTCTTTGCGCGTTTTGGCTATGCCGCTGTTTCCATGCGCCAAATCGCGGCGGAAGTCGGTGTTCAGGCTGGCGCGCTCTACAACTACACCCCCGACAAGCAAAGCCTGCTGTTTGATCTGATGAAGGCGCATATGGATGAGCTGCTGATTGCTTATGATGCGGCGATGCCACAGGGTGCCCCGCTGGAGCGGCTGGAACAGTTCGTGAGCTTTCACATCCGCTATCACGCGGAGCGGCCAGAGGCGGTGTTCATCGCCTATATGGAGCTGCGCAATCTCACAGACGGCAACTTTGCTCAAATCGAAGAGTTGCGGCGCAGCTATGAGGCGCGGTTGGAGGGTATCCTGACGGCCGGTGTTACTGATGGTGCCTTTGAGATCTCGGACACGCGGATCGCCGCCATGGCGCTGATTGCCATGCTCACGGGCGTGAACACCTGGTTTCGCGAAGGGGGGCGGCTGAGCATGGAGGACGTGGAGGCGCTCTATTGGGATATGGTGCGCAAGTCCGTGCTCCGCTGAGGCACATTTTCCCTCTCGCAGGCGGCGCGCAAAGCGGGTAACGAAGCGCCCATGTCAGATGAAGTGATCACCGAACTCTATGCATCCCCCACGCGCCGGTTTCTGGGCGTGGGTATGTTGCTGATCCTGGGCGGGTTGGTGCTTTACACCGGGCTTGCGCATCCCCCCGCCGTGTTGGGCTGGCAGGCCTTTTTGCTGGGCATGGGCGCGGTCTGTCTCTGGATTGCCGAACGCATGCGGCAGGCGACGACCCATGGGGTGCAATTGACCGAAGATGGCTTGCGCAGCAGCAATGGTGAGGTGATCGCAACGATGGACGATATCCATTCCGTGGATCGCAGCATCTTTGTTTTCAAGCCGTCGAACGGGTTTGTTGTCCGGCTGAACCGATCCAGCAAATCACGATGGATGCCAGGCCTGTGGTGGCGAATGGGCAAACGCATCGGGATCGGGGGGGTGACGCCGGGAGGCGCCGGAAAAGTCATGGCCGATATGCTGGCCGCGATGCTGCTCAAGCGGGACAAAGGCGAAGACGGGTTTTTGATGTAAACCCGTCTTCTGTGTCGTTACGATGGATCAGCTTTCGTCTTCGCAGGCGTCAAAGCACATTTGAGGCGCAAAGCGGATGCTTGTGAACACGCGTGTTGAGACGAGGCGATTGTCGTTGAAGCCTACGTCAAACACGGTTTTGTAGATCGCTTCGCTTTCCACAAG
>JBCCDT010000164.1:0-5888 GCA_039030635.1 Pseudomonadota bacterium
CGACCTGACGGGGTTGGAGATCGCAAATGCCTCGCTTTTGGATGAGGCCACGGCCTGTGCCGAGGCGATGACGATGGCGCAGCGGGTGTCGAAATCGAAAGCCACCAAGTTTTTCGTGGATCGCGATTGTCATCCGCAGAATATCGCGGTGATGCAGACCCGTGCGGCACCCTTGGGGATTGAGGTGGTCGTGGGCAATCCTGACAAGATGGACGCCTCAGAGGTCTTTGGCGCGATTTTTCAGTATCCGGGGACTTACGGCCATGTGCGCGATTTCACCAATCACATCGCGGCGCTGCATGAGAATAAGGCGATTGGTATCGTGTCAGCAGACCCTCTTGCGCTGACCCTGCTCAAGGAACCGGGCGCGATGGGGGCCGATATCGCAGTAGGCTCCACTCAGCGCTTTGGCGTGCCAATGGGTTATGGCGGGCCCCACGCCGCCTATATGGCTTGCAAGGATGCGATGAAGCGGGCGATGCCCGGGCGGATCGTGGGGGTGTCTGTCGACAGCCTTGGCAACCGCGCTTACCGGCTTTCCCTGCAAACGCGCGAACAGCATATCCGGCGGGAGAAGGCGACGTCCAACGTCTGCACAGCGCAGGCTCTGCTGGCCGTCATGGCGTCGATGTATGCGGTGTTTCATGGGCCCAAAGGCCTCAAGGCCATCGCACAGCGCATCCACCGCAAAACCGTGCGGCTCGCGCGTGGGTTGGAGGAGGCGGGGTTCAAAGTCGATCCGGGCAGTTTCTTTGATACGATCACGGTGGATGTGGGGCCGCTGCAGGCTGCCGTGCTGAAATCGGCGGTGGATGAAGGGATCAACCTGCGCCGCGTTGGCGAAACGCGCGTGGGCATCACGCTCGATGAAGCCACGCGGCCCAAGAATATCGAGGCCGTCTGGCGCGCCTTTGGCCTCACCAGGACCGATTGCGAATTCACGCCGGAATATCGCATCCCTGATGGCATGCACCGGCGGAGCGATTACCTCACTCACCCGATCTTTCACATGAACCGGGCGGAGACGGAGATGATGCGTTACATGCGGCGGCTGGCGGATCGTGATTTGGCGCTAGATCGCGCGATGATCCCGCTGGGATCGTGCACGATGAAACTGAATTCCGCGGCCGAGATGATGCCGGTCAGCTGGCGCGAATTTTCCCGCCTGCACCCGTTCTGCCCGGCGGGTCAAGCGGAGGGCTATCACGAGTTGATCCGCGAATTGAACGCGCGGCTTTGCACGATCACCGGCTATGATGCCATTTCCATGCAGCCCAATTCGGGCGCACAGGGGGAGTATGCAGGGCTTTTGACCATTGCCGCCTATCACCGGTCGCGCGGTGAAGGGCACCGCAACGTGTGCCTGATTCCGATGAACGCTCACGGCACGAACCCGGCCAGCGCCCAAATGGTGGGCTGGCAGGTGGTGGCGGTGAAATCGGCGGAAAACGGCGACATTGATATCGAGGATTTCCGCGAAAAGGCGGAGGCGCATTCAGACGCCCTCGCGGCCTGCATGATCACCTACCCCTCCACCCACGGCGTGTTCGAGGAACATGTGAAGGACATCTGTCAGATCACCCATGATCACGGCGGGCAGGTCTATATCGACGGGGCCAATCTGAACGCCATGGTCGGCCTCGCACGGCCCGGCGATGTGGGCGGCGACGTGAGCCACCTCAACCTGCACAAGACCTTCTGCATTCCCCATGGCGGTGGCGGCCCAGGCATGGGACCGATCGGCGTGAAGGCGCATCTGGAGGCGCATTTGCCAGGGCATCCTGAAACGGGCGGCGCGGAAGGCCCAGTGTCGGCCGCACCGTTTGGATCGCCTTCGATCTTGCCCATTTCTTACGCCTACACATTGCTCATGGGCGGGGACGGCCTGACGCAAGCGACCCGCGTCGCGATCTTGAATGCAAACTACATCGCGCAGCGGTTGGAAGGCGCCTATGACGTGCTGTACCGAGGCACAAAAGGGCGCGTGGCCCATGAATGTATCATCGACACGCGGCCCTTTATGGAAAGCGCCCATGTCAGCGTGGATGACATTGCCAAGCGGCTCATCGACAACGGCTTTCACGCGCCGACCATGAGTTGGCCTGTGGCGGGCACGCTGATGATCGAGCCGACAGAATCAGAGACCAAAGCAGAGCTGGACCGCTTCTGCGATGCCATGCTCGCCATCCGGCAGGAAATCCGTGACATCGAAGAGGGCCGTATTGATGCAGACAACAACCCGCTCAAAAACGCGCCTCACACGATGGAAGACCTGGTCCGCGATTGGGATCGCCCCTATGGCCGCGATCAGGCGTGCTTCCCGCCGGGGGCCTTCCGTGTGGACAAATATTGGCCTCCGGTGAACCGCGTGGACAATGCTTATGGGGATCGGCATCTGGTTTGCACCTGCCCTCCTATGGAGGACTACGCCGAAGCGGCGGAGTAGCGCTTAGCACCTAAACCAGGAGCCTCCGGCCGGGATATTTTTAGCCAAAAGAAGCAAAGAGCCATCCCAGCTGTTCCTTTTGGCTTAAATGCCCCGGGGGAGCGTCGAACACATGGGTTCGACGTGGGGGTTGGCCCCCAATCAATCCGCGCTGCGTAAGACCCGCGCGGGTTTGGCCGACATCGGCCCGAGGGCAAAACCCAACCCCGCCAGCAGCGAAATCAGCGCGCCGCCCAGAACCACTCCGATGGCCGGACCCCAAGCGACCTCAAAGCTGGTTTCCATAATGTAGCGACTGACAGCCCAGGCCCCTCCAACCCCTGCAGCCAGCGCCACCGATCCCGCCGCCGCGCCCAAAAGCCCAGCGCGCAAAGTGAGGCCCGCGAGGATCCGCCCGCGCGTGGCGCCCAGTGTTTTCAGGATCGCCGCTTCATAGCTGCGTGATCTCTGATCCGCCGCAGCCGCCCCGATCAGCACCAAAAAACCCGTCAGAAGCGTGATCGCAGCGCCCCAGGCCGTGGCAGAGGCCAGCCCCGCCAGAAGACCACTGAACTGTTCAATGGCATCGCGCACGCGCACCGCCGTCACGTTGGGATAGGCGCGGGTGACATCGTTGAAGATCGTCGCCTCTGATGCAGCATCGGAATAGACCGTGGCCAGAAAGGTGTGCGGGGCACCGGCCAGGGCGGCCTCATTCATCACCAGAATGAACCCCATCCCGGCGGTCGAAAAATCAACATCGCGGAAGGAACTTAATCGCGCCGTCACATCGCGACCCAGAATATTGACCGTCAGCATATCGCCGATCTTGAGGCCCATCTCCGCGCCCTGCTCTGCCGAGAAGCTGACCAATGGCTCGCCCGCGTGATCGGGATCCCACCACTCGCCTTCGGTCACCGTCACACGTTCGGGCTTGGCGGCGGCGTAACTGACGCCCCGGTCGCCCTCCAAAACCCAATGATTGCCTGCCACATCGGATGCCGGTTGCCCGTTGATGCCGGTGATGATGCCGCGCAGCATCGGGGCCTGGTCAATGCGGCTGACACCTGCGTCGCTTTCCATCCGGTCCATGAAACCCGGCATTTGATCTTTCTGGATGTCGACGAAGAAAAACGATGGCGCTTGATCGGGCAGGTCACGCTCAATCGCGCCGCGCAGGTTTTGGTCAATCTGCCCGATGGCCGCCAACACGGACAAGCCTAGCCCCAACGACAGAACGACCGGCCCCGCTGTACTGCCTGGGCCGCCAATTGCAGCCAGCGCCCAGCCCAGCGCGGGCCGGCCGCGCATGCGGGGGCGCAGGGCATTGGACAA
Organism: Pseudomonadota bacterium; assembly: GCA_039030635.1. Lineage (GTDB taxonomy): Bacteria > Pseudomonadota > Alphaproteobacteria > Rhodobacterales > Rhodobacteraceae > Roseovarius. The sequence continues at coordinate 3,761 of JBCCDT010000164.1, forward strand.
TATGCGAATACCAAAGGCGGCCAGCACGAGCAAAAAGAGCGCGCCGAGAATGCCGCCCGCCGTCCAAAGTGTCAGCCAGAGCGTGCCGGAGAAATAGGATGCCGCCAGAAGCAGCGCTAGAAACAACACCACCGTCCAGCCGATGAAAATCGGCGCAGGCAGCGCGCGGGCCTGGGTCAGCGCATCGCGGTAAAGGGCTGCCGCACGCACATCGCGAGCACGTGCAAGCGGCCAAAGCGTGAAGATGAGCACGGTCAGCACGGAATAAAGCGCGGCCTCCGCCATGGGACGGGGATAGGCGGAAAAGACGGCGGGTACGGGCAGACGGGCCTCGATGACAGGGGCGAGCGCCAAAGGTAAGCCCACCCCCAGCGCCAAGCCCAGCGCGATACCCAGGATCGAAAGCGCGCCGACCTGAAGGAAATAGGTCAGAAATATCACACGCTGGCTGGCCCCCAACGTCCGCAGGGTGGCGATCACATGGGTTTTGCCAGCCAGATAGCCGCGCAAGGCCGCAGAAATCCCCACGCCGCCTACGGCAAGGCCACTTAGCCCCACGAGCACCAGAAACGCGCCGAGCCGGTCGACGAATTCCGCCGCCCCCGGCGCGCCGTTGCGGGCATCGGACCACCGGAGGCCGCTGTCTTCCAGTGCCACCTCCGCCGCCGACTGGGTTGCGGCCAGATCGGTACCGGGGGGCAGATCCAACCTATAGCGTGTGGTGAAAAGCGTGCCGGGGGCGAGCAAGCCGGAGGTTTCCAGCGCCTCGGTGGCCACAATCGTGCGCGGGCCCAGCGCAAAACCCGCGGTGACATTGTCAGGCTCAGATGCCAATTCCGCCGTCACGCGGAAATCTTGGCTTCCCAGGCGGATGGTATCACCCACGGCCACATCCAATCGGTTGAGAAGCAAAGGATGCACAATCGCACCGGGCAGATCATTGTCCCCGGCCAGCGCCTCTTTCAACGGGATCGTGGGCGTCAACTCCACCTCGCCCACGAGTGGATAGGCGGTATCGACGGCCTTTACTTGCGTCAGGCCGCGCTCTTCGTTTGGGGCCACAGCCATGGACCGGAAATCAACGATTTCAGAAACTTGGGTGGCGGTTTCGTCCATCCAGCCACGCTCTTCGTCGGTCGCAAAACGGTAGGTGAGCTCAATCTCGGCATCACCACCCAAGAGCCGCGCCCCTTCGCGCGACAGGCCTTCTGTGATGCTTTCGCGCACGGTGCCCACGGCGGCGATGGCCGCCACCCCGAGGATGACGCAGCCAAGGAACACGCGAAAGCCGCGCAGGCCGCCCCGCAATTCCCGCGCGGCAAAGCGCGCCGCGATACGCAGGCTCATGCGGCGGCTCCGGAAGAGGCCCCTGACGACGTCGCGGTTTCCAAGATACGCCCATCGGTCAGTGTGACCACCCGGTCGCAGCGCGCGGCCAGATCGGGCGCGTGCGTGACCATCACGAGGGTGGATTTATGGCGCTCGCGCAGGCCAAAGAGAAGGTCAATAATCGCCTGCCCATTGGCTGTGTCCAGATTGCCCGTGGGTTCATCGGCCAGTAAGATATCCGGGCGCGGCGCGGCAGCGCGGGCCAGGGCAACGCGTTGCTGTTCGCCGCCTGACATCTGGGAGGGGTAGTGCCCTACACGGTCTGCCAGGCCCACGGCCTGCAATTCCGCCTCGGCACGATCGTAAGCATCGCGCACCCCGGCCAGTTCCAAAGGCGCGGCCACGTTTTCCAGCGCCGTCATGGTCGGAATCAGATGAAAGCTTTGAAATACCACGCCGAAATGATCGCGCCTCAGCCGTGCCAGCGCATCCTCCGACATCGCAGTCAGGTCGTGGCCCAGCGCCATGACCTGGCCAGAGGTCGCCTGCTCCAACCCGCCCATCAGCATCAGCAGCGAAGATTTGCCAGACCCGGACGGCCCCACCAAGCCAACCGTCTCCTGCCCGTGGACATCGAGCGAGATCGCATCAAGTATCGACACGGGGCCCGCATTGCCCATCAGGGACAGCGAGGCATCTTGAAGGGATAGAACTGGATCAGACATGGAAAGCTCTTTGATTGCGCAACTGACATATGGGGTGGCTTCACGCATGGGCAAGGTGGCGGGCAGGATCGCGA
>JBCCDT010000165.1:0-5870 GCA_039030635.1 Pseudomonadota bacterium
ACGCGGCATACCTTGCCCCGCCAGAACCTCAACCCGTCGCAACTTCGTGACAATCTCTTCGGGTTTGGATCGCTTGTTTGCCATGTGTTTCCTCCGTTTTACTAAACATAGCGGTGGACCACTTCTGTGGGGGAGGACCATGGTTCTAGGTTGTTCTCCTCAGCTGCACCATCCTTTATCTCACGGCGCGCGGTCGCACGCTTTTTGCGATCGGTTCTAGGTTACTCCCCTCAACTGCACCATTCTTGAGTTGGTGCACCACCTCCGGCTTTTGAGGCTTGATTTGGTTGGGGGTTTGTCCTCGCGCCCGCGCCGCTCAACCTAAGTCTTCAAACACGTATCAAACCCAAACAGTCGAAAACCCATCGTTTGGATCGGTGTGGCGGGCAGCCTGTGGCGTGGTTTGGTGAAAGGCCGTGACAGGTAAGGTCTCGTTGCCTGGATCAACCGCGGTTCTTTTCGTCCAACCAGTCTTCAATGATCTGGCGGTGCCGGGACCCATCATAGCTGTCGAAGTGACCGCCATGGACCACACGCACCGGCAAGTCGTAAAGGCGCATCATGGATCGGTAATAGTCTTGCGCATCCGAGTGGTAGGTGTCTTCCACCAATGGGCCGTCATAGACGATGTCACCTGCGATGAAGATGCCGGTCTCGGCCTCCCACAGGGCGATCCCGCCTGGTGAGTGGCCCGGTGTGTGGATCACCTCAAACCGGCGGTCTCCAAGGTCAATCATGTCCCCATCCTCAAGGATATGCGATGCGGGCGCGGCGGGGATGCTGTAGCTTTCAGACGTATAGGGGGCCGGTGGCAACCGATAGAAAATGTCATCGCTGACATATGGGTCAGCCAAGGTGGCCAAAGGTGTCGGGTTCGCCAGAATCTCAGCCTCTGCTGAATGAACCGCACGGTTTTCAAACTCGTGGTGGCAGCCGATATGATCGAAATGCGTATGGCTGGCCACGGCGATGAGCGGACGTTCCGTCACCAGCGGCACATGTTTGCTGAGGCTGACCACGCCCATGCCGGTGTCGAGCAAAAGATCGCGATCACGCCCGCGCACATGGAACATGTTGCAGCGGTAGAACTCCTTGATGAACGGCTCATCGATGAAGGTGACGCCATCCTCGAGTGGGCGGACACGGTACCAGTCTTCGGCGTGGGCGCGGTCCATGGTTCAATCTCCCTTGGGGTACACGTGAAAGGCGGCTCGTTGCGCGCTGAGTATCAAACGCGCGCCGGGTTCGGGCACATCGCCCGGGGGCAGATGGGCAATCAGGACAAGGTCAGGCGCCACATCCGGCACCAGATGGGCGCGGACATGCGTGCCAAAAAACGCCGCATCGCGCACCTGTGCCGCGCCAATCTGCACAGGCCCATCGCCCAGCTCGATCGCCTCGGGGCGAATGCAGGCCACAACCGGGCCTTGATGATCTGTTGTGTGATCGAGCGTGCCAAATGGTGTCTTTATACCCGCATGTCCGGTCTGGGCAGGAATGTGGTTCATCTCGCCAATGAAATCCGCTGTGAACAGAGAGGCCGGTTGGCGATAAACGCGCATCGGCGGCCCGTGGTCTTCGATCTGGCCCGCATTCATCACCACGATCCGGTCGGCGATGGCCATGGCTTCTTCCTGGTCATGGGTGACGTGGACAAAGGTCGTTCCAAGCTGGCGCTGAATGGATTTGAGCTCATCCTGCATGGCGCGGCGTAGCTTGAGATCCAAGGCCCCGAGCGGCTCATCCAGCAACACCACATCCGGCTCAACCGCAAGCGCGCGGGCCAATGCGACGCGCTGGCGTTGCCCACCCGACAGCTCATGGGGGCGCTTCATGCCCGCATCTTCCAGGCTGACAAGGTTCAGCATCGCGTCCGCCCGGTCATTCCGCGCACGCCGGCCCATGCCAGCCATGCGCAGGCCAAAGCCAACATTGTCGCGCAGGGTCATATGCGGGAAAAGCGCGTAATCCTGAAACATCGTCGTCGTCGGCCGTTTCGCCGGAGCCACGCGTGTCATGTCGCGTCCGTCAATCCGGACTGTGCCTTGGCTTGGCGTGATAAACCCACCCAGGACGGACAGAAGCGTCGTCTTCCCACAGCCGGATGGACCGAGCAGCGTGATATACTCCCCTGCCCCGATCTCAAGGTCGATGTCCTTGAGCGCCTGAAACGCACCAAACCAATGGTTGATGGCAGAAATGGACACAGGCGCAGTCATGGGCGGCGTTTTCGAAAGACAAAAAGTTCAAGCAAGATCACGGCGGTGACCGAAACGAGAAAAACCAGGCTGCCCACCGCGTTCAACTGTGGCGACAGGCCAGAGCGGAGGAGTGACCAGATTTCCACCGGCAGCGTCACGTCAAACCGGGTGAGCAAGAAGGCGATGATGAATTCATCCCAGGAAAACGTCACCGACAGGAAAAACGCCGCCGCGATTGCGGGCAGAACCATGGGCACAGTGATCCGCCAAATGACTTGCGCCTCACCCGCGCCCAGATCACGGGCCGCCCGTTCGGCATTGTGTTGCTGGGCCCCCATTGAGGCGTAAATGATCGCAAAGGCCAGCGGCAGGTTGATCACGACATGCCCAATGGCGACCGTGAAAAGCGAAAGCCCAAACCCCGCGCGCGTGAGCACGATCAAAAGGCCCAGACCGATGATCAGGTAGCTGACGGTCAGGGGCGCGATCAACAGCCCACGCATCAAAACAGACCCGGGCAGCACGTGACGGGCCAGGCCGTAAGCGGCGCCAAAGCCAAGCATGACGGCGACGGCGGAAGACCCGAACGCAATCAAAAGCGAGTTGGCCAAGGCCGCGATCAAATCATCATCAGCGGCCACCTCTGCGTACCACCGCATGGAGGGGCCATTGAATGGCGGCACCGGAAGCGTACCGCTTTGAAACGAAAACAGCACCAAGGTGCCCACCGGCAAGTAGATGAAGCCAAAGGCGGCAATCAGGTAGAGCCAGGGCAAAACACGCATCATAGGCGATCAAGCCTCAACCACCGGGCGGACAGGATATAGGCCAGCGTCACAATACACATCAGCGCAATGGCCAGTGCGGATGCGAGCGGAAAGTCAGCCCGCCGTCCGAGCTGCACCATGATCACTTGTGGCACTGTCAATTCGGAGTTTCCGCCAAGGATTTGCGGCGTCACGTAGTCGCCAATGCACAACACAAAGGTCAAAAACGCACCGGTGACCACGCCCGGTAGCGTCAGAGGCAAGATCACATGGCGAAAGGTCTGAAAGGCCGACGCCCCAAGATCCATGGCCGCGCGGCGATAATTCGGGGACAGTTGGATCAGATTGGCATAGATCGTGAGCGTCAGCAGCATCACAAAGAAATGCACGAAGCCCGTGACTGTGGCAAACCGCGTGTTGGCCAGTGTCACAGGCTCAGAAATCAGCCCGATCCCCATCATCGCCTGATTGACCATCCCCTCCCGCGCCAGCACCAAAAGCCACGCATAGGAGCGCACAACATAAGACGTCCAGAACGGCAAAACCGCAAGCAAGAGGGCCAGCCTCTGCCATTCAGGCGGCACGCGAAACGCAATGATCCACGCCAGCGGATAGGCCAGGATCACCGACACCACCGTCACTGTCACCGTGATTTCCAACGACACAAGGAAGGCGCGCCAGATATAGGCTTTCTCAGCAATCTCGGCATAGTTCGCCAGGGACACGCCCCAGATCAGCGTCCGCCCCTCAAGCGTTGCAAGGCTCATCGCGCCCATCACGATGAAGGGCACGACGAAGAACGCGACGGTCCAGAGCAAGGCTGGGGTCACGAAACCCCAGCCCTGAACACTCTGGTTGTCCAGGCTCACTGTTGGAGCATCTCCAGCCACAGATCCTGCATTTCTATGTCAAGATCTGTATCCGGTGCGGGGTAAAGCTGTGTCAGGGCCAGGTAGTCGGGCTGGCTGTCCCAACGCAGAACGTCCTTTTGGGCGTCTGTAAGAACGTCACCTGCCTTCGAATTGGCAGGCATCCCCCAAAAACACGACGAGGTCGCCAAGCGCGCCTGCCCTTCCGGGCTTACGATATACTTGATGAACTCCTGCGCCAGGTCGGGGTTTTCGCTGCCCTCAACAACGCCGATGGATTGCGCCCAACGCACAGCGCCTTCTTCGGGAATGGTCCAGGTCAGCTCAGGCTGCTCTTCGGCCAGAACGGCCGTCAACCATTCGCCGCCGCCCACCACGATGTCCACTTCGCCCGTGGCGAGTGCGGTCTGCGCGGCCACTACCCCGGCGACAGAGGCCGCCCGCGACCGCATGGTCGACAAGGTTTCGCCAATGGTCGGCAAATCGTCCGCGCCGATCTCAGCTGTTGCGATGTCACCCGCGATGGCCGCCAGACCCATCACAGGCAGGTAGTAATCATAGATGGAAATGCGGCCCGTGTATTTTTCCGACCAAACGGTCGACAGGCTTTGCATATCCGCCTCGTCCACCTTGGCGGAATTGTAGGAGATTGTGTTGTAGCCGAATTTCTCCGTCACGGCATAGGTCACACCGTCAATCGTGTTGTTCTCATCCATCACCACCTCGGGGAAAAAGTCCCCCACCGGCAGGTCCGATGTGTCGAGCGGCGCCAGCATATTGGCCTCGACCGCGCGGAAAACGTCAATGCCATCGATGACAAGCACGTCCCAATCGCCCGGACGGGACTGTTCCAACAAGGCCAGCGCGGCGCCGGTGCCTTCATATTCGCGCAGATTTACCTTCACGTTGTGTTCGGTCTCGAACGGCTCGATCAAGGCGGGGTCGGTGTGGTCGCACCAGACCAGCGCGTTCAATTCACCCTCCGCCAAGGCCGCATTTGCGGTCACGCCGAGCGCGGATGTGGTCAAAAACAGGACAGATAAACGGGTCATTCAGACAGCTCCCCTTGGATGTTGGCGCGCACCTTTGCGGCGTGCGTCGTTGTTTCTTTCAAAAAGTGAATACCCTCACTTTTAAAGTGAACTATAATTTTCTGAAACCATTTCAAATTTCATCGAGAGGTCAAATGGCAGGCTTGCGCGAAAAACAAAAAGCGGACCGCGAAAAGCGTATTTTAAAGGCAGCTGTGACCAAATTTCGGGCGCAAGGATATCGATCCGTGCGCATCGAAGACCTGGCCGAGGCCGCAGAAGTCTCCGTCGGGACAGTGTACAACTACTATCAAACCAAGGGCGACATCCTGATCGCGACGGTCGCCATGGAGGTGGAGGAAGTTCTTGCATCCGGCTCCGACATCGTCGCCGCCCCACCGCAAGGCGTGCACAACGCGATCTGTGCCCTGATTTTCAGTTACTATGATCACTCCTTGAACTATCTTTCCAAAGAGATGTGGCGCAGTGCCATGGCCCTGTCGATCGACATGCCCGCCACTCCGAACGGTCAGCGCTACAGTGATTTGGACCGCAGATTGGCCGTGCAGGTCACGGAATTGATCACCGTCTTGCAAAACCGCGGCGATGTGCGGGCTGATCTGAACCCGGTCGCTCTTGGCCAGGTGATTTTCAACAACCTCAACCAGATGTTTATTGAGTTCGTCAAAGTTGAGGCCACCACGCTCAGTGTTCTGCGCGACGCTGTTGCCCGGCAAATGCAGCCGATCTCAGAGCTTATCGCCACCCCAAACCGGCCATAGCCTGCCGCCCCTTTTACAATTACAAAAGCCGGGCCTTGTTTTTGGCCCGGCTTTTGCGGTTGGTATCGGGTGTCCGGTTAGAAGTTGACGCGGATGCCGCCGGTGAGGCCGTAGGCGTTGTCGTCGCCGAAATCTGACAGCGCGCCTTGCGCCGTGAACCCGCCATAGAGCACAGAGTTCTCGCCGATGCCCATCTGCCCGCCCGCGCGGATCTCGAACC
>JBCCDT010000166.1:0-5820 GCA_039030635.1 Pseudomonadota bacterium
ATGCCCACAGGCACGGCGCGCGCACCGGTGCGGTCTTCGATCATCTCGACGCAGTTGAAGAAATCCGCGCCGATCTTGTCCATCTTGTTGACAAAAACCATCCGCGGAACCTTGTAGCGGTCGGCCTGACGCCAAACCGTTTCGGTCTGCGGCTCAACGCCCGCATTGCCGTCCAGCACACAGACGGCACCGTCGAGAACCGCCAGCGACCGCTCAACTTCGATGGTGAAGTCGACGTGGCCGGGGGTGTCGATGATGTTCAGGCGGTGCTTGGGCGTGTCAGCCGTCTGGCCGTCTTCCGTGCGCTCCCAGAACGTGGTGGTCGCCGCCGAGGTGATCGTGATGCCACGCTCTTGTTCCTGCTCCATCCAGTCCATGGTGGCGGCACCGTCATGCACCTCACCGATGTTGTGGGATTTGCCTGTGTAATACAGGATCCGCTCCGAGCAGGTTGTCTTGCCTGCATCGATATGGGCCATAATGCCGAAGTTGCGGTAGTGCTCTAGCGTATAGTCGCGTGCCATGATCTTTGCCTCTAAGTGCGTCGATTTGATCGAAAAAGGTTTACCAGCGGTAGTGTGAGAAGGCCTTGTTGGCTTCTGCCATCTTGTGCGTGTCTTCGCGCTTTTTCACAGCGGAGCCACGGGAATTGACGGCATCCAGAAGCTCACCAGCCAGGCGCTCTTCCATCGTGTTTTCGTTGCGGCCGCGCGAGGCGGTGATGAGCCAGCGGATGGCCAGCGCTTCACGGCGCTCAGGGCGGACCTCAACAGGGACCTGATACGTCGCACCACCCACCCGGCGGGAGCGAACCTCAACCGACGGCTTGATGTTGTCGAGCGCCTCATGGAACACCTCGACAGGGGCGCGCTTCACTTTGTCTTCCACACGATCCAGGGCGGAATACACAATGCGCTCCGCGACGGATTTCTTACCGTCGATCATCAGGTTGTTCATGAATTTGGTCAGCACGATATCGCCAAACTTGGCGTCGGGCAGAACTTCGCGTTTTTCAGCGGCGTGACGGCGGGACATGTCTCGTCTCTCTCTTCGTTACTTGGTGCAGACCGTTTCGACGATCTGGCAATTTGGGTTTCCGTAGCTCGTGCAAATGGGCACGGCGTTCGATTGGGCCACTTCAGCATCCACATCGGTGCCGACACCAAAGCCGCCATTGGAGTAGTCATAGGCAAGCGTTGCGCAGAGATTGGCGCGGGTCAGCACGATCTCGCAGCCACCGGCCAGCTCTTTGCACGCGTTCAACGCAGAAGATTGCGCCGCGCTGGCACTGTCGGCCGTGGCGAATTTATGAACGCCAGCGCCGGCATCCATGGCGAGCGACAGGAAGCTCTCGGCATGGGCCGGCACGGACATAAAGGCCAATATGACAGCAGCGCGGATCATTTGGGACGCTTGGCGCCGTATTTGGAGCGACGCTGTTTGCGGTCTTTGACGCCTTGTGTATCCAGGACACCGCGTAGGATGTGATAGCGCACACCGGGAAGGTCTTTCACACGACCGCCGCGGATCAGAACAACCGAGTGTTCCTGCAGGTTGTGGCTTTCACCGGGGATGTAGCTGATGACCTCGAACCCGTTGGTGAGGCGCACCTTGGCCACTTTCCGCATGGCCGAGTTCGGCTTTTTCGGTGTGGTGGTGTAAACGCGCGTGCAAACGCCACGTTTTTGCGGGCAGCCCTGCAGGTGCAGGGATTTCGTCTTGCGGACTTTGGGCTGACGCGGTTTGCGGATCAGCTGTTGGATCGTTGGCATTGGGCCGTCTTCCTGTCTGTTTCTCATCTGCGCGGGCGTTCCCGCGCGGGGTTTGTCGTGTCACGTGAAAGGCGCGTCCGCCAAGCACGAAAGCCGCAAGCGTACCGTGCTACCTGCTGGTACGTCGCGGGGAGGCATTCAGAGGATCGGGGCAATAGGCGCCCGGATCATGACCACTTGCAATTTGATGTCGGCTGGGTTGATCGCTCAGCCGAGGATGGGCGGCGTATAGGATGGGCGGGAATCGTTGTCAACAGCCGGACGGCCTGTCACGGCCCCTCACCCGGCAGTCCTGAGCGATTTCTCACACCCTGTCTAATCCAGGGTGAAGAGTTCCTGCCGCTCTCGCACGCCGCGCAGGCGATACTGACCCAAAGATACCAATTCTGGCACGCTGTCCATCAGCGGTTTTGCAACCTTGGCAGAAATCACGATCGTCTGGTCGACGGCGCTGCACATGCCCTGCATACGCGACGCCGTGTTGACCGCGGGCCCGATGACAGTGAAATCCAGCCGGGATTTGCCGCCGATATTGCCATAAAGCACGTCACCCGCGTGCAACCCCATGGTAAAGCCCGTGGTGGCCAGACCGCTTTTGGCGCGCCTTTCATTGAGCGGGGCAAAAGCCGTGCGCATGTCCAAGGCGGCATGGATCGCGACGCGCCGTGCATCCGGCACCTGATCCATATCGAAAATCGCCAGCATTCCATCGCCCATGAATTTCAGGACATTGCCACCGTGACGTTCGACGATCTCCACCGCTTCGGCAAAATAATCATTGAGCATTTCTATGATCGCGGGCCCTGGTAAGCTCTCGGACATCTTGGTGAAGCCCTGCAAATCGAAATACAGGATCACCGCATGGATCGTCTCGGTCGAGCCCCGGGTGATATCACCTGACAGGACCCTCTTGCTGGCATCGCGGCCCATATAGGCGGCGGTGATATCTTCGGCCATCAACCGGTTCGCCGCGCATTTCAGCATCAGACAGATAGACGGCAGAAGCTGACGGATCGCATCAAGATGCACATTGCTGAACCCGTCTGGCGCATCTGAGGTGACTGTGACGACCGCGCCTTCTTCCTGTTTCATGGGGTCTATCGCGGCCGCATGATCCTCTCGAAGAAACATGCGCTTTGCCGCGAAGTAATCAGTGGCGCCGCTGTCCCGGAACAAATCAAAGATAGGAAAGTTGAGGTCTGGGTCAGGCACGTTCAACCGCTGTCTGATCTCTTCGGTGTTGTTGCCAAGCAGGTAGTAAATCGGACTGTGCAGATATTCCTCCGGCGCCTCCGTACTGCGTTGAAAGTCCTCGCGTTCGTTGCCAACATCGCGTTTCCAGCGAAACGCCACCGTGCCGATCTCCGGGTGGTGCGCCCGCATCGAGACACTGACGCGATGCAAAGGCACGCCCACCTCAACCAAGCGGACACATAAGGTTTCCAGCCAGGTTTCAACGGGTGTGTTTTCGAGACCTTGCTGAATAAGCCACGCCGTCAGATCCGACAGCGCCGCCGTCATTTCCCAGTTTTCAAGTGATGGGGCCGCCATGATGTCCTCTTGGTCAGGTTCAACGCAATGCGTCTGTCTATTACATATCGCGCTTTTCGATTGCGCCATGCCTTTCTTGCGCCAAATGGGCGCTGTTCGAACAGAAATGTCTATGCCGAGCGTGACCCGTGCCCTAGACCTAGGCCAATAGCTCAAGAGATTTTGGATGACCAAAGCGCCGGGAACAGATTTCACCCAAGGCAGCATCATGCGTCATGTGACGGTGATGTCCTTCACCTCAAGCATCGGCATCATGGCGATCTATGTGGTCGACCTGCTCGACATTTTCTTTGTGTCGCTCTTGGGCCAGACCGAGGTTGCTGCCGCCGCAGGCTTTGCCAGCACGTTGATGTTCTATGTCAGTGCGATGAATATCGGCCTGTCGATCGCGGCGGGCACACTGACCGCGCAATATCTTGGACGCCATGACCTGTCGTCGGCGCGCGATGCGGCGGCCTCTTCGATGATCATGGCACTGTGTGTGGGCATTGTGGTGCCCATCGCCATGCTGCCTTTCATCCCCAATATGCTCACGTGGCTTGGCGCATCCGGTGAGGTGGCCGAGCTGGCGGAAATGTATCTGTGGATCGTGCTGCCCGCCTCGGGGCTCTCTGGCATGTCGATGGTGCTGGTCGCGGCGTTGCGATCCCATGGGTTTGCCAAATGGTCGATGTACCCGTCTCTCGCCGGGGCTTTGGTCAATCTGATCTTTGACCCGCTGTTGATCTTTGGCCTTAACATGGGGTTGGCCGGGGCGGCCACCGCGACGGTCATGGCCCGCGTTGCGACATTTGCGGTCGCCCTTTACGCAGCAGCGCGGCTTTTTGAGGTCATTGCCAAACCGCGGCTCGACGCCATCGCGCGCTACACGCGTGAGATCATCCGCTTCACGCTGCCGGCTGTTTTGGCGAGCATCGCCTCCCCCATCGGTCTGTCGCTGGTCACACGATATGTCACGCAGTTCGGCACTGATGCCGTGGCCGGGCTTGCCATTATTGGCCGCTTGGCGCCGGTGGTTTTTTCCGTTGTGAACGCGCTGTCGGGGGCCATCGGCCCGATCATCGGTCAGAATTACGGGGCTGGGAAACATGATCGGGTGCGGCGCGCGTATTTCGATGCGCTGAAGTTTCTGGGCCTCTACACCGCCTGCGCCATCGTGCTTTTGATCATCTTCCGGCACAGCATCGCGGACGCTTTCAACACCACAGGCCTGACGCGTGATATTCTGTATCTCTATTGCGGGCCTTACGCGATCATCGCCTTTTTCAACGGCATGATCTTCATATCAAATGCCGCCTACGGCAATCTGGGCAAACCGCAGATCGCGCCCCGGATCAATTGGCTGAAAAGCACGGTTGGCCTTTGGCCGTTTCTGGCCGGTGGTGCGTATTTCTTTGGCCTCTATGGGGTGGGCGCGGGGGTGTTGCTGAATGCAGCGATCTTTGCGGCGCTGTCGCATGTCCTGACCATGCGGCTGATCGAACGCGCCAGCCAGCAGAAACCTCTTGAGGTTGATGATGAGACACAGGCCGTGCAAAGCGCGCTCGCCCTCGAACACAAAGAACCGCAGCACACATAAAAAAACGCCCGGTCCTGCCCGGGCGTTTTTGATGTTTCTTTCAGGTCGGGCTCAGCCGCCCCAGACGTAGATCGCCGCAAAGAGGAAGAGCCACACCACATCCACAAAGTGCCAGTACCAGGCGGCCGCCTCAAACCCCACGTGGTTGTTGGCAGTGAAGTGGCCACGGCGGACCCGCAAGTAGCAGACAAACAGGAAGATCGTCCCGATGATCACATGCGCCCCGTGAAAGCCGGTAGCCATAAAAAAGCTTGCGCCATAGATATTGCCAGCAAAGCCAAAGGCCGCGTGGCTGTATTCATAGGCCTGGAAGAAGGTGAAGATCACGCCCAAGCCTACCGCCAGCAGAAGCCCGGTTTTGATGTCCTTACGGTCGTCTTCATGCACCAGCGCGTGGTGCGCCCAGGTGCAGGCCGCGCCCGAGCACAGCAGGATCAGCGTGTTGATCAGGGGCAAGTGCCAGGGGTCAAACGTCTCAATCCCCGCAGGCGGCCAGACCCCATCGACGGCAGGGCTTTGCGGCCCCATCGGATAGATCGCATGTTTGAAGAAGGTCCAGAACCATGCGGAAAAGAACATCACCTCAGACATGATGAACATGATGAAGCCATAGCGCAGACCGATCCGAACCACCGGCGTATGATCCCCGGCAAAGTTCTCGTTGATGGTCTCACCCCACCAGCCGTACATGGTGACGCATGTCATCGCAAAGCCCAGCAGGAACATCCACGGCCCGCTCATCTCCACCGCGCCAAAGAGCACGGACATGCCGCCCGACATCCAGACCACCGCGCCAAAGAGCATGACAAACCCGCCCAATGCGCCAAAGAACGGCCAGACTGAGGGGTTCAGGATGTGATAATCGTGATTTTTTTCATGTGCCATTTTGGGTCCCTCGCCTTTCTTTGGCGTCAGTTA
>JBCCDT010000167.1:0-5730 GCA_039030635.1 Pseudomonadota bacterium
ACAACAGAGCGCCGCCTTGGTCACCGTTTCCATCGTACCTTCGATCAGCATTGCATGTGCTGCGGTTCCCAAAACGGTGATGGCCGCCAAAAGCGTATGTATCTTGCGCCAGGTCATTGGCCGCAGACCTATCCGTTTGCGAAGAGCGGCAAGCATTGCTGCCGCGAAAACGGCCCACATGGCGATGACGCCCCAGACCGAAAAGGGCGTGGGTGAGGTAAAGGTCAACGCGTCGATCACGTCCGGCGGGCTGGTGATCCAAAGCCCGCCCACGTGGAGCAGCACGCTTGCAACCAGTGTGATCCCCATGAACAGGTGCAATTTGCGCGCTTTGGCGAGCGTGAAACCCGGCAATAGCCCTGCCGCCAGCAAAGGTTGCACCAGTAAAATCGCCAGTGCCACGATCCCGGCAAAACCCGCGATGATGTAAATCGGTTGCCGCCATGCCAAGAGTGGGCTTTGCGCTGCCGCAATGATCGGCACGGCGATGGCCGCGAGTAGGGCCAGCCAGATCAGGATAGAAGGCAAGCGGCCCATGTCGCGCCCGGTGCGTCAGGCGGGTTCGAGAACGAAATGCGCCGCCAAAGTCGTGTCAGAGGCGCTGGGCATGATCGGACGCAGGAAGACGGTTTTGAAATCCCCGCTGTCATAGGCCAAATGCCCGTGCGGTTGACCGAAGGCGGGCACGATTTGCGGCATTTCCAAACGATACTCGCCATTCTCATCGGTCAGCGTCGCGCCGTGGCTTTGGGGTTCGCGTTCGTGCCCTTCGGTCGTATGGGCCCAGATTTGAATGCGCTGCCCGGCTAGGGGCGCACCATCGCCCGCACGCCGTACTGTGCCGGTCATCCAAAACCCGCCACCACCGATCCGGTCCACGATGGGCGCGCCGGGCAAGTAGTTGTTGGAGCCGCCGCGCATGCTGGGCGTGGGCGCCAGCCCTGCCGCGCGGGCCGGGACGGTCAGGCCGGTGACCGCCGTGGCCGCACGTGCGGCGATGAGAGTGCGTCTTGTGATCAGGGACATCATTTTGGCTCTCCTATCTGGGATCTGTTGGGTATGCAGACCATATAGGCAGCCCTGCGCAGGTTTCCGAGAGACTGCCCCTGAAAAGAGCGACAGATCGCCCGTAGTGCACCCGCCCCGGGCTTGACCCGGGGCCTCACCCGTCGCGTTTGGTGGGAGCAGGCCCCGGATCAAGTCCGGGGCGGGGTCATCTTTACCCCCGCCCATGGGGGGCATCAAAATCGATCACCGGGTTGATCGGCACGATCCTATGCGGGTTCACGCTCTCGTGGCTCATGTGATAGTGCCGCACGATGTGGTCGAAATTGACCGTCTCTTTCACACCCGGCCATTGGTACAGCTCGCGCAGATAGCCCCAGAGATTGGGATAGTCGATTATCCGCGCGCGGTTGCATTTGAAATGCAGGTGATAAACGAGATCAAAGCGGATCAGCGTGGTGAACAGCCGCCAATCGGCCTCGGTGATGCGCCCGCCCATAAGGTAGCGGTTCTCAGAGAGCCGCGCCTCCAGCCAGTCCAGCGTGTCAAAGAGCGGATAGACGGCGGCGTCATAAGCCGCTTGCGTCGTGGCAAAGCCCGCTTTGTAGACGCCATTGTTGAGCGTGTCATAGATGCGCGCGTTCATCGGCTCGATCGTGTCGCGCAGCTCTTCTGGCCAGAAATCCTCTCGATTGCCCGTCAGCCCATCAAAGGCCGAGTTCAGCATGCGAATAATCTCTGAGCTTTCGTTGGAGACGATGGTTTCGCGCTTTTTGTCCCAGAGCACTGGTACCGTCACGCGGCCAGACACGGCTGGATCGGCCTTGGTGTAGATGTCGCGCAGAAACGGCAGGCCATAGAGGTGATCGCCCGTCGCGCCCTCATCATCATCGGCAAAGGTCCAGCCATCCTCGCCCATGTCCGGATGCACGGCCGAGACGCCGATATGACCCTCCAACCCTTTCAGTGCGCGAAAGATCAGCGCCCGGTGCGCCCAGGGACAGGCGTAGGAAACATAGAGATGATAGCGCCCGCTCTCGGCCTCAAACCCGCCCTGGCCAGAGGGGCCCGCACTGCCATCTGCCGTGATCCAGTTGCGAAACCCGGCGGTCGTGCGCTTGAATGCCCCGCCTGAGGACTTGGTATCATACCACCCGCTATGCCATGTGCCGTCGACCAGTTGACCCATTGTCGTGCTCCTTGGTTTCACAAGCAACGATTTAAGGGCGGCGCGGTTCCGAAACCACGGCGATGCCCGCGCATCGGGCCTGCGCCAATGCACATGTCGGATTTGTGGCGTGGCTGGGCGGTTTTCGCATTGGCAAGCGTTGCGTGCGGGGCCTATAGAGACGCAAGGACGATGCCCGGGTCACGGGCCGGACAGGAGCGTGAGAGGCGAGCCGACCCAAACCGGGGGTTCAATCTCAGATCGTCATAGCCTCCGAATGAGTGACCGATTGCGAAACCTGAAGGGGGATTTGATATGCGTTACCTGATCTGTTTGTTGATTGTGACCGGGCCAGCCTTTGCCCATCCGGGCCACTTGGCTGAGGTCGCCGGTCACGGCCATTGGTTGGGTGCTGCGGCCATTGGGGCGGCGATTGCCATCGGGCTTTATGCTGGGTTCAAGGGCCGCAAAGCCAAGGCCGAAGAGGTCTCTGATGAGGATGTGGCCGAGGAAAGCCCGGAGTCGCAAGAGGCCTGAGCCATGCGACCCTATGAGAAAAACCCATCTGCGATCTACGCGGAAAGCTTCGCCACCGTGCGGCGCGAGGCGCGGCTCGACCGGTTTGGTCCGGGGCTTGAGGCGCTGGCCATTCGCGTGATCCATGCCTGTGGCATGGTGGAGGTGGCCGACAGGTTGGATTTCTCAGAAGGGGCGTTTGAGGCGGGTCAAGCCGCGTTGCAAGCGGGCCGCCCGGTGTTGTGTGATTGTGAGATGGTGGGGGCAGGGATCATTCGGCGTTATTTGCCGGCGGGCAACGACGTGATTGTGACTTTGAACGATGAAACCGTCCCGGCCCGCGCCAAAGAGATCGGCAACACCCGCTCCGCCGCCGCGGTGGAGCTCTGGCAGGATCGGCTTGAAGGCGCGGTTGTGGCCATCGGCAACGCGCCCACCGCGCTTTTTCACCTGCTCGACCTCATGGACCAAGGCGCGCCGAAACCCGCTGTGATCCTGGGCTTCCCCGTTGGGTTCGTCGGCGCGGCAGAGGCCAAGGCGGAACTGGCCGCACGTCCCAGGGGCAGCCATTTCGTGGCGCTGCGCGGGCGACGCGGCGGGTCGGCCATGGCGTCGGCCGCTGTCAACGCGCTCGCGGCGGGCATACCGGAAGGCGGGGTGCACTGATGGGCCAACCGTGGCTTCATATCGTGGGCATCGGTGAAGAGGGTATGGCCGGGCTGCAGCCCGCAACCCGCGCCGTCATTGAGGCCGCCGAAGTGATCGTCGGCGGTGACCGGCATCACAACCTTGCTCCTCATGTAGAGGCCGAACGCATCAAATGGCCCTCTCCCTTCGACGCATTGATTGACCTGCTGACGTCCATGAAAGGCCGCCGGGTGGTCGTGCTGGCCACGGGCGATCCGCTCTGGTTTTCTGTGGGCGCGCGCATCGGTCGCGCCATTGACCCCTCTGAGATCACTTATCACCCGCAACTCTCGGCCTTTCAACTGGCCTCCGCCCGTATGGGGTGGAGCCTTGCGGATGTGGAAACGCTCACCGTGCATGGTCGCCCGGTGGAGCAGATGATCGCCTTTATCCAACCGCTCGCACGGCTGTTGATCCTTACCACAGGCTCCGACACGCCCGGTCAGATCGCCAGGTTCCTCACCGATCGCGGCTTTGGCCGGTCGCCCATGACGGTGCTCTCTGAGATGGGCGGCGCGAAGGAGGCCCGGTTTGACGGCGTCGCCGAAAGCTGGGACCACGAGGTGCCCGCTTTCAACACGCTGGCCGTCGATTGCGTGGCCGATCCGCAAGCCGCTCTTTTGCCGCGCGTGCCGGGCCTGGCCGATGATCTGTTCACCCATGACGGCACCATGACCAAGCAAGAGGTGCGTGCCGTCACGCTGGCCAAGCTCATGCCCATGCGCGGCGCGCTGTTGTGGGATATCGGCACGGGCTGCGGCTCTGTCGCGGTGGAATGGATGCGTGGGGCCCGGTATGCGCGCGCCATCGGGATTGAACCGCGCGCCGACCGGCGTGCCATGGCCGCCGAAAACGCGTTGGCCTTGGGCGCGCCGCGTTTGGAACTGATCGACGGCACGGTGCCTGACGCGCTCACCGATCTTGAGGCCCCCGATGCCGTGTTCATCGGAGGGGGGCTAAGCGAAGCAGTGTTTGAGGCCGCATGGCACGCGCTGCGCCCGCTTGGTCGGCTCGTCTGCAACGCCGTGACGCTGGAAAGCGAGGCGGTGCTGCTCGCCCTGCACAAGGCCCATGGCGGCGAACTGGTGAAACTCTCCGTGGCACGTGCCGATCCCGTGGGCGGCCTCACGGGTTGGCGACCCATGATGCCGGTCACACAATGGAGCCTCGTCAAAAGATGACCGGCAGGCTTTATGGTATCGGCCTCGGTCCTGGCGACCCGGATCTGATGACGCTCAAGGCGCACCGGCTGATTTCTCAGGCCACTGTGATCGCCTATCCCACGCTGGCCGGGGCTGACAGCTTCGCCCGCTCCATCGCTGCAAGCATCATACCGGCCACAGCACGTGAGATCATCATGGACGTGCCGATGACCGTAGACCGCGCGCCCGCGCAAGCCGCCTATGACACGGGCGCGGCTGAGATTGCCGAGGTGCTGGACGCGGGTGAGGACGTGATCTGCCTCTGCGAGGGGGATCCGTTTTTCTACGGCTCCTTCATGTATGTCTTTGCACGTTTGAGCGACCGATTTGAGGTGGAGGTCGTGCCCGGCGTGACCTCTGTCACCGCCTGCGCCGCAAAGGCCGGGCTGCCGCTTGCGGCGCGCAATGAGCGACTGACCGTGCTGCCCGGCCCGCTTCCGGAAGACGAGTTGCGCATGCGCATTGAAGGCGCGGAAAGTGTCGCGATCATGAAGGTGGGGCGGCACTTATCCAAGATCCGCGCGGTGATCGATGATTTGGGCTATAGTGATGACGCCGTCTATGTGGAACGCGCAAGTCTGCCTGATGAGGTGGTCTGCCCGCTTTCAGACGCACCAGAAAAAGCGCCCTATTTTTCGATGATTTTGCTCACGAAAGGGGCTGATCCATGGCTGTGACACCTGTGGTGCTGGCGCTGAGCCGGTCGGGGGAAGCGACGGCGCATCGCGTGGCGGGCTTTTTGGGGGCGCCCTTGCATGGCCGCGAGGGTCGTGTGGATCAGGCGGAGGTGTTTTTCGCCAACGCACTGGACCATGTGCGTGACTTGTTTCTGGCTGGCACGCCCGTGATCGGCGTCTGCGCCTCTGGCATCCTGATCCGCGCGGTGGCGCCTGTTTTGTCGGACAAACGCATCGAGCCGCCCGTCGTATCGGTCAGCGATGATGGCGGCGTGGTGGTCCCGCTGCTGGGTGGGCATCGCGGGGCCAACCGATTGGCCAGTGACATTGCCGCGCATCTGGGCGGCACCGCGGCTGTGACAACGGCAGGCGACGTGGCCATGGGCGTGGCGCTTGATGCGCCGCCCCCGGGCTACCGTCTGGCCAATCCCGATGATGCCAAATCGGCGATGGCCGCGATCCTGTCTGGCGCGGG
>JBCCDT010000168.1:0-5654 GCA_039030635.1 Pseudomonadota bacterium
ACCCTGAACTGCTGGTGCCCTTCTTCGGCTTCGCCCTCATCATGTTCTTTCTCTACTGCTATCCCATTGCTCGGCTGACCATGCGGCTGGAGCGTAAATTCGCGGTGAAACTATGACTTGGACTGCTGATCAACCGATCGTTTCTCTCAAAGAGGTGCGCAAAAGCTTTGGTGCGCTGGAGGTGCTCAAAGGCGTCTCCCTCGACGTCATGAAAGGCGAGGTGATCTGTATCATCGGGCCGTCAGGGTCCGGCAAATCCACCCTGATCCGCTGCATCAACGGGCTCAATGATATCCAAGGCGGGTCGATCACCGTCGAGGGCCAAGAGGTGCATGACGCCAATCTCGACAAGTTGGAGCTGCGCAAAAAGGTCGGGATGGTGTTCCAGCAATACAACCTTTTCCCCCATAAGACGGCGCTGGAAAACGTGATGATGGCGCCGCTGAAGGTCCTCAAACAAGACAAGTCAGAGGTCGAAACCCGCGCCCGCGCACTGATCAAAAAGGTCCGTTTGGAAGGCAAGGAAAACAGCTATCCCGGGGAGCTGTCAGGCGGTCAGCAACAGCGCGTGGCGATTGCCCGGTCTTTGGCGATGAACCCCGATGTCATGCTCTTTGATGAGGTGACGGCGGCGCTCGATCCTGAAACGGTCAAGGAGGTGCTCGTGACCATCCGCGAACTGGCCGAAGAGGGGATGACCTGTATTCTCGTCACCCACGAAATGGGCTTTGCCCGAGAGGTGGCCGACCACATCTATTTCACCGATCGCGGCGTGATCGTCGAACACGGGCCGCCCGCCACATTCTTTACCGAAGCGTCGGATCCAAGGACGCAGGAATTTCTCGGGCAGATCCTGTAAATGAAAACAGGTCAGCCTTAGGAAAAAAGCTGACCTGAAGATCACTCAGTCAAAGAAAAGAGCACTCGTTAAATTTTACTCCGCGACCATCGCGGGTGCGTCTTCGTCTGTCTCTCCGAACCCTTTCGGCACGGCGATGCCCGGCAGGCTTGCGGCACGTTTCTGCAGCGCCCGTCCGATCACCACGCGGCTGATCTCTGTCGTGCCATCCACAATGCGCAGCATCTGCGCCAGCCGCGACAACCGGTCGAGCCCGTAGGGCTGCAAGAGGCCCATACCGCCCAGAACCTGGGTACAGCTGTTGGCCGCCTTCACCGCCGCATCCGGCACAAACCGCTTGGCATGCGCGGCCATGAGCGGCCCTTCGGGTGTGCCAAGGGCCTCCGCCGCCTTGCGGTAGAGCAGCTTGGAGGCTTCCAGATCGGTTGCCACCTCACCCAGCATCCATTGAATGCCATCCAGCTGCAGGTTCTTGCCGCCAAACATCTTGCGGTTCTTGGAGTAGGACAGCGCGGTGTCGAGCGCCGATTGCATCAATCCGCAGCAGCCCGACGCGATAGACACCCGCGCGATATCAATCGCCATCAGCGACCCTTGGAGGCCCTGACCGATGGGCAGGATGATGTTGTCTTCGCTCACCACCACCTTGTCGAGATACATCTCAGACATGGGCAGGAAGTTGTAAGACGGCGTCTCATAAAGCGGGCCAAAGCTGATCCCCGGCGCGTCAGCGGGAATGGCAATCATCGCCATGTCTTTGTGGCCGGGCGCATCGCTGGTTTTGACCACGGTGAAATAGACATCCGCCTCTGTGGCCAGGCTGACCCACGCCTTTGCGCCGCTGATCGTCCAGGTGCCATCGCCGTTGATCGTGGCGCGGGTGTACATCTGCATCGGGTCAGAACCGGATTGCGGCTCGGTCAGGGCAAAGTTCGCCAGCTTGCGACCAGAGGTCAGATCGCGCGCCCACTTTTCCTTGAACGCCTCCGTGCCATAGCCGCAGCCCGCGAAGGTGCAGATGTTGTGCATGGACAGCGCGAATGCGTAGGCGCCATCACCAAGGCCCAGCTGTTCATACACCTGGATGCCGTCGGCCAGGGACAGGCCCTGACCACCCAGCTCTTCGGGCGCATAAAGCCCGGTCAGGCCCGCGGCCCCGGCCTTGTCAGAAGCCTCACGCGGCCAGGTTTTGGCGGCGTTCCACGCGTCCACATTGGGCGCAATCACATTCATCGCGTGATCGTGGGCGGCAGAGAGAATGGTATCCAGTTTGTCCGACATCGGGCGTGTCCTTTCGGTGGATATACCTGTCCGTTCGCGCCAAATCCAACCAAACGATGGCGCGGGCAGAGTAAGTTTTTCGAGGTTGAGATCTTATTTTTCGACGAAGTACGGGGTCTCAGCCGCCAAAACCATCTCGCGACATGACAGGATATTGTCCAAAAGTGACAAAATCACGCGACGCCCTGTGCCTTCCGCTTATACGAACTCGGGGTGTTTCCCGTCCATCGCTGAAAGGCTTTGTGAAAGTTTGCCGCCGACGAAAACCCAAGCTCAAGGGCAATCGCCTCGACACTGTCGCGCCCGGTTTGCAAATGCCGGATCGCGATGTCGCGCCGCAGCGCATCCTTGATCGCCTGAAAGGACGTCCCATCCGCCTCCAACCGGCGCATCAGGGTGCGCGGCGTCATGTGCATCGCCTCCGCGGCCGCTGCCAGGTTTGCGCCCTCCCACCCTGATTGGCTGAGGTAACTGCGGACGCGCAAAGACTGTGTGTGCTCACTCGACCGCGTGAAAATCCAGTCGCGCGGGGCGTTTTCCAGAAACACACCCAGATCGGCGGCGTTGCGAAGCTGTACCGGGCCGAGATCGGCCAGATCGAACGCGATGGACGTCACTGGCGCGCCAAACGTCACCGGGGCGGGAAAGATCACGGCGTAATCTTCTTCAAAGGTCGGGCGCGGAAAGGCAAATGCCACCGCGTTCACCGGCACTTCGTAGCGCGCGAGCCACGACAGCAGACCATGCGCCAGCTTCAGGATCAGCATATGCCCAAACCGCTGTGCGGCCTGCTCCCTGGTCGGGGTCAGTCGCAACGCCATCGTCTCACCCGTTTCCACCAACTCAAACTGGTAGTCATCCAAGAGCAGGTTCCAAAAGGTCGAAAACCTATACAGCGCCGAGGAAAGCGACCGCGCCTCCCGCACCGAGGTCAAAAGATGCTGCAAGGCCCGAGGTCGGATCGGGCGCGACCACAGCCCCATCATTTCATCGCCCGTCTCCACCGCGGCCAGCTGATAGAGACATACGATCTGGTCCAGTGTGATCCGCCCTTGCTGCGCATCCACCGTCAAATCAGACCGCGCCAAAAGCGAGCCGAAGTGATCCGCATCGCAAAGTGGTCTGAGCGCCTCCAGCCAATCCGCAATGAAATGACGGGACACCGTGGAGTAAAGCGTCGGGAGGGGGTCTGTCATGGGGCGCGACGTGCCGCGAAGGAAAGTGTCATCTGTCGGACTGAACCAAAATTTTTGCTCCAACGCCAGCGATGCCTCGCATCGCATTCCTCGGTTGACAGACTCAGCTCATTCCTCCAACGGTTACGCAGATGGTTCCCGCGCAAAGCGATAACGGGATGAAAAGGGAACACGGTCAGGTGTAGCCAACAGGCGCCGAATCCGTGACTGCCCCCGCAACTGTAGGCGGTGAGCGACGCTGAGACACCACTGAACCCCACGCGGTTCGGGAAGGTCAGCCAAGCCCAGACCCGCAAGTCAGGAGACCTGCCATCGAAATTTCCACCAACCCGAGGCGGGGTGCCTCGGAAGGAGGCTTGATGGCACGGACCCCGTGTAAAGAGACATTTAGCACCTTCGATTTGCGCCCGCGCTTGGGCGGAGATCGATGTCATGCAATGCGCTAAAACCACCCCTCCCGTTCTGCAAACCCATAAGCTGCGCTTTGCAACTGCGAAGGGACAGACCTTGGTGGAGGACGTGTCCTTTGATCTGGGGCATGGCGCGACACTTGCCATTGCCGGACCAAACGGCGCGGGCAAGACGACCTTGCTGCAGCTGCTATCCGGGCTGGTTGCGCCCACCAGCGGGGAGATCTGGGTCAATGGTGCAGCGCTTGCGTCGGTCAAGCCCTATGACCGCGCGCAGCAAATCGCCGTGGTGGGCCAGCACGCCAACCCCGATGACCGTCTGCGCCTGCGCGATTACGTGGCGCTGGGGCAAATGCCGATCTGGGCCGCGCATTCCGCCGCTGAGCACGCCGATGCGCTGGATGAGGTCCTGTCGCTCACCCGGCTGAACGACCTGCAAAACCAGACCATGGCACAGCTGTCTGGTGGCGAATGTCAGCGTGCCCATATCGCGCGTGCCTTGGCGCAGAAACCGAAACTGCTCTTTCTGGATGAGCCCACCAACCACCTGGATCCTGATGCCAAAGGCCGCTTGCTGTCGCTTGTCGCTGGTATGGGCATCACGGTTGTCATGGTCGTCCACGACCTTGTCATGATCCCCGAATTTGCCAGCCACGTGGCCTTGATGAAAGATGCGCGCCTCACTGCCTTCGGGCCTGCCGCCGAGGTGCTGACGCCGCAAACCGTGCGCGAGACATTCGGCGTGGAATACCTGCTTTTGCCCTTTGACGGCCGGCAGATCCCCGCGCTGGACATCCGAAAGACTGAAATCCAACTCTAAAGGAGGGACACATGAAAACCCTATGGACAACCGCCATCTTCCTTGCCTCGGCCAGCACGGCCATGGCGGGGGTGACCGTTGATAACTGTGGTGAGACGCTGACAGTAGAACAGACGCCCGAACGCCTCGTCGTGCATGACATGAACATGACCGAGATGGCCTTTGCGCTGGGTCTGCAGGATAAGATCGTGGGCCTCACAGGCATCACCGGGTGGTACAAAACCAGCCCCACCTTCGATGAAGCACGCGGTGATATCCCGGAGCTTGCGCCCAAGTATCCGACCGTCGAAAACCTCGTCGCGGCCTCGCCCGATATGTTCTTTGCGGGATGGTATTACGGCATGAAACCGGGCGGAGAGGTCACGCCCGACACGTTGGAACCTTTCGGCATTCAGACCATGGTACTGACGGAAAGCTGCGTGCACCTGCATGACAATCGCCCTGTCGCGACGATGAATCTGCTTTTTGATGATGTCATGCGTCTGGCCCAAGTGATGGATGTCTCCGCCAAGGCCGAAGAGCTGGTCACGGGCTGGAAAGATCAGCTCTCCGCGATTGAGGCTAAAACCGCGGATCAGGCCAAGCCGCGCGTTTTCCTCCTCGATGGTCCTGCCGATGCGCCTTTCACCGCCGGTAAGTTCGCCATTCCCGATGCCATGATCACGGCGGCGGGTGGGGAAAACATCACCCATGACCTCGACACCAGCTGGGGCCGCACCTCTTGGGAGGCTGTCGCGGCGGCCAATCCGGAGTTCCTCGTGCTGCTGGATTACCAAACTGGCAATGGCGCGGCGGACACGTTCAAGTTCCTGCAAGAGCACCCGGTCATGTCCGGCGTCGACGCGGTGAAAAACGAACGCTGGATCGGTTTGCGCTACGAAGAGCTGACCCCCGGACCCGCCAATATCGACGCCATTGAGAAGATGGCCGATGCGATGCACCCGGGTCTGTTCTGACTTGAGCCGATTTGGGCTTTCGATGCTTGCGGGGGTGGCCATCCTGGCCGCCCTCATCTTTTTGTCCGTGTTCTACGGCACCACGAAAATTCCGTTTCGCGACATCATTGGAGCCATGTTCACCGGCCTCGG
>JBCCDT010000169.1:0-5558 GCA_039030635.1 Pseudomonadota bacterium
AGAGATTGATCTGCTCAAAACGGTGCAGGACGCGGGCGGCAAATCCATGTTCTATTGCTACACCCGCAATCAGGCCCGCATGGGCGCGGATGCCGGGCTGCAGGCTGTGGTGTTCAATTTCGGCTGGAACCTGGGCGGCGCGCTGGGCCATCAGCCCCGGCAAACCCTCGAAGAGGCCGCCCAACAGGCCAATGAGATCAGCCGCTTCATCAAGAAAACCCGCCCAGATCTACAGCTCTACCTCGAAGGCGGCCCCATCGCCGAGGCGTCTGACCTCAGCTTCGTGTCGCAAAACGCTGAGATTGACGGCTATGTCGGGGGCTCCACCTTTGACCGCGTGCCGATTGAAACCTCCATCGGCGATCAGATCGCGGGCTACCGGCTGGCCATGGACGCGGTGGTCAAACCGCCCACGCAAGACCGCAAGCTGATGTCGGCGGCGGCCTCCAGCGGGCTCTTTGGCGAAAGCGCCACCTTCTACGGCGCGCTCGAACAGATCCGCCGCGCCGCGCAATCCAGCGCCCATGTGATCGTGTCGGTCCCCGAAGGCGGCCCCCGGAGCGAGATCCTGAACCTTCTCGAACGGCTCAGCCCCAAACCCAAACGCGGCGGCTTTGTCGAATTGGGGCAGGACCGTCAGCACGGTGAACCCCTGCTTGACCTCGTCTTCGGGCGCAGCGACGCCACCGCCAGCCAAGAGCTTTTGCGCCGCGACAACACCCATATCGTCCTGCACGGTCTGGATGGTCTGCCCAAGCGGGTGCAGAACCGCTTGCTGCGACTTCTCGAAAGCGGGGTCTACACCCAAGCCGGCAGCACGGCCCGGCGCAACCCCCGGGCGCGATTGGTGTGGATGGTCGACCCCGCTGAGGCCGCGCGCCTGCCGCTGGATACGGCGCATATGTTGCATGTGGCCTATCCCCGGCTTGCGGTGCGCGGCGAAGAGATATCGACCCTGCTCGCGGCGATCTTTGGTCAATTGGGGGCCACCGGCCATCTGATCAACCGGATCTCCCCGGCGGTGATGCAGCGTCTTCGCGCTCATCTGTGGCACCGCAACGAAGAGGAATTGCGCCGCGTCGCAAGTGCTGCTTTGACCGCGCTGCAACGGGGGGAGCTGACCTTGGATCTGATCGACCCGTTGTTGTCCAGCGCGCCCGCCCGCGTCGCGTCCGAGCCGATCATGACCCCCAAGCAGCAGCTTTTGGAAACGCTCACGCGCTATAATTTTCGCCGCACCGATACCGCCCGCGCGCTCAATATCTCGCGCAAGACGCTCTACAATCGGATGAAGAAATTCGACCTGCTTTAGACAGGCAGCGGCTGTTCGACCACGGCCTGCACCTGCGCAGGCCAAACCACCGGCGCGGCGATCTCCGAGGATTTCACCTGGCTCAGCAGCACCGCATCGTCCAGCCCGGGCACCTCGGCAATGGCCGCCACGGCGCGGGTGCGCGACAGCTCACTGGGAAAGCCCCCTTCATGGGCGCGGATCTTTGGCAAGACAAACAGCGTGCGAAAACCGAGCCTCAGGGCGGTTCTCGCATCCTCCGGTGTGGCCACCGACGCGATGCACCGAAACCCGGATGCCGCGCAGTCCGCCAGATTGGTCAATTCGTTCTCCACGCCCAAATCGACCTCATCAAGATGGGTGATGAAATCAATGTCATGCTGGCACACAGACGGCAGGTTGCAGACCCAACTGAGGCCCGATGCCTGCAAATCGCCCAGGATGCGCCGCCGCTGCAACAGCGGATTGCCCAGGAATATTCCCGCGCAGAGCCCGCGTTTTTGCGCCGCATTCTGGGTCAAATCCGTGGTCCAGCCGCTGGGGTCTGCCACGCTCGGCAAAAGCGCTGCAATCTCCGGGGCCAGGCCCGGCTTGGGCGCCCCAAAGACCGGCATGAGAATCGCCTCTGGTAAGTCCAGATCTTGCGATTTTTGGTGCACACGCCATTGAACCAACTTCATCTTTTATCCCAAAACTTACCCAAAATTACCCACAAATGGGCTTAAAACACTATTGGGCGAATTTTCTGGCTGTGCAATCATAACCTATGCCCCGACAGAGGGCTTGGGAGGACACATTGCCAATTCTTATTGGATCGCGGTCGTGAGATCGCTCCGACAACGTCCGTTGTTGACGGCCTTCGTGCTGCTGCTGGCGATCATTTTGCTATGGATGGTCTTTGCGGTTTGGCCGGACTGGCTGGTCGATGCGATCGGGCGCAAAAAGACATTCGTCAACACGCTGCTCAACGGGCTGACCCTGGCCGGGCTCTACTTTCTGGTGGCCAGTGGCTTCACCCTCGTGTTCGGCCTGATGCGCAATGTGAACCTGGCCCATGGGGCGATGTATCTGCTGGGGGGTTATATCGGATATGAGGTCGCCGCCCGCACCGGCAGTTGGCTTTTGGGCGTGGTCGTGGCCTTCGTGGCGCTCGCGATCATCGGGGTCATCCTGCAGCTTTTGGTCTTTCGCCGGATGCAAGGTGATGACCTGCGCCAGACACTGGTGACCATCGGCATTTCCATTGTTGCCGCCGACCTCATGCTTGCCGTCTGGTCCGGCACCACCTATCAGTTTGAACCGCCCGAATGGCTCTTTGGGGCGACGCAGCTGCCGATCATTTCCGCGGTCCGATCCTCGGGCGAGGCGGTGTTTCTGAAATACCCGACCTACCGCCTCGCCGTGCTCGTCATCGCTATCATCGTAGGCGTCGCCCTCTGGCTGTTCCTCAACCGCACCAAGCTGGGCATGATGGTGCGCGCGGGCGTCGATGACCGCTCCATGCTGGAGGCCACGGGCGTCAATGTGAACCTCGTCTTCGCCATGGTCTTTGCCATCGGCGCGGGGCTGGCGGGCTTTGCCGGGGTGATCGGCGGCACCGCGCTGTCCATCGCGCCGGGCGAAGATGTGCGCTACCTGCTCGCCTCCCTCGTGGTGGTGATCGTGGGCGGTATGGGATCGGTCACAGGTGCGGCCATCGGCGCGCTTCTGATCGGCATGGCCGAACAGTTCGGCCTGGCGTACTTCCCGACCTACGGCGTGGTCCTGACCTTCCTCATCATGATTGTCGTGCTCGCCGTCCGGCCTCAAGGGTTGATGGGGCAAGCATGAGCCAGCCACGCTCATATCTCGCAGCCATTCACCCAGGTTGGTGGGTCCTCCTGGCGTTCCTACTAATCTATCCCTGGTTCGCCACCGATTTCTTCACCTACCAGATCGGCGGCTACACCCTGATCCTGGGGCTCATTGCGCTGTCGCTCATGGTGCTGGCGGGCTATGGCGGGATGATCAACCTCGCGCTCATCACCGTGGCGGGCGTTGCGGCCTATGCGCTGCCCATTTTCGGGGAAAACGCCAATGACGTGCTGGGCCTGGGCTGGCCGGAATGGGTGCTCTATCCGTTTGCCATCTTGCTCGCCGCGACATTCTCAACGCTGGTGGGGCTGATTTCCGTGCGGACGGAGGGGATCTACACCCTCATGATCACGCTCGCCATCGCCGTGTCGTTCTTTTTCTTCGTGCGCCAGAACTACGCGCTCTTTAACGGGTTTCAGGGCTTCTCAGGCGTCGACGCCCCCACCTTCTGGGGCATCTATTGGCGCGATCCGACGCCGTTTTACTATCTCTGCCTCGCCTGTGCCGCGTTCTTTTTCTGCGCCACGGTCTATGGATCACGCACCACTTTCGGTCTCACGCTTCAGGCCATCCGCGACAATCCCCGCCGCATGGCCGCCCTGGGCTACAGCGTCACCGCGCACCGGGTTTATGCCTTTTTCCTGTCGGGCCTCATTGCGGGCACCGCCGGGGTTTTGCTGGTCCTGTTCAATGGCCGCGTCTCACCGGGCACGATCGGCGTGGACATCGCCGTCGACATCCTGGTGATCGCCGTGGTGGGCGGGCTGCGCCACCCGATCGGCCCGTTTCTGGGCGCGCTCGCCTTCGTTTTGTTGGAAAATTTCGCCATCGACCTGATTGATCGGGAACGGTTCAACACGGTGATCGGCATGGCCTTTCTACTTGTCGTCTTCTTCTCGCCCGATGGTCTGATTGGCCTGTGGCAGAAGGCATCCGCCAAGATGCGCCGTCGTGACGTTTACGGCGCAAAATCCACCGCCAAATCCGCAAAGGAGGAGACCCAAGCAGATCTGGCTTAACGTCAAACCAAAGGGAGGACTACCGAATGTTAAAGACACCCAAACTATTGGCAACAAGCGTGCTGGCGCTGTCGATTGCCACCACCAGCGCGTGGGCCGAAGACATCAAGATGGGCGCGATTGCCGTGCTCGAAGGCGCCTTCGCCGTGCTGGGAGAGGACAGCATGCGCGGCGTCGAACTGGCGCTTCAGGAATTCAACTACACCGCGGGCGGCAAAACCATTGAGCTCATCACCCAAAGCTCTGACGCCTCCCCCGACAGTGCGGTGCGCGGCGCGCGCAAGCTGGTCGAACAAGACGGTGTGCAGATCCTCGTGGGCCCGCTTTCTGGCTCTGAGGGCATCGCGATCAAGGATTACTCCAAGACCCAGCCGGACGTGACCTTTGTCAACGGATCGTCTGGCGCGCAGGACACCACCCTGCGGGAGCCGTCCGAGAACTTCTTCCGCTTCAACACCGAAGGCGCGCAGTGGATGGCGGGCCTGGGCGAATATGTCTACAACGAAAAGGGCTATCGTTCCTTGGCCGTGGTGTCTGAGGATTACTCATTCCCCTACACCCAGGTCTTTGGGTTTCTTGAGCCGTTCTGCCGTCTCGGCGGGTCCGCGCCTCAGGATGCGCGCTTCTTCGTGCCCATCGGCAACAAGGATTACAGCTCCGTCATCGCCGCATTGCCCGATGATGTGGATGCGATCTACGTGGCCCTTGGCGGTGCGGACGCTGTCAACTTCCTGACGCAATACGAACAGGCGGGCGGGGATCTTCCGCTCATCGGCGGGTCCATCACCGTGGACCAGACCGTGCTCGGCTCCAAAGGGCGGACACGGGATTTCGTGATCGGCACGCCCTCCGCTGGCCCGATCTCGGACACGTGGGATGATCCGCGCTGGCAGAAATTCGTCGCTCAGTACCAAGAGGCGTTCCCCGACGGCTTCCCGTCGCCCTCGCTGTTTGCGCATGCCTACTACATCAACACCAAGGCCGCGTTGCTGGCCCTGGACGAAGTGGGCGGTGACCTCTCGGATGGTGGCGCGAACATGCGCACCGTGCTCGCCAACCTGGAGTTTGAAACCCCAACCGGCATGGTCAAGCTCGATGAGCGGCGTCAGGCCATCGGCTCCGTCTTCCTCACCGAGGTGATCGAAGGCCCCGATGGCAACCTCGTCAACAAGACCATCAAGGTCACCGAAAACGTGAACCAGACGCTCGGTGTGCCGTATGACGAGTTCCTCGAATACGGCGCCGTGAGCCGTGAAAACCCGGTTTGCGAGTAAGACCCTGAGGCGCCCGGAATGAGCCGAACAGACGCTCTCACCCGCCTCCAATCCGCTGGGCAATACGCCCTGGAGTTGGAGGCGGTCAGCCGCCACTTTGGCGCGCTGGTGGCTTTGGCC
>JBCCDT010000170.1:0-5546 GCA_039030635.1 Pseudomonadota bacterium
CGTTCAAACGGATCCGACGCGTGCGGCCTTGAACCTTTTGTCTTCGCCAAGCTCAATCGCAAACCGTGTCTCGTATTTCTTTGATCTCAAGGGGCCAAGTGTGGCGGTGGATACGATGTGTTCCTCCTCTATCGTGGCCATACACATGGCCTGCGATGCATTGCGCCGGGGCGATTGTCGCGCAGCGATTGCAGGTGCTGTCAATCTATCCTTGCATCCGCAAAAGTTCGTTGGCCTCTCCGCCGGCGGGTTTTCAGGCACATCCCCCGACAGCACCAGTTTTTCCGACGGAGATGGCTATCTTCCGTCAGAAGCTGTCGGCGCCGTTTTGCTGAAACCCGTGGCGGAGGCACAGGCCGATCACGATCAAATCCTCGCAGTGATCAAATCGACGGCGATCAACCATAGTGGCAAATCGAACGGCTACCGCGTGCCCAGCATTGCCGCGCAGATCGACCTTTACACGCGCAATTATGAAAAGTCCGGGATAGACCCCAAGACGATCGGGTATGTTGAGGCCGCCGCGAATGGATCCGCGCTTGGTGACAGTATGGAGCTTGCGGCGCTGAAACGTGTTTTCGGCAAACCCGCCAGCGATCAGGACATGTGCGCTTTGGGCTCGGTCAAGGCGAATATCGGTCATGCCGAAGCGGCCTCCGGGATCAGCCAGCTTGCGAAAGTCATTCTGCAGATGCGTGAGGCGTGTTTTGTGCCAACACGCATCAACGGAGAGCTGAACCCGAAGTTGGAATTTGCGGACACGCCGTTCTACCTTCCCGACCGCGTGACCGCCTGGCCCCGGCCCAAGGATCATCCCCGACGCGCCGCCATTCATGCGATTGGCGCAGGGGGCACGAATGCGCATTTGATCCTAGAGGATGCGCCAGAGCGCGCGCGCCCCACGCACGCACCCAGTGGTCAGCAGTGCCTTCTACCCCTGTCGGCGCGCTCGCTTGCAGCGTTGCAGCAGATGGCAGGTGACTTGGCCCATCATGTCGCGGCAACCCCCGATCTTGCCCTGGAGGATGTGGCCCATACGCTGCGGTCCGGCCGCATGGAGATGGAGGTCAGAGCCGCCGTGGTGTGTTCCTCTATGGAGGAGTTGTCGGCCGCGCTGTCTGCCTTGGCTGAGGGCATAACGCACCAAGCACTTCATCACGCCCCAGAGAAAACATCCCCGACACCATCCGACATGCGGACGGTGTTCAGCGGAGAAACCGGGCGGCACATGATTGCCACATGCATAGACCAAAAAGACTGGGAAAAGATCGCCCAGATTTGGATTGCTGGAGCGCGTGTAGATTGGTCCGCTTTGGCGCAAGACGGCCGCTGTCTTGTGCCCCTGCCAGGGCATCCGTTGCAGCGTTTGCCCTATTGGTTGCCGGAAACAGGGCAACACAGCACGCAGCACGCTGCGGATCCCGCAGACGATGAGACCGATGCGAGCGGTGATCTAGAAGGCTTTGTCAAACGCTATCTGTCAAAGCTGCTGCGCATAGAGATGGATCAGGTCAATCTCAATCGTGGCGCGCTTGATTTGGGTTTGGACTCTGTCTCGATCCTGCCGATCTGTCAGGAGATTGAAAAACGAACCGGCCAGAGTTTTGGGATCAGAGACACTTTGGCCTATGAGACGCTTGCGCAGCTGATCGCGGATCTCGATGGGCTATTGCTGCCTCAATCGCCATCCAAATCAGAGGCCGCTGACCCGGTGGACATGCCCTTGCCATTGACGCAAACGCAGCAGGCTCTGTGGTTGGAAGACCAAAGGACACCGGTCAGCCCCGCTTATACAGTGCCGGTCGCTCTGCGATTGAAGGGACGGCTTGATCTTGAGGCGTTGCAGGCGGCCTGCGATGAAATGCCGAAACGCCATCAGGCTTTGGGCTCCGTCATTCGCATTTACGAAGGTCAACCCAAGCGGTTTATCCTACCAGACACGGGCGTGCCCTTGAAGATCCACGATCTGGGCCACCTGTCCGAGGCCGAGGCGACCCAAGAGATGCAGCGCCTTGCCAATGTCGGGTTTGACCTGGACCAGGGTGCGCTTTGGCGGGTGCATCTGGCCCGCCTTGGGCCTGACCACCATGTTCTGATTGGCCTCGTCCACCACATCAATTTCGATGGCGTGTCTGCGTTGAACCTGGCGCGCGATCTGTTGGACGTCTACCAGGCATTCGCCTCGCAGCAATCCCCACACCCGTCCTCAGCCGCCGCATTCGGTGCCTTTGTGGATTGGCAAGCGGACATGCTGGCCAGTGACACGGGAAAGGAGTTGCGCAGCCATTGGCGTGACGCTCTTTTTGACGCGCCACCGCCGACGCGTCTGCCATCGCATATCGCCCCGCTGGTGCCCCCTGACACGCCGCGCGGCACTATTGAATTCAAGATCTCCAAGGCCGATCTGCATGACCTGCGCCGTTTGGCCAGTGACGCATCTACAACCCCCGCAAGCGTTTTGTGCACCGCGTATATGGCCACTCTGGCACGCGCGTTTGGTCTCAAAGATGTCACCTTGGCTGTTCCGGTGCTGGGTCGGCCGAGCAGCCGCTTTGCACAGAGCATTGGGTATTTCACCAATGTTGTTCCGCTTCACTGTCGCCTCGCGCATTTGGAAACGGTGCGCTCACAGATCACCCATGTCGCCAACACCCTCGCAGTCGCGCTCGACAACTCTGACCTGCCTTTGCCCGAGATCTTGGCGCAAGGAAAACAGACGGCGCCGCGGCTGGCCTTTGCCTATCAAAACCTTGCCCCGGCCACGGACGGCCCCATGCCAGATGGCCTTGCGGTGTCGCCGGTCACGGAATTGGCCCAAAATGGCGGGCACGACTTGGCACTTGAGATTTATCCTCAAGAGGACGGGCTCCGGTGCCGCTTCGACTATGACGCGTGCCTGATCGATATCGATGCGGTGCGCGGTTTGGCCGAAGGTCTGTGTACGATCTTGCGCGGCATGTGCGCCGAGGCGACCCAAGCGTTTGCAGACATCTCCTTTGTGCCCGATGACGTCGAAGGCAGGCTGATGGATGAGTGGGGCAACGGTGGCCCCGCCGCGACCGGCCCTGATCTGACCACTGCTATTTTTGAGCATGCAAAGGCCACACCCGACGCGACTGCTTTGATCGAGAGGTCAAAACAGATCACCTTTTCTGAGCTCAGCGATCAGATCCGCGCGCTCACCGGACAGCTGCAACGCGCGGGCGTCAAGCCGGGTGATCATGTTGCCACGTGCCTGCCAAAGGGGGCTTTGTGTGTTGTGTCGATCCTGGCCACCTGGGCTGCGGGGGCAACGCATGTCCCGATCTCAATGGATCTGCCCGGCAAACGTCAACGGCTCTTGGCAGAAGGGGCCAACGTGACCGCCTGTCTGGTCGATCGTCTGCATTTGGCCTTCGAGCACAGTGATGTCACCCAGATCAAAGTCGATGCTGCGTTTGGCGGTGCGCCTGGTCAAATGGTGGCGCCAGAGGCCAACCGGCTCGCATATGTCTTATTCACATCCGGAACCACGGGCACTCCCAAAGGCGTTGCCGTGTCCCACACCGCGTTGCAACACCACATCCATGGCGCAGCAGAGCTTTATCAGCTCTCTGGGCAGGACGTGGTCCTGAACTTCGCCGATCACAGCTTTGATGCATCCATCGAACAATGGCTGACACCGTTGACGCGCGGGGCCTGTGTGGTTGTGAAAACCGATGCGCTCTGGTCTGCGCAGGACGCGTGCGATGCCATTCGGAAAAGCCAGATCACCTTGGCGGAATTGCCGCCGGCCTTTTTGCACGAAGTTCTTGTGACCTGCGCCAACATGCAGGATTGGGACGCGCTAGACACGCTGCGCGCAATGATCACGGGGGCAGAGGCGATGCGGCCTGACACCATCGCGCTGTGGCAACAAAGCCCCCTTTCGTCTCGGAGCTTGTTCAACCTTTACGGGCCAACGGAGACGACAATTGGCTCGACCGCCTATTGTTTGGAGCCGGGCGTGACCCTACCAAGTGCCAGGCTCCCAATCGGGCGGCCTCT
Source organism: Pseudomonadota bacterium (assembly GCA_039030635.1). Lineage (GTDB taxonomy): Bacteria > Pseudomonadota > Alphaproteobacteria > Rhodobacterales > Rhodobacteraceae > Roseovarius. Next base: position 4,027 of record JBCCDT010000170.1, read on the forward strand.
GCCGGGCGAAACGGCCTTTGTGGTGGATCAGCACGGCCATCCCGTTCCTGTCGGTGTCCCGGGCTTGCTTATTCTCGGCGGTGTGGGTTTGGCCGAGGGCTATGTCAATTCAAAGACCGCAACTGCGCAAAAGTTCGTGGCGAACCCCGTTGGCGGAACGGATCGGCTGTACCTTACAGGAGACATTGCCCGATGGACGCCGCAGGGGGCGTTGGAATTCTTGGGCCGTGTTGACACTCAAGTCAGCTTGAATGGGCACCGGGTGGAACTTGGTGAAATAGAAAAAGCGCTCAGCTGCATTGATGGCGTGGCGCATGCTGCGGTGATCGCAAATCAAAACCAGGAACAGACAGAAATTCGGGCGTTTTGCGAAGTCTCCAAACCTGGGATGACGGCCGCGTCTCTTCGTCAAAACCTGCAAGATCTTTTGCCGCGATACATGGTTCCTGCGCAGGTCACGATCATCGACAAGCTGCCGCGCACCGCCAGCGGGAAACTTGATACAAATGCGCTGCGCAATGAACCCAAGCACGCTCAGGACGGCGGCACTCCCTTGGGCGGCCAAGACGACCTGACACGTGCGATCTCAGACATCTGGGCGGAAATCTTGGGCGTCGACCGCGTGCCCGAACATGCAAACCTGGCCGATTTGGGGATGCAATCGCTTGGTCTGATACGGTTTGCCGGTGAGCTTTACGACACGCTCGGCATCAGGGTTCAAGTCGCTCAATTGCTGTCCGCGCCAACGGTCGCGGCGCAAACGGCTCTCATTGCAAAGGCCACAGAAAGTGGATTGATATGCCTGAACGAGGGCACAGACCTAACGCCTCTGATTTTGATACCATGTGGCTTGGGCTCTGCCTTGACCTACGCAGAACTGATGGAGCACTTGCCCAAGGACCGGCCGATTTACACGATGGATTACCCCGGGGACGCGGACCGCTCTATGACGGAGGTTGCAGGGACTTACACAAAAGATCTGCTGAAACTTGGGCGTCCTGTACACTTGGTCGGATGGTCCGCAGGCGGCGTTCTGGCATGGGAGATTGCGCACCAGCTGTCGGAGCAGTCGGATCGTGTGGCACGGGTCAGTTTGCTCGACAGCTACGCCCCCAGTGTCACGCAGGGGTATTTTGCACATCAAGACAAAACGCAGCCCAAGGGCAACCTTGCGAATTTCGCAACAGAAATGGGGATGACCCTGCCCCACCCTAAAACACACATCACCTTGGAAGATATCGGAGCCGCGACAGGCAAGGATCCTGCCGCACTGGCCAGTTTGTTTGACACCTATTGCAGCATGTCCAGCATCGTGGATGCATACGATCCGCCAAAGGCGACCTTCCCGGTGGTTGCGTTTCATGTGAACCATCCAAACGTCGCGGACGCGTTGGACGTTTGGCCAATGGCCGATGGTCACACCATGAGGCAGGTGGCGGTCGACGGAAACCATCAAACGATGCTGCAAAACCCAAATGCCAAAGCCTTGGCCAAAGCGATCTGGTCCACCGATGTCTGAC
>JBCCDT010000171.1:0-5319 GCA_039030635.1 Pseudomonadota bacterium
CCCCCCGGTGATCACCGTCGGCCGTTCGCAGCGCACATAGCGCGTGTCAAAGGTGCGACGGCGGCGCAAAGAGTTGGGATCATCGGTTTCGACCTCGGCCTTGGAATGCACGATCGGGTCATAGACCGTGATCACCTGACCCGCGTATTCAATCGCGCGGGGGACATAGATCTTGTCGCCCATCGCGTCGCGAATGCCGTTGGAGATGGAGGATTTCCCGTTGCCCGGCGGGCCATACATCAAAACCGAGCGTCCTGCGGACACTGCCGGCCCAAGGAAATCGAGAAGGCTGTTGGGCAGGACAAGGTGGCCCATGGCACCGACCAGTTGCTCGCGCGTGACCTGGATGTCGCGGATCGATTGGCGCTTGATCTGTTCCCGATAGACTGGAAGGGGCACGGGCATCGCGCCGAAATACTCGGATTGCGCCAAAGCATCCATCGAACGGGCTTTGCCGGCATCGGTCAATTGATAGCCCATCTCGCCGCCGCTATTGGCGTTGAGCGTACCTGTGGCCTCGACCAACAATTGCGAGCGGGCAAGATCCATCAATTCCTGTGTCACGGCGCGCGGCAGGCAAATCGCCTCGGCCAATTCGGACACCATATCGAGGTTCTTGCGGAACATCGTCTTGAGGAGGATGTCGCGCATCATCACGATCGGCAGGCGCATCTCTTCGATCCGGCTCGGCGGCGGGGGCGGTTGAACCCCTTTTGCAACATGCATATTCATCGAACGTGCCCCTTTGCTCCACGCATTTGATGCGTTTATCGCGGGCAAACCTGCCGAAAATGTGGAACGGGTAGGGCAGGGACAGGGCAGATACTGAGGTAAGGATGGCGGCTCATTCCAGGCAAAATGAGGTCAGTGAGGTCATCAAGATCTCCCAGGCCGGATCTTGCGGCAGCAACACGTGATTGGCGCTGTCGAGCATCATGAATTCGGCATTGGGCAGGTGAGAGGCCAGAAGTTGCCCTTGGGACAGCGGGTGCACGCCGTCGTCGCGGGCATGGACCACAAGCGCCGGATGCGGCACATGCGCGAGATCATCGAGCACCATGAACCTGTCCACGGTTTGGCGCAGATGAACGGCATGTTCGGCGCTGATCGATCTCGCCTGCATTTCCACAAAGCTTTTCACCTGCTCGGGCGTGCCATCCGGCATGAAAAGCGCTGAGAAGGCTTTGAAAAAGGCCGAGTTTTCATTGCCCCAGCCCGCCCGGATCAGGCTCAACATCGTGTCTTCATCCACATCGCCCGGTTCCGTGTTGCGATGCGCGCGGCCGACCGCATAGCCCCCGAAAAGCACCATGCGGCTCACCCGCTCCGGGTACCGGCGCGCGAACCGGATGGCGACGGGCACGGCCTGGGACACGGCAAAGATCGGGACCCGGTCCAACCCGTTGGCATCCAACACGGTCTTGAGGTCATCCACGAACGTGTCGAGGGTGAGATTGGTCACCGATCGCGTCGACAAGCCGGTGGAGCGTTGATCATAGCGATAAAGCGTAAAATCCCGGCTCAACCGATCCAGAAGCGGCCGCCAAACCGGGCTGGCGAGGTCCATTTCCAGATGCGAGAGCCAGTGACTGACCCGCACCAGCGGCGGGCCAGAGCCATGACAGGCATGGGCGATCGGCTCTTGATCCACGCTTTTGGCGAATTTGATTGTGCTGGGGGCGGAAGGGGGCGCGCGCCGCGAGGGCGCAACATCCGCAACCCATTGGAACCCGACCTTGGGCACGGTTTTGATGATCTTTTGCGCCTTGCCATCATCGCCCACGGCTTTGCGCGCGGCATTGATCCGGGAGCTGATCGTGGCGTCCGAGACATTGAGACCGCGCCAGACCGTCTCGATCAGAGCCTCTTTTGTCACCACGCGGCCATTGGCCTCGATCAGCGCCAGCAATAGGTCAAACACCTGTGGCTCAATGTGAATGGCGTGGCCATCACGCCGCAAAATCCGGCGATCTGGGTCAAGCTCACACGGTCCAAAGCGATGGGTCATAAAGGCAAGTAACGCGGCTCGTTGTCCTATTGGCAAGCCCTTCCGGCGCAATCTCAAGGAAAACACCAGAGTTCCTGAAGACTGTCTTCAAGCGCGGGGTGGTCCGTCATGGTTGGTTGGGTCAAGGAACACGCTGAAGGAGGTGGCAATGACCGACCAGAACCAGATCAAATACCGCGCGGATGGGTCCATCGACATTGAGCATTACACTCGGATCGGGCGCAGGCTGCGCAGTGAACAGGCGGTTGGGATGCTGACCGGCGGCGCGACCTCACCACAAACCCCGCGGCGCAGGTGGTTGCGTTTCCTGGGCGCCGTCTGACAGGAACGGACCGAACGCGATTGCGCTGCGGTCCTGTTGGTCCGGCTGCCGAAAAACCGATGGTTTCTCCGGCAGCCGGATCATGTCGTTACGGAATAAGTGCGGGCACAATCGTCACGATCTGCGGGAAGAACCACAAGATCGCGAGCCCCACCACTTGGATCAGCACGAAAGGTGCGACGCCGCGATAGATGTGACCGGTGGTGACCTCCTTGGGGGCCACGCCTCGTAAGTAGAACAGCGCAAAACCAAAGGGCGGGGTCAGGAACGAGGTTTGCAGGTTCACCGCGATCATGATCGTCACCCACTTGGGGTCAAACGTGCCGCCATAGATCACCGGCCCCACGATGGGGATCACGATGTAGATGATCTCAAGGAAATCCAGCACAAAGCCCAGGATGAACAGCACCAGCATCACAATCAGGAACACTTTCATCTCATTGTCGAAGCTGCGCAGGAACTGCTGAATGTAGTGTTCCCCACCAAAGGAGATCACCACGAGGTTCAAGAGTTGCGAGCCGATGAGAATGGTGAAGACCATGGACGTGACCTTGGCCGTCTCCCGCACCACGGGCGTCAGAACGCCACCGGCAAACAGCACCCAACAGGCAAAAAGCAGGCCGAACAGTGCAAAGAGATACCCCCCCTTAGCCACGGCAAAGGCCATCCAGGTTTCAAAGGACACATCATCGACATTGACGCGCAGGTCAAAATTCACGCCCATCAGGATCGAGACTATGATTGCGAAGGTGGCAAAGATGATGACTTTGCCGGACCGCTCTTCATCCTTCAGACGGCGATAGGCCGCCAGCATGATTGCGCCCGCCGCACCCAAGGCCGCGGCAGGTGTCGGGTTGGTGATCCCGCCGAGGATGGAACCAAGCACCGCCACGATCAGCACGAGCGGTGGAAAGACCACGCGGACCAATTCGTTTTTGGCCAACATTCCCGTGGCATGGGTGCAGCCGTAAATCGCCAGCGCCACGGGCACTGCCATCACCACAAAGGTAAGGCCCGGGCTCATCTGTGGGCCAATGACGATGATATCAAGCAACAAGCCCAACACGATCCCAACGGCCCCGATCAAAAGCGGGGCAGGGTTGGACGATGGCGACACACCCCGCGCAAAGGTCAGGATCAGCGCGAAAAGCAGCATGATGATCGCGATGCCAGTGCCGATGGGCGCGGCATCCTCGATCTTTTGCACAAGGGCGGCTGCGCGCTCTTCGTCGGTCAGTTCCACGCTTTGCTGCACGCCGCCAGCGGCGTCAATTTCCGCTTGCTGGGCAAGGGCTGCATCCCAGGCCTCTTGCCCGTGCAGCTCAATCATCGAGGCCTGACACTCCGCGCCCACATTGGTGCGCAGATCAGCGGCTTGGCCTTGCTGAGAGAAGCTGTCGACCGTCAGGTCCTGGCTCCCGATCACGTTCACCTGACCCAAAAGGATCATGCCAGCGATCAATGCGACAGGCAGGCCAAGGAACCACGTGAAGGCCTCATTCCGGGTGATCGGTTCGGCATTGGTGCTGCCCATTTCGACCGCAGGTGCCTTGGAGGGGTTCAAGAGCGCATATCCAAACGCATAGAGCGCATAGAGAAGCGCCAGCAAGATCCCAGGCAAAAGAGCGGCCTGGAACAGCGTGCCCACGGAAACCACCGCAGGCTCACCCAGATAGGTCAGCGCGTCGGTACAGCCAGCTTCCTGGGCGCGGGCCTCTTGCGCCGTGGAATAGAGATCCCCCGCCAAGGTGCCCAACAGAACGATCACGATAGAGGGCGGAATGATCTGCCCCAATGTGCCGGAGGCCGCGATGACGCCGGTGGCAATCTCGGGCGAGTAATTGTTGCGCAACATAGTGGGCAGACTGAGAAGCCCCATAGTCACCACAGTGGCGCCCACAATCCCGGTGGAGGCGGCCAAAAATGCACCCACGACGACCACGGACACGGCCAGACCGCCCGGAAGCGGGCCAAAGACACGCGCCATTGTGGTCAACAGATCATTGGCGATCTTGGAGCGTTCGAGCGTGATGCCCATCATGACGAACATCAAAACCGCCAGCAGCGTCTCAATCGACTGGCCCGCCAGCACGCGTTCGTTCATCCGGTTCACGATAAAGGAAATGTTGCGATCCAGCGCGGTTTCCCAGCCGGACACGAACACAGGTTCTTCTATTCGCGGCAAATCCGGGTATCGGAAGACCGATATGGTCTCCGCCTTGATCCCGTCGCCTATCAGCGCCTGATAGGCCTGAGACCCGGTATCAATCGCCTGGTGTATTAAGAGCCCGGCACTGTCGAGGGCCGCGATGATGGCAAATGAAATGACGCCCGCGCCCGAGATGGCAAAGGCCACCGGAAACCCCGACAAGATCCCGCCAAAAAGGCACAGGAAAACGATGATCAGGCCAACTTCTACGCCGTCTAGTCCAAACAACATGTCCCCGCCTCCCTAGTGTGTGCCTTCGAAGGCTTCTTCACCTTCGCCGAGCGTGTCTTTGTCAACGAATTTGCCAGCGCTTTCTTCGCCTTCCAAGAACTCCAGATAGGAGCGATAGAAGAACGCGACAGCATGGATGAAGACCATGCCGGCAAAGGCCACGAGCAGGATTTTGAACAGGAAATAAGCGTCAAAGCCGTTCGGGCTGAACCCGATGGTTTCCACATTCCACCGCACCGCACGTGCCTTGAGCAGCAACCGGTCCAGCGCGTCGGAGGCCGAGGGCTTCGGCGTGATCAGGTGCCGCCACATGAAATACCAGCCATACATCCAGATGATGATCGCCGTCGGCAGCATGAATAGGATGGAGCCCGCCATATCAATCACCCGCTTGGTGCGATGAGACACGGCAGAATAGACTAGGTCGACGCGCACATGCCCGCCTTGGACAAAGGTGTAGGTGCAGCACAGCGCCACCACCATGGCGTTGTCGAATTTCAGCGCCTCAGCCCACCAGCTGATATCCTTTTGCAGCGGGATGCCGAAGCC
>JBCCDT010000172.1:0-5214 GCA_039030635.1 Pseudomonadota bacterium
AGCCCGAACTGCGCATCAAAATACTTTTGCGGACCAAAGGACAGCGCCGCCAAGATCGCGGCCAGCACACTCAAGACCGTTCCAAACCTGGCCTCAGGCCGCAAAATGATCGCCGCCATGGCCACGGCGATAGACAGACCGATAAACGGCGCAATGCCAAAGAGCGGGGTGGTTTCCGGCGGATGAGGGCGGATGCCCGCAAACAGCGCCAACAGCATAACGACCTGCAAGATGATCAGCGTCGAAAGGGCCGCCAGCATCCCGCGTTGCTCTCGAAATTCCATGGTGATACTCCTTCGATTATCCGTAATAAAGTGTACGGTTGTCTTATCCGTAACTTAGTGTACGGTTTGCGTCAAGCCCGTTTGAGGAGTGTCATGTGAAGCCCGAAACCCGATCCGCCCGCGAACGAGACATTGAGGCCGCTGCCTATGCGCTTCTGGAGGAGAAGGGCTACGCGGGCATGTCGATGCTCAGCGTGGCCAAACGCGCGAAATGTTCGAATGAAACGATGTACAACTGGTATGGCGACAAGCTGGGCTTGGTCCGCGCCATGGTGTCTCGCAATGCGTCAGAGGTCAAAACCCTGTTGCAAGACAAAAGCGCGGGCACGCGACCGGCCATGGACACCTTGACCCTTTTTGGCCCGACCTTGTTGCAATTGCTCCTGAGCGAGAGGGCCGTCGCGCTCAACCGTGCAGCGGCGGCTGATCCAACCCATGAACTGGGCAAGGCTCTCGCCAGTGCCGGACGTGACAGCGTTCTTCCGCTCTTGGTCTCCCTCATGGAGCGTGCCATCGCAGACGGGGCCTTGCCGCAATCCGACCCCGCCCGCGCGGTGGATTACTATCTGCGCCTCTTGATCGGCGATCTACAGATCCGGCGCGTGATTGGGCGGCTCGCTCCTTTGTCGGGTGATGAGATTGAGGCGCGCGCCAGATCGGCCATTGAGGCGCTCAAAAAAATCCTTTGAAACTGGCACCTTGGGCCTGATCTTCCCCCAAAAAAAACCCTGGCATCGCAAAGAATGCCAGGGTTTGCACCAGTCGCATAGCAGGGAGAGTTACGCGACCATTTTCTCCACCACATCGCCAAAGGACGATGGCGTGGGCACAATCGACACGCCCGCTTGCTTCAGGATGTCGACCTTTTCTTGCGCCGATTCCCCAAAGGCCGAGACGATCGCGCCGGCATGGCCCATCCGGCGCCCCTTGGGTGCGGACAGACCCGCAATATAGGCGGCCACGGGCTTCGACATGTGATCGCGGATGTATTCGGCGGCCTCGGCCTCTTGCGGGCCGCCAATCTCACCCACCAGAACCACGGCATCGGTGTCGGGATCGGCTTCAAACAGCTCCATGATGTCCTTGAAGCTCGACCCGTTGATCGGGTCGCCGCCGATGCCGATAGATGACGACACACCAATGCCCCGCTCTGACATCTGGCTCGCCGCCTCATAGCCCAGCGTGCCCGACCGGCTGACAATGCCCACGCGGCCCGGTTTGTAGATATGGGGCGGCATGAGACCGGCAAAGGCCTGGCCGGGCGTGATCACGCCCGCACAGTTCGGGCCGATCAGACGCATCCGCTTTTCTTCCTTGTAGCGGCGCATGTAGCGCTTCACCCGGATCATATCCTGTGTCGGCAGACCATCGGCGATGCACACGCAGGTTTTGATGCCCGCATCCGCCGCCTCCATGATCGAATCCGCGGCAAAGGGCGGGGGCACAAAGCTGATCACCATGTCCGCGCCGGTTTCGGCCACAGCGCCCTTGACCGTGTTGAACACCGGCAGGCCAATATGCTGCATCCCGCCTTTGCCCGGGGTCACACCCCCCACCACGTTGGTGCCGTGGTTGATCATATCCTGGGCATGGAATGACCCGATCCGCCCGGTAAAACCGGTGACAAGAACGCGGGTCTCTGAATTGATGATAATCGCCATCACACGGCCTCCTTCAGCTCGGCTGTTTTCCACTGTCCGACCACTTTGTTGGCGGCCTCCGCCAGCGTGTTCGCGGTCAGGATATTGAGGCCGGATTCCGCGATAAGCTTCTGACCTTCTTCGACATTCGTGCCCGACAGGCGCACCACCAGCGGCATCTGAATGTCCAGCTCCTTGACCGCGCGGATCACACCTTCGGCGATCCAGTCACAGCGGTTGATGCCCGCAAAGATATTGACCAAAATCGCCTCGACGTTCTTGTCATTGAGCACGGCCTTGAAAGACATCAGCACGCGCTCGGGGCTCGCCCCGCCGCCCACATCAAGAAAGTTCGCAGGCTCGCCACCGGCCATCTTGATCATGTCCAGCGTGGCCATCGCCAGACCCGCACCATTCACAATGCAGCCGATTTTGCCGTCCAGACCGATGTAGTTCAGGCCACGATCCCCGGCATAGGTCTCACGCGGGTCTTCCTGGCTCTTGTCGCGCAGCTCAGAGATGCTCGGATGCCGGAAAAGCGCGTTTTCGTCAAAGCTCAGCTTCGCATCAAGCGCCACGATCTCATTGCCGGCGGTCACGACCAGCGGGTTGATCTCCACCATGGCCGCGTCTTTCTGGCTCATCAGCTCATAGCAGCCCATGATCGTCTTGGTCGCTTGCGTGATCAGCGGCGCATCAAGGCCCAGTTGGAACGCAATTTCGCGCGCCTGAAAGCTTTGCATGCCCACGGCCGGGTCCACGACGGAGCGGATGATCGACTCCGGCTCATTTTCTGAGATTTCCTCAATCTCCATCCCGCCTTGGGCGGAGGCCACAACCACCACGCGCTCCAACGTGCGGTCCATGACAAAGGCCAGATACAGCTCTTGGGAAATGTTGGTCGCCTCCTCGATATAGAGACGGTTCACCAATTTGCCCTGCGGCCCGGTCTGATGGGTGACAAGGCGACGGCCCAGCATCCATTGCGCGGCATCCTGCACCTCTTCTTCCGAGGAACAGATGCGCACACCGCCCGCTTTGCCGCGCGCGCCAGAGTGGATTTGCGCCTTGACCACCCATTTGTCGCCCGACAGTTCCGAACACCGATAAACCGCCTGTTCGGGGCTGTAGGCGATGCCGCCACGAGGCACGTTCACACCGAACCCCTTGAGCAGTTCCTTGGCCTGATATTCGTGGATATCCATGATGTTATCCTCCTCTCTTAAACCGGGTTAGCCTTTGGCGGCGATGGCATCGGCCACAACGATCACGTTGTTGGCCATCCGCTCGCTCGCCGCGTCAATCATCTTACCGTCAAGGGCCGCCGCGCCTTTGCCCTCGGCTTCGGCTTTGCGCAGCTCTTCAATGATCCGGCGTGCGCGGTCCACTTCCACCTCGGGCGGTGAGAACACGCTGTTGGCCAGCTCAATCTGCGTGGGGTGAATGGCCCATTTGCCCTCAATCCCCAGCGTCGCCGCGCGTTTGGCCGAGGCCACATAGGCGTCCGGATCGGAGAAATCGCCAAACGGCCCGTCAATGGCGCGCAACCCGTAGGCGCGGCAGGCCACGGTCATGCGCGACAGGGCAAAATGCCATTGATCGCCGGGATAATCGGGGTTGAGACCGCCGATCACCACCGTGCGCGCCCGTGTGGAGGCCGCGTAATCCGCCACGCCGAAATGCATCGCTTCCAACCGGCCCGGAGCGGCGGCAATCGCCTCTACATTGGCCATGCCAAGCGAGGTCTCGATCAAGGCCTCTAGCCCGATCTGATGCTCAAAGCCCATGGCCTCTTCAATCTGGCTCACCATGGTTTCCACGGTATAAAGGTCCGCTGGCACGCCCACTTTGGGCACCAGGATGGTATCCAGATGCTGGCCTGCCTGTTCCACGATCTCGACCACGTCGCGATACATATAATGAGTGTCGAGCCCGTTGATCCGGATCGACATGGTCTTGCCTTTGGCCTTCCAATCAATGTCATTGAGGGCCTGAATGATGTTGGAGCGCGCCTGCACCTTATCGGGCGGGGCCACCGCATCTTCGAGGTCGAGGAAAATGTAGTCGACATCCGTATCCACGGCCTTGTCGATCATCGACGGGTTCGACCCCGGCACCGCCAGTTCAGAGCGTTGCAGACGTTGTTTCTTGAGCGGGTGGAGTGTGTAGCTCATATGTGTGGTCTTCCTTGAGGGCATTTTTCTTGGTGCGTTGGATGGAGTGTCGCAGGTTCCACCACCTCCCAACACTTTCGCCTGGGTAAGAAGGCGTCCCCGGGATGGGGCCCGAGGCCGGAACGGGTAGGGGGTGACTACCCGCCATACGGGCGACGGGATGCATTTGAACACCAAAGCAGTGGCGCGCGTCTCCCAAGGAAAACAAAGGTTTACGATAGGAAACTTATCTCTGCAGGAGCACGAATCGGATGCAGTCGCAGCAATCCAACAGAGCGCCTTCGTCAGGCCCCGGTCTGGCGACCGCAACTTTGAGCAGCAGAGCTTTATCGTTGGATCCCGCTGTGCATCTGAACGATCGCCTGCAATGGCCAATTCGCCAGGCCTTGGGTGGGGCCTGACGAAGGCGCGGCGGGCTGACGCCCTTGATTCCGCGCCGGGGCTGAAAAAAAAAGGGCCGCCCTTCGAAAAAGCGGCCCTCAATGAAGTCTGTTGATTGACGTCTTACGTCACCAAATCCCCCGGCGTGTCCCCATTCAGATACGCCTTGAGATTGTCGATCGCGCGGTAGCCCATGCCGATCCGGGTGCCATCGGTGGCAGACCCCAAATGCGGGGCCAGCACGATGTTGTTATACTCCATGAACCGCGGATCCAGCGCGGGCTCATTGTGGAACACATCCAGACCTGCCGCAGACAACTGCCCAGCATCCAAGGCGGCAAAGAGCGCATCTTCGTCCACCACATCGCCCCGCGCGGAATTCACCAGGATCGCGCCGGGCTTCAGCGCGTCAAAGACATCCGCGTTGATCATCCTATAGGTGTCCGCCCCGCCCGGCATGTGCAGCGACAGGAAATCGGAGTGCGCGGCCACCTCGGCGATGGAGCCCAGCTGTTCGGCATTGCCGTTCTGGATCTTGATATCATCCGGCACTTGCCAGGCGTCTTGGAACACAACACGCATGCCAAACCCGTAATGCGCGCGGCGCGCCATGGCTTGACCAATCCGGCCAAATCCCACGATACCCAGCGTCGCCCCGGTCACCTTTTTGCCGATCATGTGCGTGGGCCGCCATCCGGCCCATTCACCAGCCCGCGTTTCCCGCTCGCCCTCGCC
>JBCCDT010000173.1:0-5195 GCA_039030635.1 Pseudomonadota bacterium
GCGTCTTCGGAGTGCACTTCCAAGGTCACGACTTTGCGCGAGGGCCCATTGCTGTCACGCTCGGCCATGGCAGCTTCGCGCCCGACAAAATCGCCTTTGTCCCAATCGATCCAGCGGTCCATCCCGGTTTCCGCGGCCGTGTAGCCTTGGGTGAACTCCGCGTTCCAGATGCCAAAGGATTTTTCCAGACGCAGGCTCAGCATGGCGTTGAAACCAAACTCACGCAGACCAAATGCCTCGCCCGCAGCCAGCAGCGTTTTGCGCAGGCCAATATGTTCTGCAGCAGAGCAGTGAATTTCAAAGCCCATCTCGCCGGTGACGGACAGACGCCCGACTTTGACCCGGTACATGCCGATATCGAACGTGCCGCAGCCCATGAAGGGCAGATCCGCAATCGGACCATCGGTGAGCGCCTCAAGCACTTTGAGGCTGTTGGGCCCGGCGATGCCAAAGCCCACCACCGTGTCGGACAGGTCCGTGATATGCACACCCTCCTCCATGCGGTCGGCGAACCACCGCATGTGCCATTCGCGCAAGTAATAGCTGCCCATGATCCACCAGGTGCCATTGCCCCAGTTGAAAATCGTGAGGTCGCCTTTCAGCTTGCCTTCGGGCGACAGCATCGGTGCCAAACGCGCGCGTCCCGGCGCGGGCAGCTTGGAGGCCATGACGCGGTTGAGCCATGCCTCCGCGGCCTCCCCCGTGACCTCAAAACGGGAGAAGCCGGAAATGTCGACAAGACCCGCCGCTTCGCGCACCGCTTTGCATTCACCGGCCACAATATCGAACGCGTTTGAGCGTTTGAGCGTGGGTGTTTCCACGAAATCCGGTTCCGGCGCAAAATAAAGCGGCACCTCCAGCCCCCAACTGGCCCCCCACTGACAGCCCGCGGCGGTCATATCGGAATAGGCCGGGGCCATCTTGGCAGGCCGCCCTGCGGGCAGTTGTTCGTTGGGGTAGGTCATCACGAAACGACGGGTGTAGAACTGCCCTGTGGTTTCTTTGATGAACTGTTTGTTCTCGGCAAAGGGGCCGTAGCGGGCCACATCCATGCCGAACACATCGGCCTCAGGTTCGCCATGGATCATCCATTCGGCCAAGGACTTGCCGACACCGCCGCCCTGAAGGAAGCCCGCCATCACCGCACAAGCGCACCAATAGCCAGGCTTGCCCCGCACCGGGCCGACCAGAGGGTTGCCATCGGGCGAGAAGGTAAAGGCGCCATTGACCCAGGTTTTGATCCCCACCTCTTCCAGCACCGGATAGCGCTCAAAGCCCAGGATCAGCTCATTCTCGATGCGGTCGGGATCTTCTTGTTGAAGCTCAAACCCGTATTCCCAGGGCGCACCGTCCATCATCCAATGTTCATGATTGATCTCATAGATGCCCAGAAGCATGCCTTTCTGGTCCTGGCGCGTGTAGGTGAAGCCCTCAAGGTCCACCGTGAGCGGGATTTCCTTGTCGAGCCCTTCGAGCGCCGGGATCGTATCCGTGATCAGGTAGTGGTGGTTGAGCGGCGAGACCGGCAGTTCCAGCCCGGCCATGCGGCCCACCTGCTTGGCCCAGAGACCGGCCGCATTGACCACATGCTCGCAATCGATCGTGCCTTTCTCGGTGACCACGCGCCAGCCCTCTGCGGTCTGGTGCAGCTCCAACACCCGGTTGTGTTCAATCACGGTTGCGCCATGTTTCTTGGCCGCACCCGCATAGGCCTGCACAGTGCCCGTGGTGTCGATATAGCCTTCGCGATCGGCCCACATGCCGCCAAGGATGCCGTGCGTGGACATGATCGGGTTCAGCTCACCGGCCTCTTCGGGCGTGATGAGACGCACGTCATTGATGCCGATGGATTGGAAGGTGCGATAGGCCGATTGCAGCCATTCCCAGCGATCCGGCGTGCCCGCCAAGGTCATGCCACCGGTCATGTGCATCCCCACGGACTGACCGGATTCCTTTTCGATCTCTGAGAGCAGATCGATCGTATAGGCTTGCAATGAGGCGATATTGGGATCGGCGTTCAGCGCATGAAAGCCGCCGGCCGCGTGCCAGCTGGAGCCTGCGGTGAGAACGCTGCGTTCGATCAGGCAGACATCATCCCAGCCGAATTTGGCGAGATGGTAGAGCACGGATGCGCCAACAACGCCCCCTCCGATGACAACAACACGGTAATTGGATTTCATGGGATGCCCTCCGGTTTTGATCATGTGTGTACACTTGTGTCCAGATGGACGCTAACGAGGCTCCCCTCGCAAATCAATGATTTGTTTTTGGGGTCCGCTCGTCGCGTCCGGTGGGGCGCGTCTCGCTTGTCATGTGGCGCTAGGCGATATGCGTTGCCGCGTCGTCCAAGGCGTGCCACAAGGCGTCTTTGTGACCCGCAGCTACGTGGACCCGAAAGATGTCTTCCTCGCCGTGGCGGTAGAGGAACACGGACAGGCCAAACAGCAACCGCGCGACAGATCGCGACGGCGTGCGCAGGTCCAGATCCGCGCCGCGGTTGAGGAGCGACAGCGCGTTTGCGCCACTGATCTCGACCTGTGCGTAGCCGTCTGTCACGGTGGACACGGCCAGGCTGCGCGCCTCATCCCACCCGTCCTGATGCGCGGGGCCGTTGACCTCTAGCACCCGGTCTCGTCGCAGGCTGAGCGCGTAGCTGTCTTTGTGGGCCAGGCCCGGCCACTCCACCAAAGGCAAGCTGGTCTGCTGCCGCGCCACGGGACCGGATAAGAGCGTCAGGCGTTCCACTGTGACGGGTGTGATCGTCAGCCCCGGCGCGGTCACGTGGGCGGTCCGGTCGCGCGGTGGCGCCCATCTTTGACGGTCGTCACGCATGGAGCCGATCCCCCGCTTGGTCGAAGAAGGCGGGCGAGACGATCTTGGCGTCAATTGTCTCTCCCAGGTGCCAGATGGTCACGTTCTCTCCCACACGGGCGCGGCCGTTTTCGATCAGCCCAAGAGCAATGGGATGGCCCAGGGTGGGGCTGTGATAACTGGACGTGACGTAGCCCAAAGAGCGCGGCGATGCCTCGTCCGTCACCGCATGTGCCCCTGTTGGCAGCAGGGTCTGACCGTCCTGTCCGGTCAGACCAACCAGCTGTTTGCGGGCAGGATCGTTGGCCACGTCCCGATGCAGGCTGCGATCACCAATGAAGGCCGCAGTTTTCTTGTCGCGCGGAGCGGAAAACCCCAGGTCGTGGGGCATGGTCTCTCCATCTGTGTCTTTGCCAATCATGATATAGCCTTTTTCCGCCCGCATCACGGCCATGGCCTCTAGCCCGATCGGGTGCGCCCCGGCCTGCCTGAGGGCCTCCCACAGATCCCGCGCCTTGCTGCGCCCGATCGATATCTCAAAGCTGAGATCGCCTGAAAAGCTGACGCGCGAGAGGCGCAAGGGCACCCCCTGCCATTGGGTTTCCAGCATGCTCATATGCGGCAGAGCCTCTGGCGAATGGTCAATTGGGAGGGCCAATTCCGCCAATGCGCTGCGCGCGTGAGGGCCGGTGATCGTCAGCGTGGCCCAGTGATGCGTTGTGTCGTGGATGAAGATGCGGTCGGGGTCGTTGCCGTCTTGGCGCCAGGCCTCCAGATGGGTGCGGACGCTGTCGACATGGCTCGATGAGCAGGAAATGAGGAACCGCTCAGGCCCGATGCGGGCCACCACACCGTCATCGAGCACAACGCCCGCCTCTGAGAGCATGAACCCGTATCGGATGCGTCCGGGGGCCAGCGTTTTGATCGTGTTGTAGTAGACGAAATTCACAAATGCTTCGGCGTCCGGGCCCATGACCTCAATTTTCCCCAAGGGCGAGGCATCAAACAGCCCGACGCCGTTGCGCGCCACGCGCACCTCCTCAGGAACGTGCTGCGCCATCCCGTCATCGCCATACCAGGCCGGCCGCAGCCACCCGCCATATTCGCCCAAGGCCGCCCCTGCCGCGCGGTGCTCTGCCTCCAGGGCCAGTCGTTTCACGGGGTGCCAGTGCTGACTCTTGTGATGGCCGTGGTAGATTTCGATGGGCACCGGGACAAAGGGCGGGCGGAAGGTCGTGGTGCCGACCTCCGGGATCGGGCGATCCTGGATCGTGGCCATGGCGGCAAGCCCTGCCATGTTGGACGTTTTGCCTTGGTCGCTGGCCATGCCAAGGGTCGTGTAGCGTTTGAGATGCTCAACCGAGACATAGTTTTCCCGTGCGGCCAGTTCGATGTCTTTGAGCGTCACGTCATGTTGGAAGTCGATCCATTGGCGGCCTGTGCTGCGGGGCGTGGGCCATAGGGGCGTGACCTGGGTTTGCGGCTCGTCGCGATGCCGCGTCTCGCCCATGCCAGCGGCCCGCGCTTCGGCCAATGCCGTGTCCATGTCGAAGGTTCCGTTGGCCGCACCCACGGCCATCATGTTCATCGGATTGCTGTCTGGCAAGAATGCCTGCCGGGACTTGCACCAATTCAGTTTGCCACCTGCATGTCGCCAAAGATGCACGAGCGGTGTTTGCCCCCCGGAGGCCAGGATCGTCTCAACCGGGTAGGTGCGTCCGTTCTGTTTCAGGGCGAGCATCCGCGTGCCGCCTTTCGCGGATAGAGGCCCCGCACTTGGGTCAATCTGCGTCACCTCGGCCCCGGCGGCCGACAGCATGGCAGCGGCGGGACCTGCAAACGCGTTGTTCGACACTAGGGCGATGGCCCGTCCCACCAGAACCCGATGCTGCGCCAGGTAGGTGCAGCCTGCGGTGACGGACATGATACCGGGGCGGTCATTGTTGGCAAATGTGATCGGCCGGTCGAGCGCGCCTGTCGCAAGAATGATCCGGCCCGCCCGCATACGGCGCAGGCGAGGGGCCGTGCCGAAACGGCCGTGCTCCACGATTGCGACCATCTGGTGGTCATAGATGCCAAAGGCCGTGGCATGGGTCAAAACCCGCGCGCCAGCGGTTTCGAGGGCGCGGGCCTGCTCCATCAGCCATT
Source organism: Pseudomonadota bacterium (assembly GCA_039030635.1). Lineage (GTDB taxonomy): Bacteria > Pseudomonadota > Alphaproteobacteria > Rhodobacterales > Rhodobacteraceae > Roseovarius. Next base: position 4,960 of record JBCCDT010000173.1, read on the forward strand.
CATCCGGCATCCGCCCTTCGATCTGGTCCGACAAGCGCGCCCCGCCACCGATGCTTTTGTGATCCTCGACCAAACACACATCGTGGCCCGCCTCGGATGCGAGACGCGCAGCGACGAGCCCTGCCGGACCGCCACCAATGACCAAAACATCGCACCGGTCATGGATTTGATCGGCGCTGTAGCCTTCAAGCACGGCATCGCTGACATGACCCAGCCCCGCCATCTTGCGGATGGCC
>JBCCDT010000174.1:0-4713 GCA_039030635.1 Pseudomonadota bacterium
GTGCCGTCAGGCCCCTTTCCCGCCGATAAAAACGCCGGCGCGCCCGCATCCGCCCAGGTGTGTTGCGGCCAAAGCGTGGAGGCGAGAAGCCCCGCAAGGAAAGCGCGCCGATCTGCCATCAATCCCCGTCCAAGGAGTTAAACCCCGCCGCGATGCCCAGCCGAGGCCCGACACTTTCGGCCAAAATGCGGCGCAGCTCATCAATGTCGAATTGCAAAACCTCCACCGCGAAACGACCCTGCGGATCAGACACCCCGGCAAAGACCGGATCTTCCAGCGCATTTGCCCGCGACAGGGCGGTGTCAAAAGCGCGGGCAACATCCGGATCATCACCCGCTAAAAGCATAGTCAGATCGCGGGTGGCCTCGAGTGACAAGATCACGTGGCGCAGCGAGCGGCCAGATCGACGCGCCTCTGCCCGGGCGGGCCTGGGACGTTCAAACGTGCCCATTGGGCGGCCAAGGCGGGCCAGTGAGGTGAACTCTAATCCTGTTGAAATGGACGTGAAGATCTGCTGCGCGGCCTCTTGTGGCGTTCGGAATGTGTCATTGCCGGGTGACGCAATGAGATCGGCATACCCGCCTTCCCAATCCGCCAAAATGCCCGCTGAATTGGCCGCTATGTCACCTGCTACAGCTTGCACAAGAGCACAGCGATACGTCTTGTTATCGTTGTCCACGAATTGCGGATCAAAAAGCAAAAACTCCATCGCGTAAAACCCACGGGCGGCGACAGACACTGTTGCGAACGCCACCGGATCCTTCACAACAGGGTCCTCATCCCGCATCAAAGCGGCCAGCGTCTTGGGGGTCGAACCACGCGGATCAGGCCAGAAGGCCAAGGCGAAGGCGCGGTCGTCTTTCTCCGATGGACCAAAGCGCAGATGGCTGACACGGATCCAGGCATCGAACGCGTCATGATAGGCCGACAACAGGTCGGCGCTCTCAGGGCTGCAATCAGCCTCCGCGGCGGCGCTCAACGCCTGCGCCTCCTTGGCCAAAGCCTGATATCCAGGCAGGATATGTGCGCCTACAATCGCCTTCAGATCGACCTCTTGTGCCAAACTCTGTTGGGAAAACACGGCAAAGACGGCGGCGATCAAAATGCGCATCACAAGCTCTCCAAAAATCTGATCAAGGCCGCGCGATCTTCCGGGGGCATCGCAATCACCGCGTCGCGCTGCGCTTCGGCCTCGCCACCATGCCAGAGCACCGCTTCCAGCAAGGAGCGCGCGCGTCCGTCATGCAAAAAATACGTGTGGCCGGAGACCTGTTCGGTCAGGCCAATCCCCCAAAGCGGCGGTGTGCGCCATTCCTGACCATTGGCGCGCCCCTCAGGCCGGTTATCGGCCAGACCCGGCCCCATGTCATGGAGCAGCATATCGGTATAGGGCCAGATCAGCTGAAAGCTTTGTTCGGGCTGATTTTCCAATCGGTGGGTCACAAAGGCAGGCTGATGGCAGGCCACGCAGCCGGTTTCGTAAAACATCTGCTTGCCGCGCAGGACGTCCGGGTCATCTACATCGCGCCGCGCCGGGACGCCCAGGTTGCGACTGTAGAAGGCCACCAGATCCAGGCCCTCCTGATCAACCTCAAACACACGCTCATCCTGGTCGCCGTGGGGACCGGCACGGCATGCGGTTTGCGCTTGCGTGCATTCCCCCCAAGGGTCGGGAAAGAGGGGGTTGGATATGCCGATGTCTCCGGCAAAGGCCGATGCCGATTGATGCTGCACCGTGGGGGACCCGGCCTTGAGCCCGAAGCGCCCCAGCATTGGTTGGTCATACTCGATCGACCAGACAATATTAGGGCGGCCTGAAATGCCATCCCCATCCGCGTCATCAGGATCGGCCAGCGCCAGAATATCCGCCGCCGGGATCGCCTCCAGAAGGCCAAGACCGATCATCTGCGGCGCGACGCGCGGGCTCAGCATGGCGTCAGGATGTAACGGCCCATAGCCCAGATCGACCGCGCGGTAGGTGGGTTGGCGCAGGTGCGCGACCTCCCCGCCTGACAGCGGCACCTCGATCTCTTCGTAGGTGATCTCCATCCGCGCCTCAGCCGCATGTCCTGCGAGCCCCGCATCCTGCAACTGAGTGCCGTAGGTCGGCTCGGGGAGCGTTGCCAGGTAGCCTTCGATCTCGGAAATGGCATCCTCAGGGGTGCCGGGGATAGATACGCGCAGGAACATGGAGATGGCGTTGTCCTCAGGCCCATCCGGCGGATGCCCGCGCCCGTCCTTGAGATGGCAGCGCTGACAGGAGCGCGCGTTGTAGAGCGGGCCCAACCCATCGGAGGCCAGAGTGGACGAGGGCGAGGACACCCAAAGCTTGCGGAACAACCCGTTGCCCACTTTGAAATTCAGCTCGTCTTCAAAACTGATATTGGCTGAGGAAAAGGAGAAGGCATTGGGTGTCGATGTCGCCCGCACCGTCGCGGCCCCAGCGGAATTGGTCTCAAAGGGCTGAGCTCTGTCGAATTGGGTGGCATGGGCCGTGACCTTGGCCACGCGCGCGGCCTCATCTGCGGTGCGGGGCATGATGTCGAGATGGGGTTCGGCGTAAGGATCCGCGAAGATCGACGTCCCAGCAAAAACCACCCACAGACCAAGCGCCATGGCGGCCGGAACATGCGGAGGTATAAATGGCATCTGTCATGCCTCCCAGAACGTTTTTGATGTGAAAAAACCTACCGAACGGGGAGTGGAAATGCGAGGCCGGTCATGCGGCTCCGCATTCATTTTTTAGTGCGCGAAACTTATCCCAATGGGATAACGATGCTGGCGCCAAAAATGGTCTCATCGGCGCCTGCATCGTCCACGACACCCAGACCGGCACCCACGGCGACCCCATTTTCAAGCTCATGGTCAATGCCAATTGTAAAGAGGTTGGTGTCCCCTACAGTGTCGATGTCACGGTGGATAAACCCTGCTGACAGCTCGGTGCTGTCCGTGATGCCGAACGCGGCGGTCAGGGTCGCATAGACGGCGTCATCAGCCGATCCGCCAAACCCGTCAAAAGCCGCGATCTCAACGAAAAGATCAAGCGGCGTGCCGCTCTCGGCAAAGGAATATCCGCCACCGGCAACGAACCCTGTTTCATCCGAAACATCGCCGGTGCCCTTGCTCAGATGACGGGCACCCACATGGAAGAACGCATTGCCCACTTCTTGCGTGAACTGAAGGCTGAAGTTGTCTAACTCACCCGTGTTGCCTGCACCACCTGCCGCTGTGCTGTTCTGACCGCGGTTGAAACCAAAGCTTTCGCTCAGCGATGTGTTGTCGGCGTAGAACGCGCCGGCCGCAAGCGTGCTGTCTTGACCAATGGATATCTCGGCAAACAGACCCAACTGCTCGGTCAGTTCGTAGTCTTCCGCAATGGTAGATCCGAAATACCCGGCGGCGCTGTTCCAGGCATCACCAAATGCAACTTCGGATTTGCCGAGTTGAAATACAAACCGTTCGGTCATGGCCTGGAATACGAGCGTGTCGACATACAGCCCAAGATCCTGAATCCCGCTGCTGGGGCCGGTCATTTCTTCAATGGTGAGACCGCCGATGATCGAAAAATTTTCGCCAAAGGACAATTCGCCGACCTGCTCAAAGGTCAAGAACGGATCGTCGACCTCATTTCCAGGTACATTGGAATCCAGAACGGATTCGACCCCGACTTCGAGTTCGCCCTCCCATGAAAAGGAGAGGCCTTGTGCCTGCACCATAGTGGCAGAGGCGGTGAGAAAGGCGCTGACAAGAAGCGCCTTGGAGCAAGGTGAGTTCATTTTGATTGCCACTTCTTGTGAGATTAGGAAACGATCTGGCTTCCGCGACAGCGTTGGCTTGAGGATGGTTTGGTTGGTTTACTGGAAGACAGCGTCCGGGTTGTCGAGACTGTCTGAGCCTTCGATTTCAATCGCCGGCGCACCCAGTGCGGTGACGACACGTTCGATGCTGCGGGTCTGAGTGATCAGCCCGTTCACACCGCCCATGATCAGCGCCTCACCGGATGCGTTGCCGCGCTCCAGCATCATGTCATAGGTGAAGCCCGCCTCGGCGGCCGTTTTGATCCGGCCCAAGGCCAGAACGGCATCCGCGAGATTGGTTTTCATCTCGATGTCCAACGCCGGGTCCACGGCCATCACCAGATCAGATAGGGACGCGCCTTCGACCACGTCACCATTGGTGCGGGTGTAGCTGCCCAGATAGACCGACTGAATCCCCACACCATTGAAGAAATGATCATTATGGGTGTTGTCGGCAAAGCAGGAGTGCTCTTCCTCCGGGTCGTTGAGCATCACGCCAAGGCGCATACGCTCACCTGCCGTTTCCCCGTAAGAAAGCGAGCCCATCCCGGTCAAGATTGCCGCAATTCCGACGTCTTCGTCAGCCATGACATTGGCGCGCGCATCCCCACCATCGGCCCATTGCGCCACGATCCATTCCAGATCGCTGATCAACAGATCGGTCGCAGCGTGCAGATATTCGCCGCGCCGATTGCAATTGCCTCCGGTGCAGACATCGCCTGCGGCATAATCCGTCCAAGGGCGGTTGCCGGCGCCTGCGCCATGCCCGTTGAGATCCTGCCCCCAAAGCAGAAATTCAATGGCGTGATAGCCTGTGGCCACATTCGCCTCGACCCCGTCAGCCTCCTGCAGCGTGTCTTCCAAAAGCGCGGGCGTGATCTGCGCAGCATTCACTGTCTTGCCGCCAAGGGCGAAA
>JBCCDT010000175.1:0-4706 GCA_039030635.1 Pseudomonadota bacterium
CCGCTGACCCGCATCCGTCAACGCATACCCATTCTGTGATTTGGCAAAAAGAGCGGCCCCAAAAGCCGCCTCCAACCGGGCGATCCGACGGCCCACAGTGGCCGGATCCATCCGCAGCACCTGGCCCGCGCGCGACAGCGTCTCGCCGCGTGCCACGGCCAAAAACACTTTCAAATCATCCCAGTGCGGACGCATGGCATTCTCCTTGGCGTGCCTTGCATTTTTGCAAGACGTTTTTGGGAAATTACCTCTTTTCCCGTGATTTTTGCAATATTACCCTGCGCGCAAATCTCGAAAGGAGCCTCCCATGTCCGAACTCACCCATTTCATCAACGGCGCGCAGGTCAAAGGCACGTCTGGCCGCTTTGAAAATGTCTACAACCCCGCCACCGGCGAGGCGCAGTATAAATGCCCCATGGCCAGTGCGGCGGAAACCACGGATGCGATCGAAAAAGCGGCCGAGGCGCAGGTCGCCTGGGGCGCGACAAACCCGCAGCGCCGCGCGCGGGTGATGATGGCGCTCGTGGGTCTGATGCACCGCGACATGGACAAGCTGGCCGAGGCGCTGAGCCGCGAGCACGGTAAAACCCTGCCTGACGCCAAGGGTGATCTGCAACGCGGGCTTGAGGTGATCGAGTTCTGCATCGGCGCGCCGCACCTGCTCAAGGGTGAATACACCGACAGCGCGGGCCCAGGGATTGACCTCTATTCGATGCGCCAGCCGCTGGGCGTTGTGGCCGCGATCATGCCGTTTAACTTTCCTGCGATGATGCCGCTGTGGCATGTGGGCCCGGCGCTGGCCTGCGGCAATGCGGTGGTGCTGAAACCCTCTGAGCGGGATCCGTCTGTGCCGCTGATGCTCGCCGAACTCTTTGTCGAGGCGGGTCTGCCCGCAGGCTGTTTTCAGGTCGTGAATGGCGACAAGGAAGCCGTCGATGTGCTGCTGGATCATGATCTGATTGGCGGTGTCTCCTTCGTGGGCTCCACGCCGATTGCGCACTACATCTATTCCCGTGCCACCGCGAATGGCAAACGCGCGCAGTGTTTTGGCGGGGCGAAGAACCATCTGATCGTGATGCCCGATGCCGATATGGATCAGGCCGCAGACGCCCTTGTGGGCGCGGGCTTTGGCGCAGCGGGCGAACGCTGCATGGCGATTTCCGTGGCGGTGCCTGTGGGCGACGAAACCGCCGATCGGTTGATCGACAAGCTGGTGCCGCGCATCGAAAAGCTGAAAGTGGGGCCCTACACCGCGGGCGATGACGTGGATATGGGCCCGGTGGTCACGGCCGCCGCGAAAGAGCGGATTCTGGGCCTGATCGACAAAGGCGTGGAAGAGGGCGCAGAGCTTGTCGTCGACAACCGCAATTTCTCGCTTCAGGGCTATGAAGACGGGTTTTTCGTGGGCCCGCATCTTTTTGACAAGGTGACGCCGGACATGGAGATCTACAAACAAGAGATTTTCGGCCCAGTCCTCAGCACCGTGCGCGCAGGCTCTTATGAGGAGGCACTTGGCCTCGCCATGGACCACGAATACGGCAATGGCACGGCGATCTTCACCCGCGATGGCGACACCGCGCGCGATTTCGCCAACCGGATCAATATCGGCATGGTGGGCATCAACGTGCCGATCCCGGTGCCGCTGGCCTATCACACCTTTGGGGGTTGGAAAAAATCCATGTTCGGCGATCTCAATCAGCACGGGCCGGATAGTTTCAAATTCTACACGCGAACGAAAACCGTCACCGCGCGCTGGCCCTCGGGCATCAAAGAAGGCGGTGAGTTCAACTTCAAAGCGATGGACTGACCCACATAGACGACCTGCCCCGGGCTTGACCTGGGGCCTCCGCCTTTCCACAATTGAGGCCCCGGATCAGGTCCGGGGCGGGTGAGGACCAAGGGGGACACCATGTGGCGTGACCGACGGATTTGTGAGCTCTTTGGCATTGATCACCCGATCCTACTGGCCCCCATGGCCGGCACTTCAGGGCCTGAGCTTGTGGCGGCTGTGTCCAATGCTGGCGGGTTGGGGGGACATGGCTGTGCGACCATGGCGATGGATGCGCTGGAGGAGGAGCTGCGCGCGATCACCGCGCTGACCAACCGGCCGGTGAACATCAATTTCTTTTGCCATGACGCGCCGCAGATCTCTGAGACCCATCACACCGCACTGCTTGAGGCCTTGGCCCCGCATTACGATGCGGCCGGTGTCAAAGCTCCGACCGCCCGGCCCACGCCAGGGTTCGCCTCTTTCGGTGACGCGCATTTGGCCTGTCTTTTGCGCCACCCTCCGGCGGTGGTCAGCTTTCACTTCGGTCTGCCAGAGGCGCAGGCCGTCACCGCCCTCAAGGCGGCGGGGTGCAAGATCCTCAGTTCCGCCACCACGGTGGAGGAGGCCCGCTGGCTCGCCGCCCGCGGCGTGGATGCGATCATCGCTCAAGGTTGGGAGGCCGGTGGGCACCGCGGCGTGTTTTTGGATTTGGACAATGACGCGCAGGTGGGGCTTTTTGCGTTGCTGCCGCAGGTGGTGGATGCCGTGGACCTGCCTGTCATCGCCGCCGGTGGCATCGCGGATGGGCGCGGTATTGCCGCCGCTCTGACCCTTGGCGCGGCGGGGGTGCAAATCGGCACGGCGTTCATCACTGCGCCCGAGGCCCGGCGCAAAAAACACCACCCCGAAACCGTGGCCACAGGCGATGACAGCTCCACCCGGATCAGCCGTTCGGTCTCGGGCCGTCCCGCGCGGGCCCATCGCACGGAGTGGCTCGATGCCGTAGCCCGGGTCGAGGCGGCTCCATTTCCACTGATGTATCACTACACCGCCCCATTGCAGGCCGCCGACAGCGCGCGCCATCAATTCTCTCTTTACGGGCAAAGCGCGCAACTGGCACCGCCCGGTGATGCCCCGTCGCGGTTGCAGGCCTTAGTCGAGGACGCGCAGGCGAGATTGGGCTAGGTCTTGGCGTTGTCCGGCAGCAGCTGAAACAGCTCGGACAGCCACGGCATCTTTTCCACCGACGGGCGGATCGCGCGCTCGTCGATCAACCGGCGCATGGTCGAACTCACCGGCGCGACCACCTGGCTCGGCGTGGCCTCCGCAGTAAAGATCGACAGGTAACGCGAAAACGTCTTGCCGGGGAAAGGGGCCAGCGTGATCTGGCGGTGAAACCGGCGCGCGCGCATGTAGTTGAGCGGGGTGGCGATGGTCCAGCCATCCCCATCCGCCACCATGCTCAGCAGCGATTGATTGCTTTCAAACTCAAAGCGCGACGGGATCTGCAAACGCAACCGGCGCAAATGCTGTTCGATCTGGGTGGCGATGAACTGGTTCGAGGAATAGCGCAGCAAGGGCAGGGGCGGTGTGCTGGTCAGATAGCTTTCCGGCGCGTCTGGGGCATCGGCGGGCAGAACCAGCACAAAGGGCTCTTTCAACAATGGCCGCTCATTGAGGTCTTCCGAGATAAACTGCGGGCGCGCGGCAATGCCGATATCGACCTCCTGGTCGCGGATCATATCGAGGATCTCGTGGCTGGGCCGGGTCAGATGGCGAAACTTGCACTTTGGCATCCCGGCGGCCAGGGCGCGCGCCAGTTCCGGCCCAATCTCACTGTCGAAATCTTCCACCATCGCAAGCGACATCGCCCGCGTGTCGGCGATATCCCCGCTTTGCGCCTCAATCTCGGCCTTGCGCAGGATCCGCATCGCCTTGTCCACATGGCCGTAAAACACCGCCCCCGCAGAGGTCAGCCGCATAGGCCGCCGCGTGTGGTCAAAGAGCGTCACGCCCAGCGTGTCCTCCAGGCTGCGCAAATGATGGCTCACTGTGCTGACCGACAGGCCGGCCTCTTCGGCGGCGTCTTGCACCGCGCCGGTGCGGGCGGTCAACAGAAAGGCGTCAAGCCATTTGAGAGAGAGTTTCGAGGTTTTCATCTTCAACACCCGTGTTCGCCGGATGCGTGTATCATACGGGGTCGCACGCCGGGGCAAAAGTCGCCCCATCGGCGGTCAACCGCCGCCCGATCCCGCGCTGTCGCCATTGGTGACGGTCTTGGTCGAAATGGCGGTGGCGATGGTGCCGGCCAATGTGGTGATGCCGCGCTCCACCGTGTCCACGGCCGCCACGCCCAGGCCCACAGCCGCGGCTGTGCCGACGACCCAATCCACCGTTGCGGCACCGTCTTCGTCTTGTGCAAACTGTTTGAATGTCAGCCAACTGACCAAGGGTCTGGTCCCACTCCGTCTGCGCCGGACCAAAGCCATTCTTGAGCCCCGCGCGATTCTTCATCTCACGAAAAGCTGAGGGAGGAATGGGGCGAAAACGTGGCGAAAGCCCGGCTTTGACACCGGGAGGTTGGCTCAGACGTCCTTTTCTTCGATCTCGGTGGCCACGCTTGTGCCCAGCCCGAACACGCCTTCGCCGACATTCACCGCGGCAAACACGGCAAGGCCTACGAGAGCGGCACACATCACAAACCAATCCACGGCCACAACGCCGTCTTCTTCTTTAAAAAATGATCTCAAGCAGCGCATCGTCTTAACGGGTCCCTTCTGGACGAAACTGATTACTCACACGGTCCCAAGGGCGGCAGATCTGCCCACAGACGGGACCGGAACAAGGTTAATCAACAGGTCCAATTGTGGCGAAAACGTGGCAGAGGTGGCGAAATCATGGCTTTTTCGCGTTTGACCCCCTTGGCCGTTCACAG
>JBCCDT010000176.1:0-4705 GCA_039030635.1 Pseudomonadota bacterium
ATGCCCCCACATCGAATCGATCACGCGGCATTCCGCATTGGGCATCATCGCCACTTCCGCCTCATTATCCGCAGGCGGGAAGTAAAAATCCGTCCGCCCCGGCAAGATGATCGACTTCGCCGTGATCGCCCCATAGGCCGCCGCGCGGTCGCCGTTATACACCGGGTTGTTCGCCAGATCGCAGGCCTGCCATGTGGCGATCAGCGCCAGCATGTCATTGGCATCGCGCCCATAGTAAATCCCGTCCCAATTGCCCTTCAGGTAATCTTCCAGCGAGGCGAATCCCTGGGTCTCCCACATCTTCGCGCGGTACCATTCCTGGCTCAGCGCCCACCCGGCCCAGATCCGCCCCTTCGCCGTCAAGCCGCGCCAGGGTTGCTCTTTGTAATACCCATTCTCCCACGCCGGATCGCCGATGATCCCCTGCTTCACGCCCTCAAGGAACACATAGGTGTGCGGCGCCGTCGTTCCCTGTCCGCAAAAGCATGACATCGCCTCGACCTTGTCCGGGAAAAGCGACGCCCATTGAAACGCCTGCTGCCCGCCCATCGACCAACCACAGACCAGCTTCACGTTCTCAATCCCAAAAACCTCGCGGATCAAACGCTCTTGCAACAGCACGTTGTCATACTGCGTCACCAGCGGAAAATCCGGGCCAGACAAGGGCTTGGCCGTGTTTGACGGGGATGAGGACAGCCCCGAATTCAGCATATTGATGCAGATGACAAAGTACTTCTCAGGATCCAGCGACAGCCCCGGCCCGATCAAATAGGTCTGATCGGCGTGCGTCCCGGCATAGCGCGATGGAAACACCACCACATTGTCCTTGGCGGCATTGAGCGTCCCATGGGTTTTATACGCCACCTTGCAGTCCGGCAGGGTGATCCCGCATTGCAGCGTCACGCGCCCCGCCTCAAAGATCTCGTAATCCATCAAAACGCCCTCTCTTTTCGCACAAATATCTGTCCCATCCTTCCCTCAGCGCATCAACCAAAAATTCACTTGAACGAAAGAAAAATTCACTTTAGGAAAAAAAGGATCGGCCAGTCCGCCCGTTCTAACAGGCGTATCACCCCTGGCCAACGACCTCTTAGGCGACCGATGATCTCGAAGCTGCACACAGATGTCACCACGGCCTTCACCGGCCTGCCGATTGCTCAAACTGCAATCGACACACCCCCTTCGACCGAAAAAACAGCGACGCCGCGCACAGGAATGCGCAGGGTCGGTTTGACCGCGCCCGGGGAAGTAAGGTTAACTTCAACCACCGAAATCAAAGAGCCCGTAGAGGGACAGCAGGGAAAAGGACATGTCCATGGACATTGAAAAGTTTGTAGAGGCCCCGGGCCGTGACGAAAAAATCAAACAAGTGCGCGCCAAGATTGACGAATTGGGGATCGAATATCTCTACCTGCAATTCGTCTCCGTCACCGGCAAGATCATGGGCAAGGGTATTCCCGCCGACCATTGGGAAACAGTGGCCAAGAAGGGTTTTCAGCTGGTTTACGGCGCGACGGTGAACCTGTTTACCGACCGCGCGGGCAACTATCTGGGCTACGGCCCGGAGGCGGCAGAGCTGGTCGGCATCCCAGAGCCGGAAACCTTCATGCAGCTGCCTTGGGCCCCTGAGATTGGCCGGTTCTTCTGCACCCTCTTCCGCAACCGCGAAGAAAAGGTCGATCCCGGCGCGTACCTGACGTCTGACTGCCGTGGCAACCTGCGCCGCCTGCACGAGGAATTCACCGCCAAACACGGCACCAAGCTGCGCATCGGTACTGAGCCTGAGATGATGTGGCTCAAGTTCGATGAAAACGGCAAGCCGGGTCCGGGCTACTCCAAGCCTTACTGCTACCACATCGACCAGTTCGAAAGCCTGCGTCCGGTGTCCATGCAGGTCATCCGCTACGCCCGCAAGATGGGCCTCGACATGATCCAGGGTGACCACGAGGATGCCCCCGGTCAGCTTGAGTTGAACTGGATGTTCGATGACGTGCTCCGCAACGCTGACCGTCTGACAACATACCGCCAAATCTGTGCGCAGGTCGCACGTGAAAACGGCATCTTCGCCTGCTTCATGACCAAGCCGTTCATGGGCGTTTCCGCGTCAGGCTGTCACCACAACATGTCGCTTTGGCGCGGCGGTGAGGATGAGTTCGTGAAGGTCGGCAACGACCCTGACAACCTGCCCGGCATGATGGACAACTACATGTACGTCAAAGGCGGCGAGAACACGTTCATGCCCGATGATGACGATCCGCAGATGCCGGGGGCCGAAGGGCTGAAGGCCATTGGCGGTGTGGTTCATCACCTCCAGGCGCTCACAGCCATCGGCGCCTCGACGGTCAACTCCTACCGCCGTCTGTGGGACACGGGCTTCTGGGCGCCGGTCTTTGCCGATTGGGGTTTCCAGAACCGCACAACAGGTCTGCGGGTCTCCGCGCCCGGCCGGTTCGAATACCGCTCCGTCGACTCCATGGTGAACCCATACCTCATGGGCTCCACCCTTCTGGCGGCCATGGATGACGGTCTCGACAACAGCCTCGATCCCGGTGCCCCGGAAGAGCGCAACATCTACGAGGCCATCGAGGCCGGCAAACAGGTCAAGAAACTGCCCATGTCCTTGGGTGAAGCGCTCGATCACCTCGCCGGGTCCGAGGTCGTCAAACGCGGCATGCCCGGTGAGATGTATCGCCTCTTTGAGGAGTACAAACGCGACGAGTTCGCCCGCTTCATGTCCACCGTGACCGTGTGGGACAATGAAACCTATATGGAGTGCTTGCCCTAAGCACCCCCTGACCGGACGAGGAAAGCCATGCTGATGCAAACGACGCTCCCGCTTGAGGACGCCCCGTATCTCGACATAGCCAACCCGGAATATTCCGTCCGGTCCCCCGAAGTGCGGGCTGCGCGCGAGGCCTCTTGGTACGCGCGCACCCCCTACGGTCTGGCGATCCTGCGCCACGCCGAAATGGGCCAGCTGCTAGTGGATCAACGCCTGCGCCAAGGCAGCCATTCTTGGCCTAAACACAATGGCGTCAACGAAGGCCTCTTTGCCGAATGGTGGTGCAACACGATTTTGGTCACCGAAGGCACCGATCACACCCGCCTGCGCCGCTTCCTAAATCCGGCCTTCTCGCCCAAGGCCGTGCGCGCCATGCTGCCCTTCTTTGAACGGCTCACCAATGATCTGATGGCCGAATTCCTTGATAAGGGCGAATGCGATTTCATGAAGGATTTCGCCGATCCTTATGCGGGCAAAGTGCTGTGTTACCTGCTGGGCATCTCTGAGGATACCGCCTGGGAAATCCTTGAGCTGTCCTCTGATATGGGCCTCGCGCTGGGCGTGACCTACAAACAAAGCTTGCCGGTGATCGAGGCCGCGACAGAAAAGATGTACCGCCTTGTCGAAGGCATCCTGGAAGAGCGCAAGAAAGCCCCCGGTGACGACATTCTGTCGATGCTCATCAACGCGGGTGAAGGCGACGACAAGATGACCCATGATGAGCTGATGAACACCGGCGTCATGCTGGTTTTTGCCGGCGTCGACACCACCCGCAATCAGCTGGGCCTCGGCATGTCGCTTTTCCTCGATCACCCCGATCAGTGGGAGGTTTTGGCCGAAAACCCCAAGCTGGATATGGGCGCGGCCACCGAATGCATGCGCCTGCGCCCCACGATCACATGGGTCACCCGAGAGGCCGTGGAAGATTTCGAATTCCAAGGGCTCGAGATCCCCAACGGCACGACGTTGCATCTCTTCTCCGAAAGCGCAGGCACCGATCCGGACGCCTATGAAGAGGCCCCGTTCGACATCACCGCCAAGCGCAACCGCAACTACGGTTTCGGCGCGGGCATGCATGTCTGTCTGGGTCAGATCGTGGCCAAAAATGACATGGCCGTCGCCTACCGCCTCCTGTCACAGCGCATCACCAACATCCGCCGCAATGGCGAGGCCAAACACCTCCCCGACAGCGCCAACACCGGCCCCACATACCTGCCCATCGCGTTCGATCTGCGCGGCTAAGCTCGTCTTGATCTGCGACCGCTGAGGCCTGCGCCCGCGCGCCTGCGCAAATGCCCGTTTTGAGCCCATTGCGACCCTTGTTATGGCACCCGGCGCGGAATCAAGGCCCTTGGGCCGCCGCGCATCGCCGGGCCGCCCCACGGCACGGCGATTTGGCTGCACTAGGCGCATTGCTCAGATGGTTCGCGGATTTGGCCGGGATAAAGCGCTGCCATTCAAAGCAGAGATCGCTATACCGCGGCCCGACGATGCGCGGCTCTGCAACGAAAAGTCTGAACGGCAGCTTCGTCCGCGTTCCTGACATTTGGCAGACACTTGAACCCGTTATCATAAGCGGCGCGGACTCAAGGCCCCTTGGGGCCGCCGCGCATCGTCGGGCCGACCGTCACACCGGAGGTGTGCCAATCATAGTGGGGCGCCTTTGGCGCGACGGCACGGCGATTTGTCTGCACAGGGCACACAGCTCAGATGGATTGCGGATGTGGCCGGGATAAAGCGCGGCTCGTCTGAGGTCGGATCGCCATACCGCAGCCCAACGATACGCGGCTCACTTGTCCACAGGCTGAACGCCCATGAAGGTCACAGAGCCACCATCTAACATATTTCTCAACGATGCCTGAGGGGCGAATGGCTGTTTTGAGCCCTTGTCTGACCGTCGGCCAGCAGTCCTGCGCGGAATCA
>JBCCDT010000177.1:0-4478 GCA_039030635.1 Pseudomonadota bacterium
CGCAGGATTGCACGCGCGATGCGATGCTCGTCTTTGATGGATCCGCCTCCATGGCAGAGCTGGGTTTGCAACTCGATGAACCCAAACGCATCGATGACGCCCGCGCGGCCCTGCGCGATGCCATGCCGCAAATCGCGCCCATTCGGCGCATCGGTCTCATCACCTACGGGCCGGGGCCGGAAAATTCCTGTGACGGGATTAACCTCAAATTTCCCCCGGTCGCTGACGCCGCAGAGCCCGTGCTGGAGGCCATCTCCTGGCTCGATCCCAATGGCCTGACCCCCCTGACAGAGGCCGTGCGCAAGGCCGCCGACGTGTTGAACTATCGCAACGATCCGGGCATCGTCGTCCTGGTGACAGATGGCAATGACACCTGCGGCGGCGCGCCGTGCCAATTGGGGGCAGAGCTCGCCTCCACCGCCGCCAACCTGACCGTCCACGTGATCGGCTTTCGCGTCGATACCGACCGGTTCGGCCTCAAAACGGTTGATGAGGACTTGTTCCCCAAGGACATCTCGGTGGCCAAATGCCTCTCCGACAGCACCGGGGGCCTCTATGTCTCCACCGACACCGTCGAAGAGCTCAGCGATGCGTTACGTCAAACCCTGGGCTGCGCCTTTATCGGTTAAACCTGCCGGTTGATCAGGTTCTCCAACCGCTCCTGCTGCCCTGAGCGTGGCTCTGGGTTGATCTGGTCCGCGATCACGCGGTCAAAACACCCCTGCAAACCACCCCCCAGCATCTCCTGCGCCGACGCACTGTCCCATCCCGCGTAACGGGCGGCGCGCTTGTCCTCCAACGCGCCATCCTCCAACAGCGCCGCCGCCGCCTTCAGGCCCCGTGCACAGACATCCATCGCGCCCACATGCGCCGCGATCAGGTCTTCGGCATCCAAAGACTGCCGCCGCAGCTTGGCATCAAAATTGGTGCCTCCCGTCGTGAACCCGCCCGCCTTGAGGATCTCGTAATAGGCCAGCGCCACCTCGGGCACAGAATTGGGAAACTGATCGGTGTCCCAGCCCGATTGGTAATCATTGCGGTTCATATCAATCGACCCAAGGATGCCCAGCGAGGCCGCCATCGCCAATTCATGCTCAAAGGAATGCCCGGCCAGGATCGCGTGGCCCTGCTCAATATTCATCTTCACTTCGTCTTCCAGGCCGAACTCACGCAGAAAACCATAGACCGTGGCCACATCGTAATCATACTGATGCTTTGACGGCTCTTGCGGCTTTGGCTCCACCAGGATCGTGCCCTCAAACCCGATCTTGTGCTTGTACTCCACCACCATCTGCAAAAACCGGCCCGCGTTATCGCGCTCGCGTTTGAGGTCGGTGTTGAGCAGCGTCTCATACCCCTCGCGCCCGCCCCACAGCACATAATTCTGACCGCCCAGCTTATGCGTGGCATCCATGCAGGTCTTCACCGTCGCCGCCGACCAGGCAAACACATCCGGGTCGGGGTTCGTGGCCGCCCCCGCCATGAAACGACGATGGGTGAATAGGTTCGCCGTCCCCCACAGGAGCCGGGTCTTGGCCCCTGCCATCTTGGCGCCGATATAGTCGACCATCTCTTCAAGGTTGCGGGTGTTCTCGGCAAAACTGGCCCCTTCAGGCCGGATATCGAGATCATGAAAACAAAAGAACGGCTGCCCCAGAATGGCAAACATCTCAAAGGCGGCATCGGCCTTGGCCTTGGCATGCTCCATCGTGTCGCCGAACCACGGCCGCTCAAAGGTCTGCCCGCCAAACGGGTCGCCGCCCGGCCAGGCAAAGCTGTGCCACCACGCCACGCCAAAGCGCAGGTGATCTTCCATCCGCTTACCCGCGACCATCTCATCGGGGTTGTAGTGGCGAAAGGCGAATTCGCTGTCGCTCTCGGGGCCTTCATAGGCGATAGGCGCGATGCCTTTGAAAAACTCGGTCATGACAGGTCCTTTAGGGCAAGATAGGTCTGGGTGTATCGCTGATGCGCCTCGGCAAACGCGGGCTCAAGGCTGGGATCGGGGTCAATGCTGCGCGCGATCTTGGGCGGCGTGGCGATCTCAGCGCCGCTCTTTTCAGCGGCCATCAGGCCCAACCGCGCCGCGCCATAGGCCGCCCCGAAATCCCCGTCCTCCGGTACATCAACAGGGCAATCCAGCGCGGTCGCAATGGCGCTCAGCCAATAATCAGAGTTCGATCCCCCGCCCACCGCGAGCAGCCGCGCAGGCCGGGTGCCGGTGGCATTCATCGCGTTTAGACTATCGCGAAAGGCAAAACTCACCCCCTCCAGCACCGCCCGCGCCAGCGCCGCCCGATCGCTCACATGCTCCAACCCGATCATCGCGCCGCGCACCTGCGCATCATTATGCGGCGTCCGCTCCCCGCCCAGATACGGCAGGAACAGCGCCCGCCCGGGGGCCTGCAACGCCCCAAAATCATCAGTCAGGTCCGCCGGGCTTTCCCCCACCAGACCCGCATACCAGGCCAACGCATCACTCGCCGCCAGGATCACCCCCATCTGATGCCACCGCCCCGGCACCGCGTGGCAAAATGTATGCAGCGCAGTATCGGCATCGGGCGCATACCCATCGGCCGCGGCAAAAAGCACGCCCGATGTGCCAAGGGACACAAACGCCTCCCCTCCACGCACAACGCCCAAGCCAATGGCCGAGGCCGCATTGTCCCCGGCACCCCCCGCCACCGGAATCCCCGGCGTCAGGCCAAATTCCGCAAACGCCGCGCGCAGCCCGCCTGAGGCCTCCGACCCTTCAACCAAACGCGGCATGTGATCCACACTCAAATCCGTGGCAGCCAACAAGGCCTCAGACCACGCACGTTTGCCTGTATCGAGCCACGCCGTGCCCGCCGCATCCGACATCTCCGAGACATGCTCGCCCGTCAGCCACAGGCGCAGGTAATCCTTGGGCAAAAGAACCTTGGCGGCTCTCGCAAACACCTCCGGCTCATGCGCTTTCACCCAGGCCAGTTTCGGCGCGGTAAAGCCGGGAAAGACGATATTGCCCGTCAGCGCGCGAAACGCCTCCTGCCCGTCGAGCGCCGCCGCCTCACCATGCGCCCGCGTATCGTTCCACAGGATACATGGCCGCAGCACCGCATCCGAGGCATCAAGCAACGTCGCCCCATGCATTTGCCCCGATAGGCCAATCCCCCGCACGCCGGACAGGTCATGATCGCCCTGCAACTGCCGCAGCGCATCCTCGCACGCCCGGATCCAATCCACTGGGTCCTGCTCTGACCATCCCGGGGCAGGGCGGGCCACATCCAACCCCGCCGTCGCACTGCCCAAGGCCCGCTGATCGGCATCGATCAACAGCGCTTTGACACCCGACGTGCCCAGATCCAGACCCAGATACATGCTGTCCTATCCCCCCGAGGGCCGTCGCACATTACGGCCCGACATAAGTGTTAGAATATCGCCAAACCCCTGTCGACCCGGCGGCGGGGCCGATCAAGCCTTGGCTTGCGCCATGTGACATGCTCTCATGACCGGCAAGGGGAGCACCACATGACACAGACCGCAGACACATTCCGCTCGGGCGAGCTGACCACCAGTGGCTTTGACGGCTGGTCCGATGAGATCATCGACGAGTTTCGCCGCAACGAGTTCAATGGCCGCATCGGCACCGATCTGGTCTTTGAAAATGACAGCGTGCGGGTCTGGCACATGACCCTCAAACCGGGTGAGGCTATGCCCGTCCACCGCCATGTGCTCAGCTATTTCTGGACAGCCATGGCCCCGGGCCGGTTTCTGCAACGCACCTATGACGGCACCACCTATGAAAGCGATGTGGCGGCGGGGCTCACGCATTTCTACCACGTGGCGGAAGGCGAGTTCGCGCTGCACAATCTTGAAAATGTCGGCACCACCACGATGATCTTCTGCGCGGTGGAGCTGAAAAAAGAAAGCGCCAACCGGCCGCTTCCGATCTGAGGGGTCATAATGGCGCGACCGCGAAAAACCAACAAAGTGGTCGGCGCCGCCGTGGGCAGTGGCATTGTCGCCCGCGCGGCAGAACAGGGCGGCGCGGATTTTCTGTTGGCCATCAACGCGGGCCGGTTGCGCAGCATGGGCGCGCCATCGATTGCCTGTATGCTGCCTATGCATCACGCCTCCGATCTCACCTGGGATTTCGCGGTGTCCGAGATTCTGCCGATCACCGATCTGCCGGTCTATATCGGCGTCAATTGCTGGAACAGCACTGAGGCCCCCGATGCGCTCGCCCATCGCATCCTGGAGGCGGGCTTTGCCGGGGCGGTGAATTTCCCCTCCTCGATCCATTATTCAGATACGTTTCAGCGCCTGCTCGATCGTGCGGGCCTTGGCACGCGGCAAGAGATTGATCTGCTCAAAACGGTGCAGGACGCGGGCGGCAAATCCATGTTCTATTGCTACACCCGCAATCAGGCCCGCATGGGCGCGGATGCCGGGCTGCAGGCTGTGGTGTTCAATTTCGGCTGGAACCTGGGCGGCGC
>JBCCDT010000178.1:0-4338 GCA_039030635.1 Pseudomonadota bacterium
GCCGAGAAGAAGGAAGGCGAAGAATGAAACTCGACGTGATCAAACTGGACGGCAAGAAGGCCGGCTCGGTCGATCTGGGCGAAGACATCTTCGGCCTGGAACCGCGCGCAGACCTTCTGCACCGCGTCGTCCGCTGGCAGCGCAACAAGGCGCAGGCCGGTACCCACAAGGTGAAGACCCGGTCCGAGACCAGCTATTCCACCAAGAAGATCTATCGCCAGAAGGGTACAGGTGGCGCACGCCATGGTGACCGCAACGCGCCGATCTTCCGCAAGGGTGGTATCTACAAGGGTCCGACCCCGCGCAGCCATGCGCATGATCTGCCCAAGAAGGTCCGCAAGCTGGGCCTCAAGCACGCGCTTAGCGCGAAAGTCGCCGCCGGTGAGTTGGTGGTGATCGAGGATGCAGCCTCTGTGTCCAAGACCAAGGATCTGGCCAAGCAGGTCAAAGACTTGGGCTGGAAGCGCGCGCTGATCATCGATGGTGCGGAAGTGAACGCCGATTTTGCCCGCGCGGCGGCCAATATCGACGGGATCGACGTGCTGCCGAGCATGGGCGCAAACGTATATGACATCCTGCGCCGTGACACGCTCGTGCTCACGAAAGCAGGGGTCGAAGCACTGGAGGCTCGGTTGAAATGAGCGCGAAACCAGAACATTACGATGTGATCCGCAAGCCGGTGATCACCGAGAAATCCACAATGGCGTCCGAGAATGGCGCGATCGTGTTCGAGGTGGATATCGCCAGCAACAAACCGCAGATCAAGGAGGCCGTTGAGGCGCTCTTTGGTGTGAAGGTGAAGGCGGTGAACACGACGATCACCAAAGGCAAAACCAAGCGCTTCCGCGGCATCAAAGGCACGCGGAAAGACGTCAAAAAGGCCTATGTGACGCTGGAAGAAGGCAACACGATCGACGTCTCGACCGGTCTGTGATCTGCCCGTAGGGTGGGGTTTCACCCCACCACTGATTTTAAGCCCCGGCTGCGATTGTGGCCGGGGTTTTTTTGTTGCGGCACGGAACACCTGACCGACGACAGCACGGGTCACTGCGCGGCGCCCATGGCAGGGTCTAGCGCGGCGTCGCCCTCCGCGATTGCAGGGCAATCGCCTGCCGGGCCAAGGACAGACATGCGGCTGGCCGTTCACCCGTGATCCCGTACCGACCTGCGTCACGCGCCATGTCGCAATCGAGACAGTCGCGAATGCCAAACCATACTAACCTATCCCAATGACCGCTCTTTCTGACACAGCTGCAGCGCCTGACCGCAAGCTTGGCCTCTTCTACGTCTTCATGGCGGGCGTGCTGTGGTCCACCATCGGTCTCTGCGTGCGCCTGATGGAAGAGGCGGTGGTTTGGCAGATCCTGCTCTATCGCTCAGCCTCGCTCAGCGTCTTCCTTTACATCGTGATCCGGCTGCGCACTGGACAGAGCCCGTTTGCCCAACTGCGCCGCACGGGCTGGCCCGCCGTGATTGCAGGGCTCTCATTGGTGGCGGCTTATGCGGGCGGGATCTTTGCGATCCAATCGACGAGCGTGGCCAATGCCATGCTTCTTTTCGCCTCCGCCCCCTTCATGGCCGCCGTGTTGGGCTGGATCGTCCTACGGGAGCCTGTGCGATGGGCCACATGGGGCGCCATCGCGGTGGCGATCCTCGGCGTGGGCGTCATGGTCGCGGGTGAAAAGGGCACCGGCGCGATGCTGGGCAATCTGGCCGCCCTTGGATCGGCCTTCGGCTTTGCGGTGTTTACCGTCGCGCTGAGATGGGGGCGCTCCACGGAGATGCTGCCCTCGGTTTTCCTGTCTGGCGTTTTCGGCGTGGTGATCATGGGCGCGATTTGTCTGATCTCCGGGCTGCCCTTGGTGTTGTCGCTCAACGATGGCGGCATTGCCGTCGGGATGGGCGTCTTTCAGGTGGGTGCCGGGCTTATTCTCTACACGCTTGGGTCCCGTAGTTTGCCGGCAGCGGAGCTCACGCTGTTGTCGCTGGCCGAAGTTGTGCTGGGGCCCTTGTGGGTTTGGCTCATTCTGGGGGAGACGACGGGCGCCAACACTCTGATCGGTGGGCTTATCCTGCTGGGTGCAATTGTCGGCAATGCGGTCAGTGGCATGCGACGCAGGCCGCCCCCGATCACGTCGCCTTAAGCGCCTCTTTGCCGGAGTGTCGCACCCCGTCAGGTTGTGGGCGACAGAGGGCAGTTGCACGGTAGAGTAAAGATCAGGCGAGTCAGTGGGCGGGCGATATGCGATCTTTCTTTGTTATTTTGCTGATGTGTGTGGCCGTGCTGGCAGCCGCGTCTCAGCTTGAGGCGCAGGCGGGCCCGAAATTCGCCGATAGCGATCCGGTCGATTTCAAACCCTACACGCCGCAGCGTTTCCCGGTGCACGGGATCGATGTGTCACGCTTTCAAGGCGATATCAGTTGGAAGATCGTGCGCGGCGCGGGGATAGAATTTGCCTTTATCAAAGCCACCGAAGGCGGCGACCTGTTGGATCCGAAGTTCAAAGAAAACTGGCGTGCGGCGGGCAAGGCGGGCGTGCGGCGCGGGGCCTATCATTTCTATT
The DNA here is from genome assembly GCA_039030635.1 of Pseudomonadota bacterium. Lineage (GTDB taxonomy): Bacteria > Pseudomonadota > Alphaproteobacteria > Rhodobacterales > Rhodobacteraceae > Roseovarius. The sequence continues at coordinate 2,565 of JBCCDT010000178.1, forward strand.
ACTTCTGCACCGATGCGCGGACGCAAGCCAAGTGGTTCATCAAGAATGTGCCGCGCACCAAAGGCGCCTTGCCGCCGGTGCTGGATATGGAATGGAACCCGTTTTCGCCCACCTGCACCAAGCGCCCCCCGCCGGAGACGGTGCGGGCGGAGATGACGCGGTTTCTCAACCGGGTGGAGCGGCGCTATGGCCAGCGCCCGATCATCTACACGACGCCGGATTTTTATGAGCGCAATGATCTTGGCCGCATGCGGGGTGAAGAGTTTTGGCTGCGCGCCGTAGCCAAAGTGCCCGATCAGGTCTATCCGGGGCAGCCCTGGCGGTTTTGGCAATATAGCGGAACAGGGATATTGCCGGGCGTGGCCGGGGATGTGGATCTCAATGCCTTTGGTGGGTCCACGCAGGATTGGGCGACCTGGTTGGCGCAGCGCGTGCGCTAGGGCCGCATTTTCTTCGAAGAAAATGCCCAAGAAAATTCGAATTTTCTTGGGTGCCTGCCTTGGCGCGCAGTCTTTCAAAGATATCGTGCCCGCTGTAGACACCGACCATGCGTATTCAACGGATAGATCACGTGCATGTTGAGGTTTCAGACCGCGATGAGGCCGTCGAATGGTTTGGGGCGGTGCTGGATCTTGCGCCTGCGCGCGATCTTGCCATCTGGGCGGAGGATCCAATGGGGCCGCGGGTTCTGGCCACGCCGGATGGGCGGCCTGTTCTGTCGCTTTTTGCGCGGGCGTGCCAACCGGGCTCTCGCGATACGACCATTGCCTTTCGCGTCTCGGCGGCAGATTTCATGACCTTTCTGAGCCGGGTCGACACGTTGCATGTTCAACATAGCGATGGGCGGCGCTTGACCCGGGCGGATGTGGTCGATCACGGTCTGGCCTGGTCGATCTATTTCATGGATCCGTGGGGCAATCGCTTTGAGATCACGAGCTACGATTATCAGGCGCTTTCGCTTGACCTGACGCCTTTGCCTGACTAGTACACGACATCCGCAGCCCCGGATTCGTCCGGGGCTGTGTTTATAGATATGAACCGGGGACCTTCGGGGCCCTATAAACATGCCGGGCTGAACCCCGGCCTACATAGGCGGAACTCAGGTTTCGTCACTGCTAAACGGAAGACAGAAAGCATGGCACTCAAGTCGTACAAGCCGACGACGCCGGGCCAGCGCGGGCTGGTGCTGATCGACCGTTCGGAGCTTTGGAAAGGACGCCCCGTCAAGGCCCTCACAGAGGGTTTGACCAAGTCGGGCGGCCGGAACAACACCGGACGTATTACATCACGCCGCCGCGGTGGTGGGGCTAAACGCCTCTACCGGATCGTTGATTTCAAACGTAACAAATTCGATGTGGCCGCGACCGTTGAGCGGATCGAGTATGATCCGAACCGGACCGCGTTCATTGCACTCGTCAAATATGATGATGGCGAACAGGCCTACATCCTTGCGCCGCAGCGTCTGGCAGTTGGTGACAAGGTGATCGCGGCCGCCCGCGCCGACATCAAGCCGGGCAACGCGATGCCGTTCTCCGGCATGCCTATCGGCACAATTGTCCACAATATTGAGCTCAAGCCCGGCAAAGGCGGTCAGATTGCCCGCGCCGCTGGCACCTATGCACAATTCGTGGGTCGCGATGGCAGCTACGCGCAGATCCGTCTGAGCTCTGGTGAGCTGCGCATGGTGCGTCAGGAATGCATGGCCACCGTCGGTGCCGTGTCGAACCCCGACAACTCCAACCAGAACTACGGTAAAGCGGGCCGGATGCGCCAC
>JBCCDT010000179.1:0-4084 GCA_039030635.1 Pseudomonadota bacterium
GGGTTGATCGCGTCAAGGCCCAGATCCGCGGCGATCAAAGCGAGCTCTTCGGCAGAGAGAACCGAGAATTGCCGCACATTGCGGATCTCGGTGCCTTCTTTATGCATTTCGCGCACACGCACGCAGGCGGGTCGGGTCAGCCCGGCATGCGTGGCCCCCTCCTGACCGGCATAGGTCGCCATGATCTCGGACTGCGCGGCAGAGCGGATATCCTCGGTCTGGGCGGTCACCTGGCCCAGCCAGACGATCTTGGCGGTGATATCTGTGGGGCAAAGCGGGTTGGGCATGGGCGTCATCCTGTTTCAGCCGTGTGCCCTAGCATTCCTGCGCGGTTCAGCAGGGTCAAGAGGCAGATCGCTAAACTGTCAGCGTGAAGAACATGCGCCGGAACGGGAACAGGACAGAGCCATCGCCCCGCACCGGGTAGGCCGCGCTCATCACCTCTTCGTAACGGCGAATTATCTCAGTCTTTTCATCCGGCTCCAGCGCCTGAAGGATCGGACGGGCATAGGTGCTTTCGGTAAAGCGACGGACCGGATGACTGCCCGCTTCGGCGACGAGGCGTTGGTAATACTCGGTCTCCCACATGCGGAAGCGGCCACGCGGGGCCAAAAGCTCTTCGTATTTGACGGGGGCCATGACGCCGGGGGTGCCCATCTTTTCCACGCGGCCGGGGAACATTTCATCGGCCAGCGTGACCCAAACGCGGTGAGATGGCGCCTTGTTCTGATGGGGCATCTGGACGGCGAGCGTTGCCCCTTTGCCCAGCATATCGGCCAGCCGGGGCATCAGTGTCTCATGCGCGCCCACCCAATGGAGCGCGGCGTTGGAGATGATGAGGCCGGGCGCGCCAGAGGGATGCCAATCGCGGATATCGACCTGTTGGAGGTTGGAATAGGCGTGCCCCTGCCGCGCTTTTTGCAACATCGCGGGCGAGGCATCGACGCCCACCACGTTTCGGCCACCCGCGCGGGCGCGCAATGCATCCCCCATCGCGCCGTTGCCACAGCCCAGATCGTAAATGTCGCCGCCACCCATGGCTGCCACGGCATTGAGCAGGTCAATCCCGGGGCGCAGCCGCAAATCATGGAACCGGGCATAGGCGCCCGGGTTCCAATCAGTGCTGCGGATGGCTTCGGTCACGCGCGTCTCACGTAGAGGGTTCGGGCTCCATGCCGCCATCACCCGGGTCGCGCCGCGGCTTGGTCTTGGGGATCGCGGTGAGGGACGGCGTGCCACTGTCGCCTTTGTCAGCGGTGGTGGTGCCGTCATCATCTTCTTCTGGCGGCTCACCCCGGATCACACGCTCAATCTCTTCGCCGGTCAGGGTCTCATATTCCAAGAGACCCTGGGCCAAACGCTCCCAATCATCCTTCCGCTCGGTCAGGATTTCAAAGGCGCGATCATAGGCGGTGTCGACCAGGCGTTTGACCTCTTCCTCGATCAGCTCTTTGGTGCTGGCCGAGACAGAGAGACCACCGGCGGCATTGCCCATGTAGCCTTCATGCGCCTGTTCATAGTCGATGTTGCCGACCTTGTCCGACATGCCCCAGCGCAGCACCATCGCGCGCGAGAGGCCGCTGGCCTGTTGGATGTCACCCGCCGGGCCGTTCGACACGTTGTCTTCACCGTATTTGATGATTTCAGCGGCTTTGCCGGCCATGGTCATGGCAAGCTTTTCCTCGCACTCGGACCGGTGCCAGTTCAGGCGATCGATCTCAGGCAAGCTGACCACCATGCCGAGCGCGCCGCCGCGAGGAATGATCGTGGCCTTATAGACCGGATCACATTGCGGCAGCGCGAGCCCCACAATGGCGTGTCCCGCCTCGTGGTAAGCTGTCTTTTCCTTTTGCTCATCGGTCAGGACCATGGAGCGACGTTCGGCGCCCATCATGACCTTGTCCTTGGCATTTTCAAAGTCCGGCATCGTGACGAAACGGCGGCCCACGCGGGCGGCCATCAGCGCAGCCTCATTCACAAGGTTGGCCAGATCGGCACCCGAGAACCCGGGCGTGCCGCGTGCGATGATGCGCAGATCCACATCCGGACCAAGCGGGGTTTTGCGTGCGTGAACGCCGAGGATTTTCTCACGGCCTTTGATATCCGGGTTAGGCACCGTGACCTGACGGTCAAACCGGCCCGGACGCAGAAGCGCGGGATCCAGAACGTCTTTGCGGTTCGTAGCCGCGATGATGATCACACCTTCATTGGCCTCAAAGCCGTCCATCTCCACCAGCAGCTGGTTGAGTGTCTGTTCACGTTCATCATTGCCGCCGCCATAGCCTGCGCCACGGTGGCGACCCACGGCGTCAATCTCATCGATGAACACGATGCAGGGCGCGTTTTTCTTGGCCTGCTCAAACATGTCGCGGACACGGGAGGCCCCCACACCCACGAACATTTCCACAAAGTCAGACCCCGAGATCGTGAAGAAGGGCACGCCCGCCTCACCGGCCACAGCCCGCGCCAAAAGTGTTTTACCGGTCCCGGGGGGGCCCACGAGCAATGCTCCTTTGGGGATCTTACCGCCCAAGCGCGAAAATTTCTGCGGGTTGCGCAGGAATTCGACAATCTCGTCCAGCTCATCCTTGGCCTCATCAATGCCGGCGACATCGTCAAACGTGACGCGGCCATGCTTTTCGGTCAGCATCTTGGCCTTGGATTTGCCAAAGCCCATCGCGCCGCCACCGCGACCACCCTGCATGCGGTTCATAAAGTAGATCCACACGCCGATCAGCAGCACGAAAGGCAGCAAAGAAATGAGGAATGTTTGGAAACCCGACTGTTCCTGAGGCTGCGCCGTGACCGGAACACCCTCTTGGATCAGGGCGGGTGTCAGCTCCGCATCGGCGGGTTTGATCGTGGCGTAGTCGCGCCCATCCGTGCCCCGGAAGCGCACGTTTTCGCCATCCAGCGTGACAGAGGCCACCGCGCCATCCTGCACCGACTGCATGAAATCAGAATAGCTAACCCGCTCATTTTGCAGATTATTTCCTGATCCGCTGAACAGATTGAAAAGCGCCAGTATCAGTAAAAACAGAACCAGCCAGAATGCGATGTTGCGCGCGTTACCCAAAGGACATCTCCTCAGTGAATGGGAATAACCTGAGCTATCACAAGCTCCTTAAGTTATAAATAGCGATCACAAGCGCGTCTTCAATGCGCGATGTCAGCGGCAAAATCGCCACGGGCGCGCGGAACCAGTTCGGCGGTCCAGCCATTGGCAAGCTGTGCCACGGGCGCGGCGATCAGTTTTCGACCCTGCCAGACCGCAGGCGTGGCGATGAGGGAGCGCGCCGGGAAACCGGCAAGCGACCGGTCCGGGCAATGGCGCAGCCCTGCCTCACCCAGGGCGCAAACCCGCGCGTTGAGGATGTTTGGCCCGCGCAAGCGCCAGCGCCCATCCCACAGCTCATCGGGGTTGGTGGTCAGGGTGGCAACGGCCGCGGCTTCGCGCGTGATGCGGATCTCGCCCTGGGCATGGCTGATATCGCAGCCTTGCAGCACCGCACGGCGCCCGGCCACGCAATCGGCCTGCACCGCGGCCATGGCTTTGCCCCGTGGGGGGTAGTCCGCGCCATTGATCCAGCGCATCGCGCTCAACAACAGGCGGCGCGACAGATCAGGGTGCAACGCGCAAAAGCCAGCATGATCTAAAATGACATCGCCACGGTCCACGCGGGCAATCTCGCGCGCGGCCTGCAATGTCACCGCATGAAGCGCATCGCGCGCTTGCGCCAAGTGGCCGGCCACATCGGACAGGGTGTCCATGGCAATCCCCAACTCCGGCAGGGCGGCGCGCACCCGGGCACGATCATAGGTTGGATCGGTGTTGGTACTGTCTTCGACCCAAGAAAGTGACTGCCCTCTCAGGTGATCGCGCAATGCCTCACGGCGACAGGTCAGAAGAGGGCGCACAAATTGAACCGAGCCGTCTTGCCAACGGTCGCGCATCGCCGAGAGCCCATCGAGACCCGCCCCCCGCGCCAACCGCATCAGGAAGGTTTCCGCCTGATCATCCAGCGTGTGCCCCAAGGCGATCACATCGACGTCCTTGGTCGCGGCCCATCCCGCCATGATGGCA
>JBCCDT010000180.1:0-4009 GCA_039030635.1 Pseudomonadota bacterium
CGCGCCCACAAACGCGCCTCTGATGGAGCCGATCCCGCCGATCACGATCACCACGAAGGCCAGGATCAACACCGGCTCCCCCATGCCCACCTGCACCGACTGGATCGCCCCCACCAAGACACCTGCCAACCCGGCCAGTGCCGCACCCAAGGCAAAGACCACCGTGTAAAGCTTTGAGATATCGATCCCAAGGGCCGCGATCATCTCGCGATCATTCTCGCCTGCCCGGATCTGCACCCCGATCCGCGTCCGCTCAATCAACCACCAAAGCGCCACCCCCACGCCAATGCCGATGCCAATCAGCGCCAGTCGGTATTTGGGATACTCAATGCCGCCCGGCAGCGTGATCGGCCCGTTGAGCGCGGCCGGAATATCAAGGTAGAGCGGAAACGATCCAAAAACCCACCGCGTGCCTTCCGAGAAAATCAGGATCAGCGCAAAGGTCGCCAAAACCTGCTCCAGATGCGCAGCGCGGTAGAGCCGCCGGATAATCGTCATCTCCACGATCGCCCCCGCCAGCGCCGCCGCCGCCAGCGCGCCCACCAGGGCCAAAAGGAAAGAGCCCGTCCACCCCGCAACCGCCGCCGCCGCAAACGCACCGACCATGTATAGCGATCCATGGGCGAGGTTGATCAAACCCATCACGCCGAAAATCAGCGTCATCCCCGCTGCCATCAAAAACAGCATGACGCCGAATTGCAGCCCGTTGAGGATCTGTTCTGCGATCAGGATCACGGACACAGGAAATTACCTTCAAACCAAGCCCTGCGCGCGCCGCACCTGCCGGATTGCCTCCGGCGGGGATATTTCAGGCCAGAAGAAACCAAGGCGCTTTCCCTCATGTTTCTTCTGGCTGAAAATATCCCGGGGGTCTGGGGGCAGAGCCCCCGGCCCGACCCGCGTGTCAGGACATCTCTGTGGAAAAACGGCCCGACCCATTCAAAGCCGGGCCGGGCTCACTCAAAGCTTGCATTCACCGCCATACGCATCCGTATGATCCGTGGCCGCCACGCCCAGAATGCGGTTGGTGACCACATCGCCTTCCTTCACCACCTCACGCATGTAAAGGTCCTGAATGGGGTGGTTGTTGGAGCCGAATGAGAACTTGCCCCGCACCGACTGGAAATCCGCCTCGGACAGGGCCGCGCGGAAGGCGTCAGCATCCTTGACGTCGGCCTTGTCAACCGCTGAGATCAGCAGGTTGGCGGTGTCAAACCCTTGCGCGGCATAGACCGATGGCAGCCGACCATAGGCCTCCTCAAAGCTGGCCACAAATTCTGCATTGCCTGGCGCGTCGAGGTCCTTGGACCAATGGGCGGAGTTCTTCACCCCCACGGCGGCCTCGCCAATGGCCCCAAGAATGCCCTGGTCAAAGCTGAATGCCGGGCCCATCACCGCCGTATCGGCGCCGGAGCCTGCATATTGCTTCATGAAGGAAATCCCCATGCCGCCCGGCAGGAAGTAATAGACCAAATCGGCGTCAGAGGCTTTGATCTGTGCAATTTCTGCCGCGTAATCCGTCTGGCCCAGCTTGGTATAGACCTCGGCGGCCACCTCACCGCTGAAGAACCGCTTGAAGCCTGCAATGTTGTCCTTGCCCGCCGGATAGTTGGGCGCCATCAGGATAACCTTGCTCACGTCATTGTTCTGCGCCCAGTTGCCGGCCGCTTCGGCAAAGGCATCGTTCTGCCAGCTGACCACATAGTAGTTCTCATGGCAGCCCGCGCCCGCAAGCGGGGAGGGGGCGGCATTGGGTGAGAGGTAAAATTTGCCCTGTGCGGTCGCGGCAGGCACCACGGCCATCGCCAAGTTTGACCAGATGATCCCGGTCATCACATCGACCTTCTCGGATTGGATCATCTTGTCGGCCAGTTGCACGGCAATATCAGGCTTGCGCTGATCATCCTCGATGATGACCTCAATGTCGTCGCGCCCGGCCTGTTCCATGGCCAGCATAAAGCCATCGCGCACATCAATGCCCAGGCCCGCGCCCCCACCCGAAAGCGTGGTGATCATGCCCACCTTCACCTCAGCGGCTGCAGGCACGGCCGTCAGCGCCAAGGCGGCGGCTGTCAGTAGTAAGTTTTTCACGTCAGGTCTCCCTTTTCCCTGTTGTCATAGCGCTTTTATGTCAGCGCTTTGGTCGCCCGGGCCAGAAATGCCGCGCGCTGTTTTGGCGTGTCGTGGATAGCAACCTCGCCTGAATTCAGTGTCACAGACCCGGACCAATCCTCATCGGTCAAATCCCGCCACGTGACGTTAAGATGAATTTCCGAATGCTGAAAGAGCGCACGCAGCGCCCGAGGTGGCAAAGTGATGCCTTTCTCAATGCTTTCCTTCAGCGGATAGGGCGTAATCTGTCCCCCCATCTGTTCCAAGGCCACAGCGCAGGCGCGCGCGTCATAGCTGACCTCAGCAATCACGCGGCGGCGCGGCTCACTGAGATCGCGATCGCGCAATGCATTCAAAACACGCGCAAACTGCGCCGTGTTGCGCCGCGCCTCTAGCAAATCGTCATGGGGCGCGCCTGCCGCGTCATAGCGCGCGCCGGCCCCTTGCCGAGCGCGCAGCGCCTCTTGCGCTGCCCTATCCTCAACCGTGAGGGTCATTCACTCACCGCCTGCCGCATGAAATTCAACCGCTCCATGATGGGCGCATCGGAAAAGCGAAACAAGTCAAACTGTGTCTCGGCTTCAAACGCAAATGGGATCCAACTGGGCGCAACAAACATGTCGCCCGTCTCAAGCTGGGTTCGCACTCCGTTGAGCACCACCGCGCCTTGGCCCTCAAAGACCTGAAACACGTTCGACCCCACCTCGCGACGTTCCTTTGACGCCGCGCCTGCGCGCAGCCGGTGAAATTGGCATCGGATGGTGGGCATCACATCGCCGCCCGTTGTGGGATTGGTGAACCGAATGGCGGCATGGCCGGGCTCAAACGTGGCGGGCTGGCCTTCATCTTCGAGCAAAAGCTGCTCGGTCAGCGCGGCATTGGTGTGTTCCCAGCGATAGGCGGGCAGGGGGGAGCTGACGGTGTCCTGCAACCCCGAAAGCGGCCGCAGCCCGGGATGCGCCCAAAGCCGCTCAGCGCGGGAATAGTTCGGTGTGGCATAATCCGTCACCTTGTCGGAGCCAAATTCGAAAAACCCCACATCCATTTGCTGACTGAACGGGATATCCAGCCCGTCAATCCAGGCCATTGGCGCGTCGCGGTCATTGTGGTGGCCGTGAAACATCCAGCCTGGCGTCAAAAGCAAATCCCCCCGGCTCATCCGCACCGGATCGCCATTGACCACGGTCCAGACGCCTTCGCCTTCAACCACAAAGCGGAACGCGTTTTGGGAATGGCGATGCTCAGGGGCGGTTTCGCGCGGGCCCAGATACTGGATCGCGGCCCAGAGCGTGGGGCTGATATAGGCATTTGGAGCGAGGCCTGGATTGGCAAGCCCAATGGCGCGGCGTTCGCCCCCGCGCCCCACCGGGACCAGCGCGCCTGAGGCTTCGGCCAAAGGCAAGAGCTTGGCCCATTTCCACACATGGGGCACGGCCTTGGATTTGGGATGCATGGGCATCAGATCGCCCAGCTGCGTCCAAAGCGGGATCAGGCTCTCATCCGCGAAACCTTGGTACAGCGCGCGCAGTTCGGGCGTGTCCTCGGGTTGCATCCCGTGGGCGACACTGTCGTGATCTAGGTCGTCGGCCATGCGCTGTCCTTTCTCTCGCCCCGCTCGCCCGTTAAGCGGGCTCGCTTATGTGCGTTGTGATCTCGCCCAACCCGGCGATGGACACGGTGCAAGTGTCACCGGGCTCAAGCGCGCCGACACCCGCAGGCGTGCCTGTCATGATCAGATCACCGGGCATCAGCGTGATGGAATGCGACAGGATCGAGATGATCTCGGGCACCGACCAGATCAGCTCATGCAGGTCGGCATCTTGTTTCACCACGCCGTTCACGATGGTTTTGATCGACCCTTCCGACGGGTGCCCCACGGCGTCCACCGCCTGCACCG
>JBCCDT010000181.1:0-4003 GCA_039030635.1 Pseudomonadota bacterium
CAAATGCCTGCGGAACCGGGCCATGAAGGTCATGAAAGGCCCGATCATCAAGGCCGCGGCGATGAACGGCAGCGTCATGCCCAGGCCGTATGCAAACAGGAGTATGGCCCCTTGGTCGGCCGTCTCCTGGCCCGCGGCGGTAAACAAAATCGCGGCGAGCACCGGACCGACACAAGGCGTCCAGCCGAAGGCAAAGGCCAGACCAATCACGTAGGCCCCAATCAGACCCACGTTAGACGTGTTCCCGGCATCGGACCGAAATTGACGGTAGAGAATACCGATTTTGACGACCCCGAGGAAGTGCAGCCCCATCGCAATGATGATCGCTGCGGCCACCCAGCGGAGTATGTCGAAATAGTCGCGCACCAGACTGCCAAACAAGGTTGCGGTCGCGCCGAGCCCGACAAAGACGGTGATCACGCCGAGCGAGAAACAGCAGGCCGCAACAAACGCGCGCATGCGCACCGCCGATGAGATCTCTGCATCTGCCGAGATCTGGTTCATCCCGACACCGGCAAGATAGCTGAGGTAAAACGGCACGATGGGCAGGATGCACGGCGACAAAAAAGACAGCAAACCCGCCAACACTGCGCCCAAAATTGTGACATCAAACATTCTGGGCTGCCTTTGTGATCGGACATTGCCTTGAGATATTCACATATTAGATTATGATGAATTTTAGGAATGCGTCAATTGAAGGCATCTCGTTCTATGCTCAAGCCCCTGGTGATTGCAGCCGTGTCAGCATGGCCGGTCTTGGCCTCGGCAGAGACTGTATTGCTGATGGCGGAAGAGGACGGGTGTTACTGGTGTCAGCAGTGGAACGAAGACATTGCGCATATCTATCCAAAGACAGCCGAGGGCCGCACCGCCCGTCTTCAACGCTATGACCTGCACAGCGAAACCCCTGATGTCGTTTTTGAACGCCGCGTGCACTACACCCCGACTTTCATCCTTGTGGAGGACGGACAAGAGGTGGCGCGGCTTGAGGGCTATCCAGGCGAAGACTTCTTTTGGGGCTTGCTTACACAGATGTTTGAACGGGCCGGAATCCCCTTGGACACAGCGAGTTAAACCACTATGACCACGCTTATGACACCAGACGTTGACACATCATCTGAGCCGGTTTCCCGCCTGCCCGTGTTCGATAAGAACATGTGCGCGGAAGACATGGAACGCATGATGGAGAATGCGCAGAAAGCATCGAACTTCCTCAAGGCGATCAGCCATGAAGGGCGGTTGATGATCCTGTGTCACTTGGTGTCAGGCGAAAAATCCGTGACCGAACTGGAAGACCTGCTTTCGGCACGACAGGCGGCTGTGTCCCAGCAACTTTCCCGCTTGCGGCTTGAGGGGCTCGTGACGCCCAGGCGCGATGGCAAGGCGATTTACTATCGCTTGACAGATGACCGCCCGAAGCAAATCATGGAAGTGGTCTACGACTTGTTCTGTCGCCAAGACTGACCAAACGGTGCGCGCCTCTACCAGCGTTTGGTCTGGGAGGAGCGCATGCTGGAACTGCTTGGAGAAGCAAATGTCGACGCCCTGATCGGTTTGATTGGGGGGATCGCGCTTGGCCTTGCCGCCCGCGTTGGGCGGTTTTGCACCTTGGGAGCGATTGAAGACGCGCTTTATGGCGCCGACACGCGCAGGCTCCGCATGTGGGGGATTGCGATCGGCATTGCGATACTGGGCACGCATTTTGCCATCCACTTTGATCTGTTTGACAGTTCAGAGACCGCCTATCTTGACCGCGTCTGGAACCCGTTGGGCACGATTGTTGGCGGCTTGATGTTTGGCTACGGCATGGCGCTTTGCGGGAATTGCGGCTACGGCGCCTTGGCGCGTTTGGGGGGCGGCGATCTTCGCTCCTTCGTGATCGTTTTGGTGATGGGGCTGTCCGCATATTTCGTGATGTCGGGCCCCTTGGCCCATGCACGTGTTTGGCTTTTTCCTGTTGAAACGGGCGCGGTGTCCCCTCAAGGCATGACCAGCCTTCTTGCTGGTGCCGGGCTATCTCCGCTGGTCACAGGTTTGGCGGTTGGGCTTGGCCTGATCGCTGTGGCCTTGGCGCGGGCCGATATGCGACCAACGGCTGATCAGGTATTTTGGGGGGCTGTGGTCGGGTTGGCCATCGTGTCTGGGTGGATCGGCACATATTGGGTCGCGACCACCGGTTTCGAAGCGGAACCCATCGAAACACATACGTTCGCCGCACCCATCGGAGATACCATTTTCTACACGATGACGGCGTCTGGCAACGATCTGTCCTTCAGCGTGGGATCGGTGTTGGGCGTGGTGATCGGTGCGGCGCTCGGCTCTTACTCCAAAGGGCATTTCCGGTGGGAGGCCTGCGAAGACCCGCGTGAATTGAAACGTCAGATCCTGGGCGCTGCGATCATGGGGCCAGGCGCAGTTCTTGCCGTGGGATGTAGCGTTGGACAGGGGATTTCAGCCTTCTCCGTCCTCGCCTACAGCGCGCCAGTTGCGTTCATCGCGATTTTCGCGGGCGCGGCTTTGGGTCTGAGGCAATTGATCACCGGCTTTGCCCCTGCGGAATGACGTTGTGATCCATCGTCATCCTGTGCCTTGTTCGGAATAGCGCAGAACAGGCCCTTGGTCAGCAAAACGGCGCAGGGCCTTGCGTGGGCTCAGTGACCGGCTTGATCGTAGTCGATGACAACGTGGTCGGATTTTGGAAATGACTGGCAGGTCAAAACATAGCCCTGCTCAACTTCGTAATCCTCAAGCGCGTGGTTGGAGCGCATTTCAACTTCGCCAGAGACAAGTTTCGCTTTGCAGGTGGAGCATACCCCCGCACAGCAGGCAAAGGGCGCGTCAATTTTATGGCCCAGCGCCGCGGTCAACACGGTCTCAGATCGATCCATCGTGAAGCTGCGCGTTTCGCCATCGATTGTGACGCGCACTGGGATGCCGCCGGGGGCATCAGCCTCCGATTTCGGGCGTTGTTTCGCGCGCCCGGGCTGCGCGCTGGCAAAGCGTTCAAACCGGATTTTGCCGGGATCCAGACCGTGGTCTTTCAAAGCGGTGGCAACCGTTTCGATCATCCCTTCGGGACCGCAGATATAGGCCATGGCGATTGTGCCGACGTCGATCCATTGATCAAACAGCTCGGCGCATTTGGGCCCATCAATCCGACCTTGAAAAAGGCCGATATCCTGTGACTCATCCGTGAGCACGTGAATAACGCTCAAGCGGTCAAGATAGAGATCCTTGAGATCGGAAATCTCATCGCGGAACATGATCGTGTTGATGTTGCGGTTGGCATAAACCAGCGAGAACCGCGCCAAGGGATTGGCGGCCAGTTCCGTTCGCAGGATCGAGAGGATCGGCGTGATCCCGGACCCGGCGGCAAAGGCCACGAAATGAGGGGTGTGGGCCTCTGCGGCCTCGGCATGGAAATTGCCCATGGGCGGCATCGCTTCCAAGGTGTCACCGACCTGCAATTCCGTGTTCGCCCAGGTTGAGAACGCGCCGCCATCGACGCGTTTGATACCGACTTTCAGCACGCCATCCTCGCGACCCGAGCAAATGGAATAGGAACGGCGCAATTCCTGCCCGTCGAAATCGCGCCGGAACGTCAGGTACTGACCTTGGGTAAAGCTGAAGTCGCCGCCATGGGCAGGATCCAAGGTGACGACCACGGCGTCCCGAATGGTCTTTTCGATGTTGGTGACGGTCATGTCGTGGAAACGGGGCAACGGTTTTGTCCTCAGATGCACTTGAAGTAGTCAAAAGGTTCCAGGCAATCCCGGCACCGCCATTGCGCCTTGCACGCGGTCGAGCCGAACTGACTGACTTTTTCGACATTCTTGCTGTGGCAATGGGGGCAACGCTCTGGCCCGCCAGCCGGTTGAGGCGGGGCGATGCCGTAATCTTCGAGCCGCGCGCGCCCTTTGTCGGACAGCCAATCGGTTGTCCAGGCCGGGGCGAGGCGGGTTTTCAGATGGACCTTGTCGAGCCCGCGCTTGGCCAGGGCAAG
>JBCCDT010000182.1:0-3921 GCA_039030635.1 Pseudomonadota bacterium
ACCCGCGTTTGGCTGTCGGAAGAGGCCTATCGCATGTTGGGCAACCGTGTGGCCTATGCCTTTGATTTCAAAGGACCAAAGAAGCTCAAGAACATTCCGGAACCTGTGCGCCTTTACGCCATGGTGCCGGGAAAGACAGGCCAATTGGGCAAAAGCCCGGGCCGCCGGCTCCGCCCTTTGGTGTTGGGGTCTGGGGCCCTCGTCGCGTGTATCGCAGGGGCCTGGGCCATCTTTTTGCAATCGGCAAACCACACATCGGTTGACGTGAGCGCGCAGCCCGGCCCCTTTGAGCATCTTGACCCGTTCCGCGATTGCGACGGGTGCCCGTCCATGGTCGCTTTGGCCGGGGGGGATCTGCTGATGGGGGCGCCGGAGCAGGATATCACGGCCAACAGGTACACCGCAGATCAAGGTCCGCAACGGTTGGTGCGCATTGCGCCTTTTGCGGTGGCGCAACATGAGGTCACGCGCGCGCAGTTCGCGGCCTTTATTGACGCGTCTGGGTATGCAAAACCTTCGGATTGTTTCACTTGGGAGGACGGCACATCGCAGGTGCGGGATGACCGGTCTTTTGAGAACCCGGGCTATGCGCAAGGCCCTGATCATCCAGTCGTTTGCGTGTCCTGGCATGATGCGCAGGCCTACGTCGATTGGCTGGCCCGCGAAACCGGAGAGCCCTATCGCCTCTTGGGCGAGGCAGAGTGGGAATACGCCGCACGGGCGGGATCAGACGCGCGATATTTCTTTGGTCCGGATGTCGAAGCGATCTGTCGCTATGACAATATCGGGGACGCAGATGCACTGGTGCGTTGGCCCACATGGGAGACGACAGCGTGCAGCGATGGCCAGGTTTTCACCGGCCCTGTCGGATCTTATGAGCCGAATTCTTTCGGTATATCCGACCTTTACGGGAACGCCCGCGAATGGGTCCGCGATTGTTGGCACAACACATATGACGCGGCCCCAATGACGTCAGAGGCTTGGGTCGATGTGGGTTGCGAACGCCGCGTGGTGCGGGGCGGATCGTGGGATAGCAAGCCCAGTCTCGTGTCCTCTTCATGGCGCTATTCGCTGCCGGCGGACGCGCGCAATCACCTTTATGGCTTTCGCGTGGCCCGGGATGTGCGGTGAGCCTTAGGCGCTGATCGAGGCGACGGGCGGGCCGAGGAGATCCCAATTGGGCTCCACGCCCAGGCCCGGTTTGTCACTGGCACGCATGTAGCCATCTTCGATGACCGGCGCGCCGGAGGCGATGTCGTTGGTGGCGTATTCGTGGAACGCGGAGGATTGAAAATGAAAATCTTGCGGCGTGGAATGGGCCAAATGGGCGATGGCCGCGTCGGCAATTTCGCCGCCCCAACTGTCTTCGATGGTCATGATGATGCCCAGAGAGACGCAGACATCGCGGATCAGGCGCGCCTTCGTCAGGCCACCTAAGCGATTGATTTTCAAGTTAATTACATCCATCGCCCGCTCCTGGTGGCCGCGCAGAACGGCCTGCAGGCTGTCCATGCACTCATCCAGGATCATCGGGTTTTGGCAATGGTCGCGCACAACGCGGCATTCCTCATAGGTCTCACAGGGCTGTTCGACATAGTATTTGACGTCTTGCGTGGCTTTGACAACGCGGACCGCATCATGCTGACGCCAGCCACAATTGGCATCCGCGCCGAGGACATTGCCCTCCCACAGGGCGCTGGCCACTTTGTTGATGCGGGTGATATCGACGTCCGGATCCGCGCCGACCTTCATCTGGAATTGCTTGAAGCCTTGCTCTTGGTAGCCGGTGATTTTGTCGACCATTTCATCGGGGTCCGCGCGCGATACGACCTTGAAAAGTTTGACTTTTTCCTGAAGGCGGCCACCTAGGATGTTGCAGACGGGCTGCCCTGTTGCCTTGCCCAGAATGTCATGGCAGGCGATGTCGATGGCGGATTTGACATACGGATGCCCCTTCAAAACACGATCCATTTTGTGGTTGATCCGGGCCAGATGCGTGGGGTCTTCGCCGATGAGATTGGGCGCGATGGTGGCGATGCCGGTGCGGGCCCCTTCGGCATAGGCCGGCAGATAGGACGGACCCAGGGGACAGACCTCTCCCACGCCGAAAAGACCCTCATCAGTTTCGATTTGGACGACGGTGCTGTCGAAGGCGGCGAAACTTTGGTTGGACCAGGCATATGCGCCCTCTTTCATCGGGAGGTCGACCTGGAAGATATTGATTTTATTGATTTTCATGGGGCTTTGGCTGTCATTTCTCTGCGGCTTACACCGTCACGACCGTAGGGCAGGTCCATCGGGTGGGCAAGTCCGGGGTGATTTGAGGGGTTTGGTACATTTTGGGGGTGGTTTTGGAGGGCGGAAACCCAATTTGTACAATCGTGTTGGCCGAATCGCATTGTTAAATAGCTATTTAACTATATGATTGACCCCATGGAAAATCCTCTCGAACAGTCGAAGGCCCTGGCAAGCGATGCGCGGCTGTCGATTTTGATGTGGTTGTCCGACCCGGATGCGCATTTTGGGCATCAAGTGACGGGGCGACCATCGCAGATCGGTGTGTGCGTCACCCTGATCACAGAAAAGCTGAACATGGCCCAACCGACGGTCAGCAGACATCTTGAGATTTTGAGACAGGCGGGATTTCTAACCGTTCACAAGATTGGGCGCTGGTCCTTTTACAACCGCAACGAGGCGCAGATTTCGAACTATAAGGGATGGATCAATGACCATCTTTGAGCGCGCGGATGCCGCGCTTCTGCCGGGCTTTGAACGGCGGATCGTTGAGGTCGAGGGGCGGCCGATTTTGGTTTTGACGGCTGGATCGGGGCCGCCTCTGTTGATACTGCACGGGGATCCGCAAACACATCTGTGTTGGCACCACATTGCGCCGCGACTGACCGATCGGTTCACCCTTGTCCTTCCTGATATCCGCGGGCGCGGAGAAACCCACAAGCCACCCCATGTGCCGGGCGAAAATGCCTATAGCAAACGCAAGATGGCAGAGGAGATGCGGGCGGTGATGCAGGCCCTCGGGTATCAGCGGTTTTCCATTGTGGCGCATGACAGAGGTGCGCGGGTGGCGCGGCGCCTGGCCTTGGATTTTCCGCTCAGCGTGGCGCAGCTGGTGGTCATGGATATCATTCCGGCCTTGGACTTTTACGAGGCATCGAATGCGGCGATTGCGCAGGATTATTTCTACTTTTCGTTTTTGACGCAGCCCCACCCGGTGCCCGAACGGTTGATCGCCGGGGATCCAGAAGGCTTTGTGCGGCTCATATTGAATGGGCTGGCGGATCAACCTGTGGCCTATCACCCAGCGGCCATGGAAGCCTATTTGACCGCCAACGCCACGCCGGAGGCGGTGACAGCGATGTGCGAATGCTTTCGCGCGGGGTTTCACATAGACCAAGCCCATGACGCAGAGGATCGGCGCATTGGGACGCGCATCATCGTGCCCACGCTTGTGATGTGGGGCGAACGGGGCGTCGTCGGCAAACATTTCGATGTGGAGCGGATTTGGCGCGACTGGTGCGTGGACGTGGCCTTCGCGCCGATGCCGAGCGGGCATTTCATTCCCGAAGAAGCGCCGGACGAGGCATTTGCAGAAATTTCTGCGTTTTTAAAGGCTTGAGCGACTGGGCGGGCCACCGGGCGGCGTGTTGCGGTCCGGTGGGTCCGCGTCTAGACCCAGACCCATGTCAGGACGATCGGTTCCAGCAGATAATGGATATGGTTGGGGCCGTAGAGGTAGAGAACAAAAAAAACCGCCCCAGAGGGCGGCTTGTTCGTATGATCATCATTTGAGAGATATGTCGGAGTGTCACCGGCAAAGGTTTTACTAGGTTTGGCAGTGACTTACTCTCCCACGCCTTAAGACGCAGTACCATCAGCGCTAAGGCACTTAACGGCCGGGTTCGG
>JBCCDT010000183.1:0-3869 GCA_039030635.1 Pseudomonadota bacterium
GGGAAGGCGATGGTGTAAAAGCGGATGATCGAATAGGCGCCCACCTTGGTCATGATGGCAAAGAGCGCGGCCACCGGTGCGGGTGCGGTGGAATAGGTGGCAGGCAGCCAGAAATGTAGCGGCAGGATCGCCGCCTTGATCGCGAAAACCAAGAGCAGCAGCACGGCGGCCACACGCACGCCCGCGGAGTTCTCCGCCGGGACCTGCGCCACGCGTGCCGCGATATCGGCGATGTTGAGCGTGCCCAATTCGGCATAGATCGTGCCCAGCGCAAACAGGAACAGGGTCGAACCAAGCAGGTTGAACACCACGTATTGCACGCCCACGCGCAAGCGCGTCGCGCCGCCCGAGTGGATCATCAGGCCATAGGAGGCAAGCAGCAAAACCTCAAAGAACACGAAGAGGTTGAAGGCGTCCCCGGTCAGAAACGCGCCCAGAATGCCCATGATCTGGAACTGGAACAGCGCGTGGAAATGCCGCCCCCGCATGTCCCAACCTGATCCCATGGCATAGAGCAGCACCGGGATTGCCAGAAAGAGGGTGAGCACCACAAAAAGCATCGACAGACGGTCCGCGACCAACACGATGCCAAAGGGCGCGGCCCAATTGCCCAATTGGTAAAGGTGGATCGTGCCGTCGGCCACGGAGACCAGCAAGCCCAGCGCGATGGCAAGACAGATCCCCACCGTGGCCAGCGAAAACGTCCGCTGCAGCATCGGGTGGTAGCGGGCGGCGAGAATGATAATCGCCGCCATCATGCCTGGCAGCAACACAGGAGCGATGACCCAATGGCTCATGACGCGTCTCCTGTCTGGTCTTGCTGGCCCGGGGGCACCTCATCGAGATCGTCGATATGATCATCCTGAGAGCTGAGATAGGCCCCCACCCCGATCATCACCACCACGGCTGTCATACCAAAGGCGATCACGATCGCGGTCAGGACCAGCGCCTGGGGCAGTGGATCGGAATAGAGCGTGACATCGTCTTGCAGCACCGGCGGCTGGTTCACGGCCAGACGGCCCGAGGCAAAGAGGAACACGTTGACCGCGTAGCTGATGAAGGCCGTGCCCAGGATCACCGGAAATGTGCGCTTGCGCAGTATCAGGTAAATCCCGGCGGCGGTCAGGATGCCCACGGCGCTGGCAACAAGGATTTCCATGCTCAGGCCTCCTTCTCGGCTGTGTCGTCGCGGGAGGGGTCAATATCCATGGCGTATTCGCTGGATTGTTCGCCGCTGCGGCGGCCCAGGCGGGAGAAGCTTTCGAGCGACAAAAGCACCGCGCCCACCACGCAGAGGAACACGCCAAGGTCAAAGCCCAGCGCGGTGGCGAGCTCAAACTCCTCAAAGGGCGGAATGCGGAAATAACCAAAGGAGGAGGCGAGAAATTCGGTGTCAAAGAAGAACGCGCCAAGGCCGGTCAGACCCGCGATCAGAACGCCCGCGCCGATGATCCCGTGATAGGGGTAGCGCTGACGCTTTTCGGCCCAGTCAAAGCCTGAGGCCATGTATTGCACGATGATGGCGATGGCCACCACAAGCCCGGAGATGAACCCGCCGCCCGGCTCATTGTGACCGCGCAGGAAGATGTAGACGCCGACCATCAGCACGATGGGCATCATCACGCGGGTCATGACCACCATCATCAGCGGGTGCGCATCGCCGGCCTTGTTGCCCATGGGGCGGTTGAGAAGGCGCGCGCGCACCGGGCTTGAGAGCAGTGTTTCGGTCAGCGCGTAGATGATCACGGCGGCGATCCCCAGCACGATGATCTCGCCAAACGTGTCAAAGCCGCGGAAATCGACCAGGATCACGTTGACCACATTCGTGCCGCCGCCGCCTTTGTAGGAATTGGCCAGGTGGTATTCAGAAATCGGCGTGCCGATCGCATCGCGCATCAGCATGGAGTAGATCAGCGCCGCCGCCCCGAGGCCCGCCGCACCGGCAATGGCCCCATCGCGCAACCGCCGCAACGCGCCGCTTTCGAGCGGGGTTTCGCGCGGCAGAAAGTTCAGCGCCAAGAGCAGCAGGATGGCAGTCACCACCTCAACCGATATTTGCGTCAGCGCCAGGTCCGGCGCGCTGAGATAAGCAAAGCCGAGCGCGATGACGAGGCCCACGATGGAGGTCAGAACAAGCGCGAGGTAGCGGTAATTGTGATAGACCAGCAAGACGGTCGTGGCGGTCACAAGCAGGATCCACGCGACCACGGCCACAGGCTCCATCGGGAGCATCTCTCGCGTGGGGGCGGTGGCCGAGCCGGTGAAATAGGCATGCACGCCAAGCGCCACAACCGTGACCCCAAAGATCGCGGCATAACGGGTGAGCGCGCCATTGTGCAGCGTGGCGGTGACCCAGGTGGCGGCGGAGACAACCGCGTGGATGATCGCGTCAAAGATGGCTTTCGCCGCCGGAGGCCCGGCTTTGGCCCAGCCGCGCGCGACCGGGTTGTAGGCCGCAAGCAAGGTCAGACCGCCAAACACGGCAATGACCGACATCCACAGCGCGGCATTCACACCGTGCCAGATCTTCAGGTGTTCATCGGGCAGCGTGGCGGCATTGCCGAGCACGGCCTCTGTCACCAGGAACACGAGCGGTTCGGCCAGGAAAGGAGCCACGCCAATGCCCACAACCAAAACGCAGAGCAGTGCGGGCGGACCCCACATGCCAATGCCCGGATCATGCGGCTTGGCCGGATAGTCATCGCGCACCGGGCCAAGGAACGTGTGCCCGATGTAGCGGAAAGAATAAGCCGCCGAGAAGAGCGCCCCGATGGTGGCCAGCACAGGCACCAAAAGCGGGACCCCGAAAAGGACCGTCTTGGTCGTTTCCTTGAGCATCATTTCCTTGGAGATGAACCCGTTAAAGAGCGGGATCCCGGCCATGGACAGCGCGGCGATGGTGGCAATGATAAAGGTGATCGGCATGAGCCGCCTTATGCCGCCCAGCCGCGTGATATCGCGCGTGCCGGTTTCATGGTCAATGATGCCCGCCGACATAAAGAGCGCGGCCTTGAACGTGGCATGGTTGAGGATGTGGAACACCGCCACCAGCGCGCCATAGGCCGTACCCGTCCCAAGCAGCATGGTGATCAGGCCCAGATGCGAGACGGTGGAAAAGGCCAGCAACCCTTTGAGATCGTTTTTGAAGAGCGCGATGATCGCGGCGATGACCATGGTGATCAGGCCCGCGCCAGTGACCAGATAAAACCACGCCTCCGTCCCCGACAGCACCGGCCAGAGCCTCGCCATCAGGAAAATCCCGGCCTTCACCATGGTGGCCGAGTGCAGATAGGCCGACACAGGCGTCGGCGCGGCCATGGCATGGGGCAGCCAGAAATGGAACGGGAACTGCGCGGATTTGGTGAAACAGCCCAAGAGGATCAGAATCAGCGCGGGCAGGTAGAGTGGGCTTTCCTGAATGACCTCGCGGTTTTCCAAGATCACGGTCAGGTCAAAACTGCCCGCGATATTGCCCAAAAGGAGCATACCGCCAATCAGGGCCAGCCCGCCCATGCCCGTCACGGTGAGCGCCATGCGAGCGCCCTGCCGGCCTTCTTCGAGATGTTTCCAATAGCCGATAAGCAGGAAGGAGCTCAGCGATGTCAGCTCCCAAAAGACGAGCAACATCAGGATGTTATCAGACAGGACAATCCCCACCATCGCGCCCTGAAAGAGCAGCAAATAGGTGAAAAACTCGCCCATATTGTCTTTGCGCGACAGGTAGAACCGACCATAGGTGATGATCAAGAGGCCAATCCCGAGGATCAGCGCAGCAAAGAAAAAGCCCAGCCCGTCAATGAAGAAATTGGCGTTGAGGCCCAGCGAGGGGAGCCATTCCACCCGCGCTTGCACCACCTCTCCGGCCAGAA
>JBCCDT010000184.1:0-3755 GCA_039030635.1 Pseudomonadota bacterium
CGCCATCAAAACGTTGGAGGATCAACTGGGCCTCAAGCTTTTTACCCGCGAAGGCCGCAAGCTCGTCCCGGTGCCCGAGGCGCAATACCTGCTGACGGAAACCTCCGCCATTTTGGGCCAACTCACCCGCGTGCGCCGCACGATGAAAAGCCTCGCGGATGGGCAAACCGGATCGCTCAATATCGCAGCCATGCCCGGCCCGGCGGCCATGCTCTTTCCCCGTTTCATCGCCAGCCAGATTGAGCCGGACGCGGGCACATCCGTTTCCATCCTCGCGCGC
The DNA here is from genome assembly GCA_039030635.1 of Pseudomonadota bacterium. Classification (GTDB taxonomy): domain Bacteria; phylum Pseudomonadota; class Alphaproteobacteria; order Rhodobacterales; family Rhodobacteraceae; genus Roseovarius. The sequence goes on from JBCCDT010000184.1 coordinate 281, forward strand.
AGCTCAGTCCAGATTGCCGAACTCGCCCGCGCCCAAAGCATCGATTTCGGCTTTGCGGACGCGCCTGAGGCCGACAGCACCGAAGACCTCTATGCGGCGGAAATCATCTCCGCCCGGTCCTTTGTCGCGCTGCCCATTCATCACCCTTTGGCCGCGCGCGACTGTCTGTCCATCGCCGACCTTGATGGTGTTCCCATGGGGTCGCTTCTTTCGTCGCACGCGCATCAACAAGAGGTCGTTGCCCGCTTTGAGGCCCATGATGCGCGCTGGTCTCTCATGGTCGAAAGCCAGACTTTTCTGCAGGTGGTTCAGTTCATCAGTGAAGGGCTGTGCGCGGCCATCGTGGATCCGCTCACTGTGGCCCATGTCAACGCGACGTCGGATTTGCACGCCTCTGTCGCGATTCGCCCTTTGTCTGAGACATTGCTTTACCGCTACGCCCTCTTTGAGCCGCGCTATTGCCCAATGTCCGTCCTGGCGCTGCAGGTCAAATCAGCCTGGAGAGAAGAGGTGATCCGCGTGCTCAAACAGATCGGCGCGCAACCCGTTATAGAAATGCGCGGTCAGAGCATGTCCGCCAGCATGTCACTGTAGCCAAACAGCCCGGCCAACCCGCCGGTATGGACAAAACAGACGCGCGCGCCCTTTGGGATGGTGCCATCTGCGACCAGGGCGGGCACAGCCGCAAAGGATTTGGCAGTGTAGACAGGATCAAGAAACACGCCTTCATGCTCCGCCACCATTCGCATCGCATTGAGCGCAGTATCGCCGATCTGACCATAGCCCGGCGCCAGCGCCCCGTCCCAGATCGCAATGTCCTCTGTCGTGACCTTGCCCGCGCCGTCATAAAGCGCGGCCAGCCTACCCATAATTCGCCCGATCCGAGCGGTTTGCAGGTCTTTGTCGCGCCGCACGCAGGATCCGTAGACCCGGGCCGAAGACCCTGCCCCACGCACCCCGGCCAGCAATCCCGCATGGGTCGCCCCACTGCCAGACGCCACAACGAAGACGTCGAAATCATCTTTCTCGCGCAAAATCTCATGCGCCCCATCTACATATCCCAGCGCGCCCAGCGGTGGATGGTTTTCCGCCAGCGGGATCACATATGGCACGCGGCCTGCCGCGCGCAGCGCCTCCGCCCGGTCATAGAGCGCTTGATCGGCTCCGGCCTCATCCTCACCCTCGGGGTAGCGCATGATCTCTGCGCCCAGCAGCTGGGTCAGCACCACATTGCCGGAGCGTTCGTAGGTGGCATCCACCGCCTTCACCCGGTGTTCCAACTGCACCACTGCGCCCATGCCCAACGATTTCGCCACCGCGGCCGCCAGCCGCACGAAATTAGATTGCACTGCGCCCGTGATCAGGATCGTATCCGCACCTGCCGCCAACGCGGCCCCGAAATAGTATTCCAATTGCCGGGACTTGTTCCCACCCAAGGATGGCCCCGCCAGATCATCTCGCTTGAACCACAGATCAATCCCCAGGGCCTCTGACACCCTCGGCATAGGCGTCAGCGGTGTGGCGGATTGGACAATGGGGTGACGCGGAAACTGAGCCATGGCGACAAGCCTAATCTCACCCAACCGCGCATTTCCAGAGCTAACCGCATGCGTCACAACAAAATTGTGAACACAAGACGTTTGGTGAGATGTCAACTTTATGGAATAGTCTCACCTGTCTAACGAGGGAGACACCGCCGATGAAGCACGCCATCCTAACAACCGCCCTTCTGGGTCTCGCCAGCAGCGCCTATGCCGCGGAAGGCGAACGCGTTCAGATCACGGGCGAAATCATCGACACTTGGTGTTACTATTCCGGTGTCATGGGCCCGCCTGAGGCCACGACCGGCACCGCGCATCACACCTGTGCGCTGTGGTGTTCGGCGGGGGGCATTCCTGTGGGCCTTTTGGGCGAAGATGGTGAGGTCTACATGGTCCTCAAGATCGAGGGCGATGACAGCTCGGCCAGCGGTGACACCCAGCTGCGGCTCGCCAGCCACGAAATCGTGGCCGATGGCATGCTCTACAAACGCGACGGGCTGAACTACCTCGTGGTGGAAACGGTGGTGGCCGACAATGGCATCGTCAACCAAACCCATGATGACTGGGGCGTGACACCCGGATTTGCCATCCCCGACCCGGAGGCGGAGTGAGACCCATGAAAAAACTGATTGCCCTTTTCACCCTCATCGCCACCCCCGCCGTGGCGCAGGATTTTTCCGCCAATTCTGAGGCCCGCCCTTGGAACCTTGTGGCCGAAGTGCCCGCGCGGTTTGAAGCCACAGTCGTGGATCTCTTGTGCGAACTCGCCGGCGATTGCCCGGCCAATTGCGGCGATGGCCGCCGTCAACTGGGCCTTTTGCGCAGTGCCGATGGTGTGCTGGTCTATCCCAACAAAAACTCCCAACCTGCCTTCACGGGTGCGGCTGTCGAACTCTACCCTTTCTGTGGGCAAGAGGTTGAAGTGGACGGGCTAATGATCACCGATCCAGAGCTCAATGTCGACAATGTCTACCTCGTGCAGACCATCCGCAAAAGGGGTGACACAGAGTGGACCAAGGCCAATCAATGGACAAAAGTCTGGGCGGAAAAGAACCCCGATGCAGAGGGCAAAGGCCCCTGGTTCCGCCGCGACCCCCGCGTGAATGGCATGATCGCGGCAGACGGGTATCTGGGCCTCGGTCAAGATGTGGATGAGGCCTTTATCGCGGATTGGTTCTGATGCGCATTGCCGTTCTCCTGGCCAGTGTGGTGCTCAGCACGATGGCGTTCGCGCATGGGGATGAAGATCACGGCACACCCAAGGTTGAGCCGCTTGACCTGTCGGCCGCGGTTACGCCACTTCCTTGGGATGTGGGCGGGCCTTTCACGCTGATTGATCACACCGGTCAGACCCGCAGTGAGGCCGACCCAAATGGCCGCTATCAACTGCTGTTTTTTGGCTATGCCTCCTGCCCCGGCATCTGCTCTGCCGCGTTGCCCATGATGGCGGAGGCCGTCGACGCTTTGGCCCAAGACGGCGTGGAGGTGAGCCCTCTCTTACTCACCATCGACCCCACGCTCGACACGCTCGACACGATGGGGCCTGCTTTGGCGGAGTTTTCCCCCGCCTTCACCGGCCTGACCGGGGACCCTGAGGCGCTGCAAAGCGCCTACTCCGCGTTTCAGGTGTCCTTTGAACAGCTGTTTGTCGATCCCGAATATGGCCCGATTTATTCCCACGGTGCACATGTCTACCTGCTGGATCCTGACGGCAAGGTACTCACCCTGCTGCCGCCGATCCTGCCCGCCGATCAGGTGGTATCGATTGTGAAACGCTACACCGAAGCGGCGTTGAACTAGCCGCCCTTGGTATCACCGGACAACCCGCCCCGGGCGTGATGACCGGGCGCGGGGGGGGAAGGCAGAGGCCCCCCATAAAGTACGCGGGGGGGGTTTTATGTCTCACGCAAAAAATTGGGCGTCCCACAAATTAA
>JBCCDT010000185.1:0-3501 GCA_039030635.1 Pseudomonadota bacterium
CCGCATCGTCACCTTGCCAAAAAGATCGCAGTAGAAATGCGGATATTGTCGGGGGTCGCGATACACGTCGTCGAATTTCGGGATAGGGAAAGGTGTGGCCACGCGGTAGATCATCCGCTCATGCCAGGGCGCATCTTCCGGGGCGTCCCAACCGGCAAATAGATTATAGCGTTTGGTATAAAGAATGCTCGCCCCGTCACGGCTGTCTGCGGCGATGGAGTGCGGCAGGTTCCCGTCATGCGGCACCCAGAATTCATCGGCGTCGTTGGGCAGGATCCAATCCGCGCCCATTTCATCGCGCGCGCGCAGCGCATGTTGCGTCATCAGGCGGCCTTGCGAAAAATCATAGGTTGGCTCGTCGATGACCTCAATCGGCGCGTTTTGGGCAAAATCCGCCAGAATGTCGCGCGTCCCGTCAACCGATCCATTGTCCACGACAATCATATGCGCCACCCCATGGTCCAGATGATGCCGGAGGTTGTCGGCGATGACATCGTGCTCATCGCGCACGCACATGACCATGATCAGTTTCATCGTGTCCTACTTTGGCTTTGGCGCATCCCGAACCGTATCATGGCGCCCGCGATGACCTAGCTAGAGATCGCGATCAAATCGCGCAAGCAGGTGTCTTTCAAAACGATGCCTGCTTTTTCATCTTGCTCCAAACGCGTCATGGACGGAATGGCGTCCCCGATGGCCGCCGCAAAGCCGAGGCTGCGCAGCTGCCAGTCCCACCGTCGCAAATGCCAGCCCGCACTGATCGGCAAATCCGTGTTGCGGGCCAAGGCCGCCCCGCCATCGCGGGCCTTGGTTTCAAACTGGGCTCGTGTCCGGATGGGCGCATGGTAAATCACGATCCCGCTGTCTTGGCGCGTCACATCGCTGTCGTAAGATGCGTTGTGACTGCCCATCGAAATCGCGCTGAGCCCCGCGGGCCGCAGCATGACCTTCCCTTTCAAATCGCAATAGAAATGGGGGCAGGGGCGCGGATCGGTGAACACATCGGCCATGGTCGGAATGGGTTCCGGCCGCGCCACGCGGTAGATCAGCCTCTCATGCCACGGCAGGGTCTCAGGGCTGTCCCAAGGCGCAAAAAGGTTGCGGCGCTTGCAATCGAGGATGGATGCCTCGCCCGCATCCGCCGCGATCGCGTCACGCAGATTGCCATCATGCGGCACCCAGAATTCATCGGCGTCATTGGGCAGGATCCAATCCGCACCATGGGTGTCCCGCGCCATATGCGCGAGCCGCGTCATCATCCGGTCCTGCGAAAAATCGCGCGATGCGTCGTCTATCACGGTCACTGGGCCGCCGCGCGCCGCCTCAGACAGGATATCCCGCGTGCCATCCACAGAGCCATTGTCGAGGACGATCACTTCCTCCACGCCGCGCTCAAGATGAAAGGCCAAGTTTTGCGCGACGACATCGTCATTGTCGCGCGTGCACATGATCATGATGAGCTTCATCGTCGCAGTCTTTTCAAAGTCTTTCAGTCCTACTCACATCACCCGCAGGCCACACCGGGTCACCGGTGCGCAACGCACGGAAATGTCAGCGATCCCCCAATGATCCCCTCAATCCATCCGTTCCCAAGGCAGGTCAAGTGTGTTAAGAGAAGCCAAGACCAAGATCAACATTGGCCAAAGACAAAGACGAATGAGGCAAGCATATGAAAAACCTAAATAAAATCATTTTGGTCTGCGCGGTATTGATCGTCGCGGGCTGCTCGAATGCCGGTCGGTTCGGCAATGACGCGAATGGTGCGAACTCCGGCGCGCTGGACGGCGCGGCCTCCGATCCGCGGTCTGCCGCCTATTTCCAGGAAACGGTTGGGGATCGGGTGCTCTTCGTCGTGGATCAGTCCAGCCTGACGCCCGAGGGGCGCGCCACGCTCGATGCACAGGCCAATTGGCTCAACACCAACACCGATTACAACGCGCTGATCGAAGGCCACGCCGACGAACAGGGCACGCGGGATTACAACCTCGCCTTGGGCGGTCGCCGCGCCAACGCGGTGCAGGAATACCTGGTCAGCCGCGGGGTTGCGGAAAACCGGTTGCGCATTGTCACCTACGGCAAGGAACGCCCGCTTGAGATCTGCAGCGAAGAGGCCTGCTATTCCAAGAACCGCCGCGCGGTGACAGTCGTCTCTGCCGGTCCGGTCAGCTAAGGGGCGCAATATGGTGCGGTTGCTGAGTGTTATTGTATCGCTTGCTCTTTTGACCGGGGCGCAGGCGCAGGACCGGACGCAGACCTTGGCGGATATCCGGCAAGAGCTTTCTGTCCTTTACGTGGAAGTTCGGCGTCTCAAACGCGAACTCAGCACCACCGGCGGGGTGTCGACCCAATCGGTGGGCGGCTCCACCATTGACCGGTTGAACGCGATCGAGGCAGAGATGACCCGCCTGACGTCGCTCACCGAACAGCTGCAATTTCGCATCGACAGCGTGGTGCGTGACGGCACCAATCAGATCGGCGATCTGGAGTTTCGCCTGTGCGAGCTTGAGGCGGGTTGCGACATCGCCACCTTGGGCCAGGGCACGACCTTGGGCGGCGTCGAACCGGCGACCTCTGGCACGGCCACCGCGGTGATCCAGCCGCAAACCGGCACTGGCACAGACACGGGCGCCGCAACAGACGGCGTACAGCTTGCGGTCGGCGAACAGGCCGATTTCGACAGCGCTATGGCGGCGCTTGAGGGGGGCGACAATGCAGGTGCTGCCGCGCAATTTGACAGGTTTCTCACCAACTATCCCGGCAGCCCCCTGACCACCGAGGCCCGGCTGATGCGCGGGGCCGCCCTGGAAGGCACCGGGGAAAGCACGCAGGCCGCGCGCGCCTATCTAGAGGCGTTCAGCGATGACCCGAACGGGGCCAAGGCGCCCGAGGCGCTGTTTCTTTTGGGTCGATCCTTGGGGCGCATCGGGCAGGTCGATGAGGCCTGTGTCACGCTGGCAGAGGTGGGCCTGCGGTTCCCCGGCGGTGAGGCGGCGGGCAATGCTCAGGCGGAACGCACGCGGCTCAACTGCCCGTGACAGAGGACGGCGCGCCGCTCCATGCCGCGCTGCGCGGCTTTTTCTCTGACGCCACACCTGATCATCTTCCCGATCACCTTGCCGTCGCCATCTCCGGTGGCAGCGACTCGCTTGCGCTTTTGTCGCTGTGCCACGCGTGGCGCCAGGATGGCGGGCCACGTCTTTCGGCGGTGACCGTCGATCACGGGCTCAGGCCGACCTCGGCGCAAGAGGCCGCCGACGTGGGCACGCTTTGCGCCCAGTGGGACATCCCCCATGACACCCTGCATTGGACCCGTGCACAGACCGGGGGCAACCTTCAGGATCAGGCGCGCCGGGCGCGCTATGCCATCATGGCGGGATGGGCCGCGACCAAGGACGTCGATGTGATCGCCTTGGGGCACACGCTGGATGATCAGGCGGAAACCTTCCTGATGCGGTTGGCGCGGGGGGCGGGTCTCGATGGGCTCTCGGCGATGCGCGACCG
>JBCCDT010000186.1:0-3479 GCA_039030635.1 Pseudomonadota bacterium
AGCTCTCTCACGGCGCTTCATCTGGCCTGTGCTGATCTCGCCTTGGGGCGCACGGACATGGCCTTTGCGGGCGGCGTGAACCTGAACTTGCATCCCAACAAATACGGCCTTCTGAGCATGGGGCAGTACATCTCCGGCTCAGGTCGCTGCCAAAGTTTTGGCGTGGACGGGGATGGATACGTGCCCAGCGAAGGCGTCGGTGTCGTCCTGTTGAAGCCTTTGACCAAAGCCATGTCTGATGGCGATCACATCTACGGCGTCATCAAAAGCAGTGCTGTCAATCACGGTGGTCGGACAAATGGATATTCCGTGCCAAACCCCAAAGCGCAGCAGAGCGTGATCAGCCGCGCCTTGCAAGAGACAGGTCTAGACCCGCGCCAAATCGGATACATTGAGGCGCATGGAACAGGAACCAAGCTTGGCGATCCCATCGAAATCTTGGGGCTGACGCGCGGGTATGGGAATGACCTCCAAACGCCCTGTTGGATCGGCTCGTCCAAGTCAAACATTGGTCACGGAGAGGCCGTGTCGGGGCTGGCCGGTCTGACCAAAGTCTTGCTGCAAATGAAAAGCGGGAAAATCGCCCCTTCGTTGCACGCAAAAACCCTCAACCCAGACATTGATTTTGACGCCACCCCGTTCACCGTCAACACCCGGTTGAGAGACTGGCCAAAGCCCAAGATCGACGGCCAGGACCGCGCGAGAGCAGCAGGCATTTCATCCTTCGGAGCCGGCGGATCGAACGCGCATGTCATCGTCGAAGAGTATGAGGCCGAAACGCGCCATCCGGGCCAAACGCCGGAACCGCACCTGTTGGTTCTATCTGCGCAAAGCACAGATCAACTGAGACAACAGGCGCAGAACCTTTTCAACTGGTTGCAAGAACCGCAGCGTTCTGCGCCGTTGCGAGACATTGCGTACACGCTTCAGACCGGGCGGGAAGCGATGCCCTACAGGCTGGGTGTGATCGTGTCATCCGCGCAAGACCTCGCGCATGAGTTGGGGGCCTATCTCACTGAACGTCCTCATCAGGTTCGGGACGGTCGCGCCAAGGTGGTCGCCAAACCCGACATCGCCGATCCCGATGCAGGCGACTTGAATGCGGTTCTGGATGGGTGGCTCCGCGGCACTGTTTACGATTTCCGCAAGCTCTACGGGTCAGGGCCGCAACCCCGCCGTGTCAGTTTGCCGACCTATCCCTTTGCGCGAGAAACCTATTGGCCAAGTTTTGCAACGCCACCAGAAACCGCAGACCGCAGCGCATCAGAGCCATTGCACGATCTATTGATCCTGGAACCCGAATGGACCTCAGAGCCGCTAAGAGATCAATCGCGCACCGCTGTCACAGAGCATCGTGCTATTTTCCTCGGCCAAGATCCGTCTTTGGAGGGCATTGAGACCGTGTCTCTCGCCACTTCAGGCAAAGACAGCGCGACAGATTTCGAGGAACACGCGCTCGCCCTGATGGCCGATTTGCAGGCCTGCGCGCGTTCGAAACGGACGGGCGATCTGGTCTACCAGTTGGTGATTGATCCCGACAAAGACCCCTCCGAGGCCGCCGCGTTGGCAGGGATGATTGACACGGCCGCGCAAGAGATGCGCGGCGTTATTGGCCAAACGATCGAAGTTAACACAGAACAGCCAGGTCTGGCCGAGCTATTGGTCAAAGAAGGTGCCGGGTCCACTGCCACGCGCATTAGGTATGCAGACGGCCAGAGATCGGTTTTGCTGTGGCGTGAGACGTGTCCGTCCCTGAACCCAGCCCCTGTTTGGCGCGAGGGCGGCACATATCTGATCACCGGCGGTGCGGGTGGCATTGGCAAACACGTGGCCAGGCACATTGCGACATCGCTGTCGTCGGTCAAACTGGTTCTTGTGGGCCGCAGTCAAGGCACGCGCGAACATAAGGACCTCTTGGATGAGCTGCGCACGCTCGGGGCGAATGCCGAATACCACGCGCTCGATCTGGCCGACCTTGGCGCCGTTGAAACCTTCATCAAGACTTTGGTGACGAACCAACCGCTGCACGGTGTTCTTCACAGTGCGGGCATTCTGTCCGACGGGCTCTTGCGCAGCAAACAACCTGATGACCTAAGGCGCGTTCTTGCGCCAAAGGTTGCCGGTTTGGCAAATCTGGATCGCGCCTTGGCGGGTGTGGATCTTGATTTCTTTGCGCTCTTTTCCTCGATCGCCGGTGCGATGGGCAATCCTGGACAGGCTGATTACGCGGCGGCGAATGCCTATCTGGACGCCTTCGCGCAAACCAGAAAATCAGCGCACGGGGCCAAGGGGCACACGGTGTCCATCGCTTGGCCGTATTGGGCTGACGGTGGCATGACGCTGGATAAAGCCAGCACCGATAAGATGTTTGAAGCGTCAGGCATTGCACCTCTTTCAACGCGATCTGCCATGCTGGCCTTGGACGCGATCCTGGCGACCTCGCTCACGCATGCGTTGGTGCTAGAAGGCGATGGCGCCAAAATGCGGGCGCTGATTGCGCCTGATGCTGAGGCGTCACCGTCAGCGCGATCAGAGCCAACCGTCTCAGATCCTGGCGCGCCGAACAAAAGCCTCGACCGAGAGATCGAAGCGTTCCTCACCGGTGAACTTGCGTCGCTCCTGCGTATTTCGCGCGACCGTCTCGAACCTGATGTGCCATTTGTCGACTACGGCGTCGACTCCGTGGCCATCATGGCATTTAGCGAAAAGATTGAGAAAATTTCGGGCCCGCTGCCCGCAACACTCTTCTTTGAATATCCAACTTTGGAAACCGCCGCGCGCGAATTGGCGCAGAGTTTCGCACCCGCATTTGCAGCGCATTTGGGCGCGCGTGCAACTTCAGCAGGCGTCACTCCAGCATCCGTTGCCGAAAAACCAATGGATGCCCCTGAGCGACCTGCCGCCGCACCTGTGCATGCCGCGCCAGTAGCGATGCGCGCTGAGACACCCGCCTCCGACGATATCGCGATCATTGGATTGTCAGGGCGTTTTCCCGAGGCCGATACGCTGGATGTGTTTTGGGATAACCTCATCCACGGGCGCAATTGCATCACTGAATTTCCGACCTCCCGTTGGGATCATTTCTCGTCTGAGGGTCAGGCTTCGATCTCTGATGCATGCAAATGGGGTGGGTTCCTTTCAGACATTGATTGCTTTGATGCGCCGTTCTTCAACATAACGCCAACTGAGGCCGAACTTCTGGATCCTCAGGAAAGGCTGTTTTTGGAAACCTGTTGGCGCGTGATGGAGCGTGCCGGGTATCTGGGCCCAAACCTTCATGACCGGCTGAAATCAGAAGTTGGCGTTTTTGCAGGCTCCATGTCTCAGCAATACCACGGCGTTCAAACGGATCCGACGCGTGCGGCCTTGAACCTTTTGTCTTCGCCAAGCTCAATCGCAAACCGTGTCTCGTATTTCTTTGATCTCAAGGGGCCAAGTGTGGCGGTGGATACGATGTGTTCCTCCTCTATCGTGGCCAT
>JBCCDT010000187.1:0-3474 GCA_039030635.1 Pseudomonadota bacterium
AGAGGTCATGCATGAGATCGCTCTTGGCCTTGCGGGCGACGCAGGCGAGGTCTGGACCGTCGCACCCGCCTTTGAGCAATCGGGCGTTGGGCATTGCATTTCGTACACGCACCCGTTGATGGTCTCTGAACTGGGCCCGCGACGGTTTGCGGCGCAGGGCTCTCCTGCCGATTGTGTGCTGGCGGCGTTTCACGAGGTGATGGTGGAGAGCCCGCCCGATCTGGTGCTCTCTGGGGTCAATCGGGGCAATAACTCAGCCGAGAACACGATGTATTCGGGCACGGTGGGCGCCGCGATGGAGGCCGCTCTGCAAGGCGTGCCCGCCATTGCGCTCAGCCAATATTACGGCCCACGCAATGTGCAGCTTGACGACAAGTTTGAAACCGCGCGCGCCCATGGGCTGGCGTGCGTGCGCACGCTCCTCGACAAAGCGCCTTGGGACAAAACCGATTACCGTCTGTTCTACAACGTGAACTTCCCGCCGGTTCCGGCCGCAGAGGTCAAAGGCCTGCGCGCCGTGCGCCAGGGCTATCGCGGGGATGGGCGGTTTGGCATGAAACCCGCGGATGCCCCCTCTGGCCGGACGTTCCTGTGGATCACCGGGGCCAACCAGCAGGACCCTTCGGGCGAGGATACGGACGCCACAGCCAACCTGGACGGCTACATCTCTGTCACACCGATGCGCGCGGACCTGACGGCGCATGACGCGCTGGAGGCACTTAAAGCCGCGCTATGAGCGAAACCGACGCCGATATCGCCGAACGCAAGATGCAGTTTCTGTTTGCTTTGCGCTCGCGCGGGGTGACGGAGGCGCGGGTGCTCTCGGCGATGGAAAAGATTGACCGGGGGCTGTTCGTCAAAGGCCATTTCGCCGCGCGCGCCTATGAGGATATGCCGCTGCCCATCGGCTGCGGGCAGACGATCTCTCAACCGTCCGTGGTGGGTTTGATGACCCAGGCGCTGAAACTCTCGGGGCGGGAAAAGGTCTTGGAGGTGGGCACCGGCTCTGGTTATCAGGCCGCGATCCTCAGCCAGATTGCGCGCCGGGTCTATTCCGTGGACCGTCACAAGCGTCTGGTGGCGGAAGCCTCGGCCATTTTCCGCGATCTCGATCTGACCAATATCACGGCCGTGACCGCAGATGGCAGTTTCGGCCTGCCCGATCAGGCCCCGTTTGACCGCATCCTTGTGACGGCGGCGGCAGAGGATGCGCCGGGCCCGCTCTTGGCGCAGCTGAAAATCGGGGGTATCATGGTATTGCCGGTGGGGCAGTCTGATGCCGTTCAAAGCCTGATCCGCGTGACGCGGGGTGAGGACGGATATGAGTATGATGAGCTGATCCCGGTGCGGTTTGTGCCCTTGGTAGAAGGCATCGGCCGCGACAGTTGAGTTATGAGTGATGTAAACGGCCCCCGCTGCGAAGAAGAGGGGCCTGGAATGTGAGGACGTGATCGAGATGACCCGAAACAGCTTCGGACGACCGGTGAAATTTGGCCTGCTTGCGGGCACGGCTGTGGTGATGGCGGCCTGCTCCGGGCCTTTGGACTTTGATGTGCGCGGTGGCTTTGGCAATGCGCCGTCCACGGCCGAGGCCGCGCGCACCGCCGCCTCCACCGCCAACCGCCCCGTGCCCGACAGTCGCGGCGTGATCTCTTACCCCAATTATCAGGTGGCTGTGGCGCAACGCGGTGACACAGTCGACAGTCTTTCGGCGCGGGTCGGGGCCAACGTGACCCAGGTTGCGCGGTTCAACGGTTTGCAGCCGGGTGATGGTCTGCGCGAAGGCGAAGTTGTGGCCTTGCCCAACCGTGTGAGCGAACCCACGGGCGGGCCGATCACGCCCGGTGGCGTCGACATCACCACGCTTGCGGGCTCCGCCATTGATGAGGCGGATGCCTCCACCAACAACGTTACCACCTCAACGCTGGAACCGGCCCCGCAAGGGCAACCGCGCGGCGTGTCTGGTGTGGAGCCTGTCCGCCACCGGGTATTGCGCGGCGAGACGGCGTTTTCCATCTCGCGGCTCTATCAGGTGTCAGTCAGCTCGCTGGCGGATTGGAACGGGCTTGGCAATGACTTTGCCGTGCGCGAAGGTCAACAGCTTTTGATCCCTGTGGCTGTGGCCGAACCGCGCTCGGAGGCATCGCAAACCGAAGACGTGTCCTTGCCAGGGCAGGGCTCTGACACGCCCGAGCCGCCAAGCGCGTCACAACCTTTGCCCGATGAAGACACGCAACCTGTGTCTGAACCCGTGGAAACCGTGGCCGCGCCCGATCTCAGCTCTCAGCAACCGGCGAGCACGGCGCGCATGATCCAGCCTGTGGATGGTGCAATTGTGCGCGAATACTCCGCCGGGCGCAGTGATGGGATTTCGATCTCTGGCAACCCGGGTGGATCCGTGAAGGCGGCCGCCTCGGGCACCGTTGCGGCGATCACCGAAGACACCAACGGCGTGCCGATCATCGTGGTCAAGCATGATGGCAATCTGCTGACAGTCTATTCCAACATTGACAATGTGGCGGTGCGCAAAGGGCAATCTGTCAGCCGCGGGGCAAAACTGGCTGAGATCAGGTCAGATGGAAGTTCCGCGGTCAATTTCGAAGTGCGCGAAGGCTTCGACAGTGTGGATCCGGCACCTTATCTGAACTGATTGGGGGCCAGCCCCCAGACCCCCGAGGTATTTGAAACAAGAAAGAAGCAGGATCTGATCACGCTTCTTTCTTGTCGAAAATACCTTATAGAGTCTTTGGCTTAGATGCGTGACGTCTAGGGCAGGGAAACGCCACGCCGGCCAGCGAGATCGGTGAAATACTGCCAAGCCACGCGGCCAGAGCGTGACCCGCGCGTGGCCTGCCATTCAATGGCCTCTGCGCGCAGGGTCTCATCGTCGATCTCCACGCCGTAAGCGTCGCAATAGCCGCGGATCATGGCGAGATAGCTGTCCTGATCGCAGGGATGAAAGCCCAGCCAGAGGCCGAAGCGATCCGAAAGAGAGACCTTTTCTTCCGTGGCCTCCGACGGGCTGATGGCCGCGGCGCGTTCATTTTCGATCATGTCGCGGGGCATCAGGTGGCGGCGGTTGGAGGTGGCGTAGAACACCACGTTGTCAGGCCGCCCCTCGATGCCGCCATCGAGCACCGCTTTGAGTGATTTGTAATGCTGGTCATCGTGAGAAAAGCTGAGATCGTCGCAAAAGAGGACGAACCGCTCTGCACTGTCACGCAAAAGACTGAGAAGGCGGCCCACGGAGGTGAGATCTTCGCGCTGCAATTCCACGATCTTGAGTGCCGCGCCTTCGTCCAGTACCGCCGCATGCACCGCTTTCACCAGAGATGACTTTCCCATCCCGCGTGCGCCCCAAAGGAGCGCATTATTGGCAGGCAGGCCGCGGGCGAATTGCAGCGTGTTGGCCAAAAGCGTGTCGCGGGATCGGTTGATGCCCACGAGCAAGCCCATATCGACGCGATTGACCTC
>JBCCDT010000188.1:0-3338 GCA_039030635.1 Pseudomonadota bacterium
AGCGTGCGCGCCCCGCCGTGGTAGAGGCCGTGCACCTCACCGCTGGTGACGGCGTCAAGCTTGTCCCAGCCGGGGCGACCGAGATACGGCTCCATCCGCGCGTGCACCTTTTCGGCGCCAATGCCCGGGCCCATGATCACAGCCTTGTCGCGGCTCAGCCAGCCGGAGCCCGCGAAGAACACGAATTCCGGGTTCTGGGCGAGCACATATTCCGGGCTGAGCGGGCCCCATTTGGCGACCTGCTCCATGGCGATGTTTTCACCGCCAGCGGAATCAATCAGCGCGCCCCACATGGTGTTGCCATAGGAATTGTCGACCTCATCGGCGCCTTTGCGGCCAAGCTCCACGTAGACGCGCGGTTTGCTTTCGGCCTTGGCCACGCGCGCGGCGACATCGGCATGGGCACCGGCGTAGAGATCAGCCAGTTCCTTGGCGCGGTCCTCTTCACCCAGGATGGCCCCGAGGGCGAGGGTGGAGGTGACGTGTTTCTCAACCTGTTGTGCGTTGTAGTCGAGAACGACAACCGGCACGCCCGCATCTTCCATACGGCCCACGGCATCGCCCAGCACATTGTATTGCCAGGCCGCGATGATGGCGACGTCCGGTTGCGTGGCCAGTGCTGCCTCCAGAGAAAAGGTGCCCGCATCCACTTCGCCCACATCGGCGATCTCATCAATGTGGGGAACAGCCTCAACATAGGCTTGCCATTGCAGCCCGCGCCAGCCTTCCCACGCATCGCGGGAAATGCCGACGACGCGCTCATACACGTCCGGGCCACCGACGGCGAAAGTGTCTTCAAAGTAGAAACCCAGCAAAATGCGCTGCGGGTTTTCCGGGACCTCGACCTGACGATCCAGCACATCCGTGACGGTGATCGTTTGGGCCAAAGCAGGCAGCGGCAGCAACAGCGCTGCGCCAACGAGACCGCCAAAGAGGCGGCGAGAAAGGGCGTGTATCATATCAGTATCCTTAGAGTTCAGGTTGCCAGACAGACGCGCCCAAACGGGCGGCGCCAATTTGCGATGTGGGCTGGATGTCTCTGCATCTGGCCAAAGCGGCCTTCCCCTATGGTCACGCGTCTTGCGCGCCGTCCTTTGGGGTGGGTGGCAAGTTTGGGAGGTTAGAGAACAGGCGGCGCGCGCGACGTCCTTGAGAAATCAAACGCGATGTGGCGCGTGAGCTGCGCGATATGGCTCAGCTCCGCCTGATCCGCATCGGTGGGTACCCGAGAGACCAACACGATTGGGTTCGGCAGATCCACGTCTTGCCCCAGCACACAGGCCGGACAATGCACGCCTGATCCTGTCTCTGAGGTGCCAGTCAGATCGCAGAGGTCAGATATCTGCCCCCCTGATGCGACGAACGCGGCGACGGCTGGATCCAACGGCTCAGCGACAGCATGATGCCTGTGGCCCAAGCTCAGCAACATCACGGACACCAAGACCACAAGGGTCAGGGCGCGGTGGGCGGCTGTGATCAAACGAGTTGCGTTCATGGGATCACTTAAACGGGTTTTGAGCGTCTTTCCAAGACCATTCTCACCGCCCTTCACGGAGGCGCACAAAATGTCTCATGGCACGCGTCGGTTGCCCTGCTCGCAGTCTCGTGGCAGGGCTGTCGCGATGCAAAAATTGGGGTTCACGTGTCATATACGCTGTACAATAGATCCGGGTCAGGCGGGTTTGTGGTTGAGGCCGTGCTGGAGCTTGCTGGCGCGCCATATCAGTTGGAAAATATCGCCTCCCTGCCCAATGAGCCCTTGAGCGACAAGATCGGGCATCTCAACCCCTGGGGTCAGGTGCCTGTGCTGGTGTTGGACGATGGAACCGTGATGACAGAGCTGGCCGCGATCCTGGCCTATCTGGCGCAGGTGGAGCCCGGCCTGCGCGACGGACCGCATCTTTGGATCGACAGTGATCCGCTGTTTTTGCGGTGGTCTGTGTTCCTGTGCGTCAATACCTATGAGGGGATTTTGCGGCGGACCTATCCGAAACGGTTTTGCGTCACGCAGGGCGATGAGGTGGCCGATCAAGCCATGATCGCAAGCGTCACTGAGGCTGCCGAGGCGCGCACCCATGCGGCGTTTCAATGTCTTGAGCAGGGGTTGGGCAAAGGCGGGTTTATTCTGGGCGCGCGGATGTCGGCCTGCGATGTTTTGCTGGCGATGCTTTATGCCTGGCACAAAAAGCGCCCGGATCTGCCGGGCTGCGCGGCGATCACGGCGCATGTGGCCCGGCACCCGGTGGTGCAACCGATCTGGCACAAAAACTTTGAAACGCGGCTGAGCCACAAATGGCACCGCGACGCGTGATCACCGCATCTCGCGCCTCTTGGTGCTGAACAGCAGAACAAAGACAAAAATTGCGCCAAGCGAGGTGGTGACAATGCCCACCGGGATCTCCTGCGGGGCCAGAACGAGGCGGGAAACGATATCAGATGCGGTGAGCAGCATGGCCCCAATGATGGCCGCCGTTGGGATCAGGGGCGTATGGAGCGCGCCCACGATCCCGCGTGCCAGATGGGGCACCATAAGACCGATGAAGCCGATCACACCTGCAACAGACACAAACGTGGCTGTGGCCAAGGCGGCGACGAGGAACATGGAAATGCGCAACCGCGTGACCGGGACACCAAGGCTCACCGCGGCGGCATCACCCGCCAAAAGCGCATCGAGCCAGCGGCGGCGGAAACTGGCATAGCCGAGAATCAGAGCCAGCCCGAAAAGGACCAAGGGAAGCGTTTCCCAGCGCGAGAGGCCCAGCCCGCCCAGCATCCAGAAAACGATGGAATGGGCGGCGCGGCTATCGCCTGCGAAGATCAGGTAATTGGTCAGCGCGGCAAAGAGGAATGAGACGGCGAGCCCGGCGAGGATCAGCTTTTCCGGGGCAGAGCTGCGCAGGTTGTGCACCAACGCCAGCACACTGAGCGAGGCCACGATGCCGCCGCAAAAGGCCGCGAGCGGGAGGGTCCAAATGCCCAAAACATCGCCCGTGACCGTGATGACGAAAACGGCCCCGGCGGCGGCCCCGGCAGACAGGCCAAAGAGAAACGGATCGGCCAGATCATTGCGCGTGGTGGTTTGAAGGACGACCCCGACGATACCAAGACCTGCGCCGATGATGGCGGAGAACAGCGCGCGGGGCAGGCGCAATTCAAAAACAATGCGGTGCATCGGTGTGGGCTCTGCGTCCGTCAGGCCGAGGCCGGTGAACATGGCTCCAATGATGTCGCGAAACGGAATTTTCGTGGTGCCGTAGAACACGGACAAAAAGATGAGGGCGGCCAGGATGGCCACCCCCGCAAGCATCGAAAGCCCAAATCGGCTCAAGTCAGAACAG
>JBCCDT010000189.1:0-3326 GCA_039030635.1 Pseudomonadota bacterium
ACGGCCTTGCAAACATTGGCCTCAACGGCCCAATCGGGCAGCGCGGTTCAGGCCGCGGCCTTGAGGCTGCAATCACAAGTCGAAGGCGTGCAATCTGCGCTGACCGCGGGCACGTCCCCGCTCGGCGGGGTGCCGGCTGGCTCACCCGCGAGCGCCTCTCTTGCGGCGGTGACGCAGCCTGGCCAAAGTACGTCGGCGTCCGGGCAAACCGCGCCCGCCACGCCTGTGTTTGACGAACAATCGGCCACATCCCAAATGACCACAGCGGCGGAGCGTATTCGCACCGCACTGCCTGAGGGATCTCTTCCGTCTCAAGCGGGCGCGGCAGTGGCTGCAACGCCGCAACCGGGCTTATCGGCTCTGGCCCGTGACCTTGAACAGGGTCGCCGGGCTGAGGGGCGTCTGCCTGCGGATGAGCGTGCAATCCCCTCTGACATCGTCGGCCGTGACATGCCGCCTCTTCGCCCCGTGACAACGCCGCTGGCGCCTCCCACCCTACCACCTCAACTGACCACTCTGACGGAGCAGACGCCACTCAACCTTGCGGGGCTCGATGCCAATCCTTTGGCCCTAGATGGGGAAGGTCCGGCGCGGGATGCGCGTGGGATCACCACCTTGGGCGCCACCACGCAACAGGGTTTGCCCACCCCGATGAGCCCGGCACAGGCGCAACAGGTCACGCGTCAGATCGCCGTTGCCATTCAGAACAATGCCAACCGCACGGTTGAACTGACGCTCAGCCCGGCCGAACTTGGCCGCGTGCGGATCAGCCTGTCGAGCGCGGATGCAGGGATGGTCGTCTCCATTCAGGCGGACCGCCCTGAGACATTGGATCTGATGCGCCGCAATGCGGAGCTTCTGGCCGATGATTTCCGCGACATTGGATATGACGGCGCGACCTTCTCATTTGAAGGATCTGACCAGCAAGAGCAGGCCGCGGCCATGTTCGATGACGGGCCAGACCCGTCCGATGATACGCTGCCTGGCCTGGCCGTGTCTGATGATGGGGCTGAGCCGCCATCGTTGATCCAAACGCTCATTCTGGGCGATGGGGCCGTGGACATTCGGCTTTGAGATAGGAGAGAGCATGGACATCACCGACGCAACCCGCCCATCGGCATTCACCACCCCCCCGTCCACCGCGTCCGGGGATGAGGGCAATACCGGCGCGATCAGCTCTGATTTCGATACGTTCCTGCGCATGCTGACAGCACAGATCGAAAATCAGGATCCGCTCAACCCTGTCGATTCCACTGAATTCGCCTCCCAATTGGCGACGTTTTCGAGTGTGGAACAACAGGTGCTCACCAATGAGCTGTTGACCAGCCTAAGCGCTGAATTGGGCGCGATGGGCATTTCCCAGCTGTCCGGCTGGGTCGGTATGAACGCCAAAGCGATCATGCCCGTGAACTACACCGGTGATCCGGTGACCATCGTGACCGAAGGCTCCACTGCTGCCGACACCGCGCAGCTGGTCGTCAAAAACGACGCCGGTGTTGAGGTGGCCCGCTATCAGGTGCCCACCACGCGACAGGAAACAGCCTGGCAACCTCTTGATGTCAACGGGCAACCGCTTGCGCCGGGCACATATAACCTGGCGGTAGAATCTCTCCTCCAGGGGGAGGTGGTTGGCACCTCTGCCGTGTCGGTTGAGGGTCGAATCATCGAAGCGCGCAATGAAAATGGTGTGCCTGTCCTCGTGATGAACACCGGCCAAGAGGTGATCTCATCGGATATCGTGGCCCTGCGGGACGCGGGATAAGGGGCGGAACTGCTTGTAAATTAGGCCATTTTTCACCTGTTTGGCCGAACCTGCGTTGTAAATTTGCACATGCGCATGTGTTTGCTGAGTTCACGCTTCCACACAATCGGATATTGAACTATCAAACAGTGCACATTATCGTTTGGACAAGAGGTCCAAGCGATCTCTAAACCGGTTTGGAGAAGACAATGACTAAACTTATGAACCTCGTGGCGATCGCCGCTCTGACGACGGTCGGTGCTGCTCCTGCCATCGCGCAACAGACGGCAGACCCGTTTGTTTCGACTCAAGGTCAAAACCTGACCAATCTCAGCGACGAAACTGTTGCTCTGATTGCGGCTGGTGCGATCCTTGGTCTGGCCCTCGTGCTGGACGACGATGGCAATGTTGTTGGTACGACCACCACGACGACCACGACCACAAACTAATCGCTTCACAGCGTTTGGGAAAAGCGGGCTCTTCGGAGCCCGTTTTTTATTGCCTCAACTGAACGTGCGATGTCGAAGCGGAGTGCCGCAGCCTCAGCGCAGCTGCGCCATATAGGCAAAGCCCAGGATGGGTCCGACCCATTGGCGCATTTCGATGATGCGACCTGAGTAATCCACCAAGAACAGATCAACAAAGACCCGGTTGGCGGACACGCAGCTTGAGAACATCTGCAAAGCAGGCGTCGGTCCGGTGGCCAGCGCGACAGTCTTGTCATATCCGCGCGACACCGTGCAGGTGTATTTGGCCTCGACGACCTCAAAATCCCCGTCCAGATAGCGCAGCGTATAAGGCACATCGCCTTCCTCGAGGTTGCGGACCAAACCCAAAACGGCATCCGCCTCCGCCGACATCAGATCCTTGCGCAGACCCCGTGTGGCCGTGATCATCCCGTTCTTGGTGATGATAGATTTCCGATCGCTGGAGCCCCAGGCCGCCCAGACAATATGCTGACCGTTGGTTTCAATCCGGCGCAGCACCGCCGCGATGCCCACGGAGTCAAACCGAATGCTGGCCAAAGGGTCCTCCGGCGGCGCCAGCGTCAGCGCCTCCCGGCTGGCCGCCTCGATCAGCGCATCTTTGTCGCGATCCGGCGGCGGGTTGTAACGATCCTGCACGCCTTGGCGAATGATCCCCGCCACCTGCTTGGGATCAAGCCGCTTGTCGTCATTGCCGCAGGCCGCCAGCAACATCGCACCGCCCAGCCCCAGGATCGTAAAGATGCGTCTGAGGGTCATTTCCAGAATTTCCCCCAGCTGGCCGCGACATTGGCGCGATGCGGTTCTGTGACAGCCTCATAAAGCCGGCCCGGCACCACCACGCGCTGACCACCATCCCGCTGGATCGGCCGGATCAGGTTGGAATAGCCGCGCTTTGTCTCATTACCAAGGATCCAGGCAAAGGGAATGCGAAAGAAGAAGCCCTTGTCAAAAGAGCCTTCCCCGAACTGCGTGGATGACACATTCGTCTTGGTGGCAAAGGCCCCGATCAGCCAGCCATTGTTGAATTCCCGCGCCACCTCAAGCGTGGCCCCCCAATCGCCCGCAAGGTAACGGCCCGCGTGGACATTGGCCTGGAA
>JBCCDT010000190.1:0-3144 GCA_039030635.1 Pseudomonadota bacterium
CGGGCTAGGCTCCCCCTTAGGGAGGGGCCACCATGCACAAGCTTATCGCGATCTGGTCGCATCCGCGTTCTATGTCTACCGCGCTGGAGCGGCTCATGCGCGAACGTGGCGACCTGACCTGCCTGCATGAGCCCTTCATGTATCACTATTACATCGGTGAGAGGCGCGGCGCGTTTCCAGGCTTTGACGTGGATGCGGGCCATCCCACCGAGTACGCTGCGATCCGGGATATGTTGGTGGCGCGCGCCGAGGCGGGGCCGGTGTGTTTTAAGGATATGCCCTATTACGTGATGCCGCGCATGGCCGAAGATCCCGCGTTTCTGCGCCGCGTGACCCATGCCTTCCTCATCAGGCACCCGATGGCCGCGATCCTGAGCTATCACAAACTGGATCCGGACGTGAGCCTGCATGAGATCGGGTTGGAGACGCAGTGGCAGCTTTACGAGGCCGTGCGTGCGGCCGGTCTGCCCGCGGTGGTGGTGGAGGCCGAAACCGTGCGCACCGACCCGCGCGCGACGATGAAGGCGTTTTGGGGCGCGTTGGGGCTTGAGTGGCGCGCAGAGGCGTTCGATTGGGGGCGCCCGCCTGAGGATTGGGACGGGGTGAGTGCGTGGCATGAGGCGGCGAGCACGTCGTCGGGGATCCGGTCTGCGGATGCCGAAGAGATGGTGCGAGTGGAGATGGAGTTTGAAGCGGCCGTGGCAGACGGGGCGGGGCATTTGCGCGACTATCTGGATCACCACTGGCCGTTTTATGCGCGGATGTCTGAGGTGGCTTTGCGGATTTGAAGAGCCCGCTACGCTTTCGCCTGACCCCCGCGAGGGCCTGGCGAAATGGCAACTGCAGACTGTTGCTCAGATGGAGTCCGGTAGTGGATGGATAAAGCGCTGCTGTTCACAGGTTCGGATCGCCAGACCGGGGCCAGGCGAAGGCGCTCTGTTCGTGTCAGGATTTTGAGGTTTGTTTGCTTAGCCAAAACCCAAATCAGCAGGCGTCAGGCGAAACGCCTTTCCAAACCCGCCGTTCAGCCGCGCATCGCTCACCTCAAACACCACGAAATTGAAATCCAGAAAGTCTATGTAAAGCTTCGATTTGGGGTGCGTCGCCAGGTAGTGATCACGCAGGGCGTCATAGCCTGCTGCACCTTTCATCAAAAACCGGGCCCTGCAATCCAGCGTGATGCGCGGATGGGTCAGCGGATCCCCCTTGGGGCCGGGTTCGCCGAGCAAGAGGGAACAGCGCGGATTGGCCTTTAGCGCGCCGGTGTGGGACGACAGATCGGAAATCAGCGTCACCGGCGCGCCATCTGGCGTGGTGCCGATGGCGATGCGGGTGACAGACGGGCTTTGCGTGTCGGGGTCCGTTACCGCAATGGCGCCAAAGCGGGCGTCATCCATCAAACCACGGGCTAGCGCGCGGGCTCCATCATCGGTGGGGCGGATCGGGTCGTTTTTTTCGCGCTGCTGGGTCATGCGGGTTGGGTAGCACGGTCCCTTAAAACCACCAAGAGCACCGCGATGGGCGATGCTCTGGTTTATTGCAGTGGTTTGCGCGTCAGGAGGGCTGGCAACCTGGATGTGACTGGCGGGGCTCGCTGGCTGGCTTTACGCTTGCTTGCTTGCTCAAAGCTTGTTGCATCTCGGGTGCGAGAGCTAGCTTCCTAACTGAGGAAAAAGATAGGTCTCCTTAGAACGATTGTAAAGTGAAAATCGTTATTTTTCATATACATGACAGAAATAGTCTGGAATATACGGCATTAAAATTCCATAGCAAAACACTCAGATTTAGAATAATTCCAAGAAATTCAGTCACTTCGACCGTGCAGGCTATTGCGGCCCATGCGGAGCTCTGCTTATGCATTTTGACGCGCCTGCGACAAATGTTGCCTCCGCATGCGCCTCTGGTTCCGAAAAACATCGGCTGTGTGACGGTTTCATCGAAATATACACCGCAAATCCGGCCAAACTGCCAGCAAATCAGGCATGCGGCACCGTCAAGATTGATGCGATGGCCTGCATTTGGTATGTAGCGTGGGCTGCAACATCGTGAGTGCTTGATCCTGAAGGGGAATAGCGCTACTTGGTGCGGCCCGGCATTAGCTATTTATGGCGATGACATGGGGCGTGACGCGGAGACTGGGCCAAAGGATCGGGCCCGACACGCTCCCACCATATAAAATCTGCGCTGACTGGCGCGATGACACCTGACAAGAGGGCAAGGACACTTGGACCTGAACGTTGAATTTCCGACCGGTCTTTACGACCCTGAGCAAGAACATAGCGCCTGTGGTGTTGGGTTTTTGACCCGAAAGGATTCCGTTCAATCCCACGATGTGCTGCTCAAGGGCCATCAAGCGCTATGCGCCGTGCCTCACCGGGGCGGGATGTCCTCTGAAGGTGTGGGCGACGGGGCCGGGGTGTCTGTTGATCTGTCCCTTGGGTTTTTCCGCAAGCTGAGCGGTGTTGATCTGCAGCCCGGGGCGTTCGGTGTGGGCAATTTCTTCCTGCCTGCCGATCCCGCGCAACATGCGCGTGCATTTGAGATCATTGAAAATGCGCTGGCCGAGTGCGAACTGGACGTGGTTGTGTCCCGCGATGTACCGGTCAACAATGACGCCATTGGTGAGCGTGCCGTCAAATGGCAGTTGCCGATCCGCCAATGGGTCTTCACCGCGGCGGATCACCTTCAGGGGGCGTTGCTGGATACGCGCATCCACGAGGCGCTTTTGGATATTGAGGCCGTGGCCTACACCGATGAGGCGCTGGCGGGGCTTTATCCGCTCTCACTCAGCTCCCGCATGCAGGTCTTTAAGGGGCGGCTCAATTCGTGGGAGATCGTGCCCTATTTTGCCGATCTGTCGGACGAGGGTCACGCCGTCCACACGATGTATTTCCATACGCGCTTTTCCACCAACACCGATCCGCACCCGTCCATGGCGCAGCCCTTCCGGTTGATGGCCCATAACGGTGAGCTGAACACCGATAAGAAAAACCGCCTGTCTGAGGCTGCAATATCGCTCGCGCGCAACAAGGCGATCATCCGGCCCAAGGGTCAATCTGACAGCTGCCGTCTGGACCAGACGCTGAATGCGCGTGTCTATGACGAAGGGCTCGACCTGGTCACGGCCGTCGTCGCGATGATGCC
>JBCCDT010000191.1:0-2928 GCA_039030635.1 Pseudomonadota bacterium
CCCGGCCCCGCGTTTGAGGCTTTGGCAAATGCGTTCTTTGCAGACCCGGAAACGTCGACGCAAGGATGGGAACGGGCGGTGGATGCGCAGGCCCGGATCACGGCAGCGATTGACCGCCTGAACGCGGCTGCCCCGCCGGGCGATATTCTGGTTGTTGGACACGGGGCCGTGGGCACGTTGCTTTACTGCGCGCGGGCCGGTTTGCCGATCAGCCGCACCCATGATCAGGGGCCCGGTGGCGGGGGCAATGTGATCACCTATGACAGGGTTTCAGGTGCGCCATTCTCTCGCTGGAAAGCGATGGAATCACTGAGTGAGTCGCATTCTGATTCTCTTGAACTGCCGTATTCGGGCCAGTCGCCTTCCGGCACTTCCCGCCATAGTAGTGAACATACGTAAATATACACGCGAAAACGGGCCAAAAGTCACGAAATTTCATGCGCCGTAGCGTCAAAAGTAATTTTTGACCCTTAGGTAAGGAATCCCGGACTTTGTTAATTCGGCGTTAAAGCGCATTCTACAGGTGTTCCGTGAGTGGTGGCTTTAGCCAGGGAGCACCGGGAAAGATCCTCTGGGATTTCAGAGGCCCTCATTTCCGACCGGTCTGACCGGACCCGGCTCACCTGCGTATTGATCCGCAGGTGGGTCGGATTTCTAAGCGCCTGATGTCTCATCCCCGTGGCTACCGGGCGCGCAGATAAGGGCGGGGTTTTGTCCCAAATCAAACCCCGCCTGACTGCGCCTTTCACGCAATCAGACGATCCGTCGCCGCCCTGATCTGAGTGCGCATCTCGTCATCCAGTGCCGAATGACTCGTGCCCCCCAGAATTTGTAGCTTTGCCGCTGGCCAGGATTGCGCCAAAGCCCAGGGACCGCGCAGTGGACAGGACGGATCAAACCTACTGTGGATCATGTGACACGGGATATGCGCAATCCTTTCGACATTGCGAAGCAGCGCGTCTTCTTCCAACCACGCCTCATTTGCAAAATAGTGCGTCACAATGCGCGCAAACCCAAGCCGGAAAGACCGATCAGAATAGCGCGATCCTTTATCATGGATCGAGCCGCCAAAAATCCCGGTTTCCCACGCACACCACGCATCTGCGGCGGCCTGCGCCGTGTCGGGATCGCGCAAGGCCGCAGAGTATGCGGCGATTCTTTTTGGCGTGTTTACCGGATCAGGATCGATGTCAGGGACAAACGCGCAAAACGCGGCATAGGCTTCGGGAAACATCGCGCCGACATCTCCGTACAGCCACCGCAGATCGCTGGCGGCGGTGGTCGCAACCCCGGCCAGCACCATCGCGCGCACGCGGTTGGGATGGGTCTGCGCATAGGCCATGGCCAGGGTCGATCCCCACGACCCGCCAAAAATCACCCAAGCCTCTACCCCAAAATGCTCCCGAACAGCCTCGATATCGGCGATGAGGTCGGGCGTTGTGTTGTGATCCAGCGCAGCCGACGTTTCCGAGGCCAGCGGCGTACTTCGCCCGCAGCCGCGCTGATCCATGCATGTGACGCGATAGCGGGACAGATCAAACAGATCGTAGTGGCCCTGGCGGCACCCCGACCCCGGCCCGCCATGTAGCACAAGCGCATCCGCCCCCTGCCCTGATTGCTCAATGTGCAGGCGATGGCCGCCACTGACCTCCAGCATCATGGCGCGCCATCACCAAATTCCAGCCACGCGCGATCCTCAGCGCTCAGATGCGCCTCCATCATCGCGTCATAGGCGGTCAACTCTTCAGTGCTCAGCACGCCCACCCATTTGTTGCTAGTTCCGCTGTGAAAGAACTCCGCATCGGATTTCATAAACCCTTTGCCCCCTGAAGGCGCGTAGCGTTTGGCCTGCCCCTTCATATGATCGAATGTGGCGGCGGCGATCAGGCTATCCATCACGGAGGGCGGATAGGTGATCCCCAACAGCCCTGCCACACGGTCAAATGTCCCGGGCAGGTCGCGGCTCATATCCGAATAGTGAAACAGGCTGACATTGGGTCGCTCCGCAAGGGCCCGCGCGGTTGTGTAGTGACGCAGGATGGTGGCCAAAGGCATCGCGTCCAGATCCCACCCCTCGCCCCCACCGTCCAGAAACCGTCGGAACGTGACGCCATCAGGGTCCTCCTCCGGATACCAGTGATCAAACCAGTTCATCGGGATGTTCCGCACATGCTTGCGGTAGGAAAAATGCGCATCCAGTGGATGGCGGAACACGCACAGATACTGCGCAACGTCATGCCAGGGCAGCCCGTCCATGGGCGTGTGGCTTTTCATCGACCGGCGCGGTGTCTGTGCCTCAAGCCGCGCGGCAACCTCGTCCATCTCTCGCACGCGAATATCGACCCACGGCATTTTGACAGACAGTTCGGTTTCCATCTCGGGATCGCCGGAGATCAACAGAGCCACAATGGTCTGCATCCACGTGGTGCCGCATTTGGGCGGCGTGACCACGAATACATCATCGTTGCGGATCGCCACTTTGTCCCAACGCCGATTGTCGGTGAGCGCGCCTAAATACAATTTGCGGTCGGACATAATGCGCATCCTTCAAAGAAGGATAGCGAAACACGGGGACCGTCCGCATGGCAACAAAAAAGGGGCGCATCGCGGCGCCCCTTCTGGTTCGGTTGAGACTTGGCAGTCTTAGGACTGGCCGACCTTGGCCACTTCTGCGGCAAAATCTTCTTTTTCCACTTCGATGCCTTCGCCCACTTCAAGGCGGGCAAAACCTGTGATCGTCGCGCCTGCTTCTTCGGCGGCTTTGGCCACGGTCAGGTCAGGGTTCACCACAAAGGACTGGTTCAGCAGCGTCACTTCGGACATGTACTTTTTCATCCGGCCAATGATCATCTTTTCGATGACCGCTTCGGGCTTACCGCTTTCGCGGGCGATGTCCATCTGGACCTGCTTTTCTTTCTCGACGACGGC
>JBCCDT010000192.1:0-2850 GCA_039030635.1 Pseudomonadota bacterium
AATCAGCATGATCTGCAAGCCTCGCCCATCGGCCAGACGGACCAGGTTAGGCGCAATCAACATACCGAAGAACTGCCCCAGTTGCAGCAAGAAAGCCATGGTCCCCGACGCCGGAATGATCTGCGCTGGGCTCAGCTGATCATTGGCGTGGGCGGCCAGAATCGAATAGACGGGCAAGGTCACAGCGGCGATCACCGCATAGCCCACAAAGATGCGCGACGGATCTGTATCAATCGCCATCCAAAGTGCGGCCAGCACGGAAACGAGCGACAGCCCAATCACCACATACCGCCGGTCAATCCGGTCAGACAGCCATCCGATCGGGTATTGCGAAACCGCCGCCGCCAACATCGCCACCACCAGCGCAAAAGACGCCTGACTTTCACTATACCCGGCATTGAGCGCAATCAGCGGCAGGCTGATAAACCACCCCACAACGCCTGACCCCATGATCACAATCCCCAGCACCGCCATGGGCGAGACTCTAAAAAGCCTTGTCACAGGCATGCGATCCGGCGCGGTGTATTCCGGTGCGCGGACGTTGGACAAAAGCAACGGCACAATCGCCACCGACAGCAGGATCGAAGATAACCCAAAAAGCATATTCCCGCTGGGATCCGGCAGCGCAATCATCGCGGTTCCAAGCGCAGGCCCGGCCGTCTGAATGATAAAATACACCGAAAGGATCTGCGCCCGCGTCCGGTTCTCTGCCTGCGCATTCAGCCAGCTTTCCGTGATCACATACAGCCCCGGAAAACAGAACCCAGCCAGCAGCCGCATCAGCGACCAACTCACCGGATCGCTCGTCAACAAATGCGCAATCGCCGCCACGGAAACCATCGAGGCCAGCGCGCTAAACGTCCTTATATGACCAACCTTCTCAATCAGGCGCGGCGTTAGGATAGTGCCCGCCAACGCGCCCAACGGATAACAGGCCTGCATGATCGAAATCTCCAGGTCCGAAAACCCAAGCGTCGCCCCCCGTATCGTCAGGAGCGTCACCAACAGCCCGTTGGCCACCATTAACAACATCATGCCAAGAAAAAGTGACCAATTGGCCAGAAGCGCGCGACGCATGGGAACCTCGCATAGTCGGAACGATCCTGCCGTCAGTAGGCGCGCGTTCGGTTTCAAAATCGCTTCCGTTTACGACAGAGTTTTCGCGCAGATATGTCGTTTATAACCCCGCCATCTCACCCAAAACCGCCTTGCAGCGCCCCGCACATTCCCCTACCCGATGCGCCAACGCGTTCGCCGCAACCCCAAATGAGGTCCTGATCATGAGCTTCCGTCTCCAACCCGCCGCCCCCGCCCGCCCCAACCGCTGCCAACTTTTCGGCCCGGGCTCCAACACCAAACTCTTCGAAAAAATGGCGTCCTCTGCGGCCGACGTGATCAATATCGATCTCGAAGACAGCGTCGCCCCCACCGACAAAGACATCGCCCGTAAAAACACCATCGAGGCGATCAATGACGTCGATTGGGGCAACAAATACCTCTCCGTCCGCATCAACGGCCTCGATAGCCCGTTCTGGTACAAGGATGTCGTGGACCTGCTGGAAAACACAGGCGACCGCCTCGACCAGATCATGATCCCGAAAGCGGGCAACGCCTCTGACATCTACGCCGTCGACGCGCTCGTGACCTCCGTTGAGGCCGCCAAAGGCCGTACGAAACCCATCTCGTTCGAGGCCATCATCGAGACCTCAGCCGGCATTTCCCACGTCGAGGAAATCGCCGCCGCCAGCCCCCGCATGCAGGCTCTTAGCCTCGGTGCTGCGGATTTCGCAGCCTCCATGGGCATGGCCACCACCGGCATCGGCGGAACGCAAGAAAACTACTATATGCACCGCGAGGGTGAAAAATACTGGTCCGACCCCTGGCACTGGGCCCAAGCCGCCATCGTCGCCGCCTGCCGCACGCACGGGCTTCTGCCCGTCGATGGCCCTTTTGGTGATTTTTCCGACGATGAAGGCTTCCGCGCCCAGGCGTTGCGCTCCGCCACTTTGGGCATGGTTGGCAAATGGGCCATCCACCCTAAGCAAATTGCACTGGCCAACGAGATTTTCACGCCGTCAGAAGAAGCTGTCACCGAAGCCCGCGAAATCCTTAAAGCGATGGAAGACGCGAAAGCTCGCGGCGAAGGTGCCACCACCTACAAAGGCCGCCTTGTTGACATTGCGTCAATTAAGCAGGCTGAAGTGATCGTTACCATGGCCGATATGATCGCTGCGACCTAACCGACCCTCGTTTTAAATCAAACAGATGGATTTAGGTATTTGAAACAAGAAAGAAGCAGCAACGTTCCGCGCCTTCTTTCTTGTTAAAAATACCTAAATCGGCATCTATGAAAAGGCTTGGAGGCCACCTTTGAAAACCGCTCTCGTCACAGGCGCTGCCCGCGGCATCGGTTTGGCCACGACCAAACACTTCTTAGAGGCGGGCTATCGTGTCATCATGGTCGACCGGGATGAGGCCGCTTTGGAAAACGCTGCCTGGCCGCTGGAAGAAACGTTAAGCGTTGTTGCAGATGTCTCTGACAAAGATCAGGTCGCAATGCTTGCCGCGAACCACACCAAAATTGACGCCCTCATCAACAATGCAGGCGTCGCCGATTTTGGCCCCATCGAGGACACCGATTTCACCCGCTGGCGCACGGTCATGGAAACCAATCTTGACGGTGTCTTCCTGATGACCCAAGCCTTCACGACAGCCCTCGCCGCGACCCAAGGGGCAATCGTGAACATCGCCTCCATCTCCGGCTTGCGGGCCTCAACCCTGCGCGTCGCGTATGGCACCTCAAAGGCAGGCGTCATCGCCCTCACCCAGCAACAGGCGGTCGAACTGGGC
>JBCCDT010000193.1:0-2701 GCA_039030635.1 Pseudomonadota bacterium
AAACTCTTTCAACAGCGCCGCGCGCTTGCGTTTGGATTTGCGCGGTTGAAACGGCACCGGATCACAATGCACCTGCACCGCACCCGTCTTGAGCGTCACACTCAACACCCCCACACCCAGCCGCTTGCATAGCCCGACATTGCCCTTAAACGCCCGCCAGCCCGCCTTGCCCGCCCAGCGCGGTACAGCCACATAGACCGCATCCGTCACCGCCTGCCGTGCCACGGCCTGTTGCAACAGCGTGAGGGAAAACCCAGTCTTCAACTCGACGATCAAGGGCTCTTCGCCCTCGCGCAGGGCCACAACATCCGCCGCCCCAACTTCGGCCTTGATCTCATACCCAAGGCCCTCCAGCCAGGATTTAACGGGTGCATAAAGATCTGTTTCCGACAGGGTCACCATACCAAAACCCCTACAAGCCCCGGCAAAAGAAGAACAGAGCCGCGCCTTCGGAAGGCCGTGGCGTGGCGATCTGACGTCTGATCAGCAGCGCTTTATCCATCAACCCCGCCGACCCTCCGAGCTATGGCCTGCAATTGTCATTTCGCCAGGCCCCGGGACGGCCTTGCGAAGGCGCGGCGGGCCGTTGGCCCTTGATTCCACGCCGGGCGCTTAACCGTCCCTTCCTGCGCTAGTGACAACCTCACCCAGCCCTCCTATAAGGCGCGCAAAATCCAGACACACCCAAGAGGCGCACCCCCATGACCACGCTCGTTTTCGGCCACAAATCCCCTGACACAGATTCGACTGGCTCCCCCATTCTTTGGGCCTGGTACCTCAATGAGGTCAAAGGCGGCGATGCCGAAGCGGTCCTGTTGGGCGAACCCAACACGGAAGCGGCGTTTATGCTCACGCATTGGGACCTGCCGAAACCACGTATCATATCAGATGTGGAGGCTGGCCAACCTTGCGTCATCGTCGACACCAATAACCCTGCAGAACTGCCTGATGCGATCAACGCAGCCGATATCCAAGCCATCATTGACCACCACAAGCTGGTGGGCGGGCTGGAAACAGCGGGGCCCATCGACATCACGATCCGTCCGCTCGCCTGTACGGCCACAATCATGATCGACCTCATGGGTGATGACGCCGCGAAGATGCCCGACTGGGCCAAGGGCACGGCGCTAAGCTGCATCCTGTCTGACACGCTCGAGTTCCGCTCGCCGACGACAACGCCCCATGACAAGGCGCTGGCGGAGAAACTGGGCGCGGATCTGGGACTCGATATCAATGCCTACGCATCGCAAATGTTTGAGGCGAAATCGGACGTCTCCGCGTTTTCTGATGCTGAGCTTCTGCGCATGGACAGCAAGGAATACGCCGTGGGCGACACGAAATTCCGCGTCTCCGTTTTGGAAACCACCGCGCCGGACGTGGTGCTGTCGCGCAAGGCAAGCCTCATGACCTCCATGGGCGATGTGGCGGCCGAAGACGGCGTCGATCAGGTGCTGCTTTTTGTCGTGGACATCCTCAAAGAAGAGGCGACGCTTCTGGTGCCCAACGACCTGGTGAAAACTGTGGCCGAGAAATCCTTCTCCGCAGACGTCAGCGGCGACAGCGTGGTCCTGCCCGGCATCATGAGCCGCAAAAAGCAGATCATCCCCAACCTCGCAGTCTGAGAACAAGGCACCATTTTCTAGGAAGAAAATGCGCAGAAAATACAAATTTTCTGCGCCTTCATCCGCACAGTCGTCATAGAGACAGCCACTTCGGCTTATTCCGTGGCATCGGCCTCAAACTCCAAGAGGTCGCCCGGCTGACACTCCAACTCGGCACAGATCGCCGACAAGGTATTGAAGCGCACGCCCCGCACCTTGCCGGACCGAAGCAGTGACAGGTTCTGCTCTGATATCCCTATCTTGGCCGCCAATTCGCGCGACGTCATTTTGCGCAAGGCGAGCATCACATCGAGCCGGACGATAATGCCCATGCTCACACCATTTCCCTGTGATCGCGCCAAAGCTCTGCGCCCAGCGCAAAGGCGCGGGCCATGAAACCTGCAATGAGAGCAGACAGCGCAATGGAAATCTGTGCTGTGCCAAGGCCAATCGTCAGTTCCCGCTGCCCGTCACCAAAGCCCCAGGTCGCCACGACGGATACAATCATCTGCGAGACAATCCCCCACATCAGCATCCCCCATAGCCAATAGGACAACCGCCGCGCCTGCCCTGCCGCCGCGTCTGCATCGCCGTCTGCGAGATGCCCAAACACGCGACCGACCAGCGCAAAAAGAATGATCCACACGGCGAT
This sequence comes from Pseudomonadota bacterium, assembly GCA_039030635.1. Lineage (GTDB taxonomy): Bacteria > Pseudomonadota > Alphaproteobacteria > Rhodobacterales > Rhodobacteraceae > Roseovarius. Next base: position 2,254 of record JBCCDT010000193.1, read on the forward strand.
ATGGGCCGCCACGACGGCGCTCAACCCCAGGCTTTGCCAGGTTTTTAAGGGCCCACTGCCAAATCCAGCCATGTCGGCCAATGTCATACCCAAGCCGCCAAGGTTGGTCATCATCGCCACGGCAAGACCCATCATCGCGAGGATCAAAACCGCCGCGCCCGTTGTCATGACGGCCTGCAAACGCTGTGCCGGACGGGTGACGCTATCTGGGTCGATCATTTCAGGCTCCGTTTTACTTATTTCATGTTTTACATTAAATCTTAAATTCGAATCATGCAAGTCAAAGGATCATCCATGTCGCCCAAAGCCGCCATTTTCGCCTGTCTCGCCCTCTCGCTCGGGGCGTGCACATCCCTCACCCCCGCCGGTCTTGTGGCCGCCAGCCGCCTTGATCCATTGACCACGCCCCCGGCCGCGATTGCCGTGGCGGTCGGCGTGCCGAAGACTG
>JBCCDT010000194.1:0-2423 GCA_039030635.1 Pseudomonadota bacterium
GGGATCCGCCCCACCCGCATCGACACGCCCGTCAGGTCCAGAAGCGCATCATCAAGACCTTCGGGTTCCACCAGAAGCTGCGGATGCCCCAGCCCCGTCAACCGCATGCCAGAGCGCCATTTGGGCAGCACCAAAAGGCTTGTCATTTCGCTGGCCTTGTCGCGCAGGGTCGCGCTGCGCTGATCGGTTTCATCCTGCTGAAACAACAGCTCTTCCTTGGTGCGGGGCCGATCGCGGCGTTCATCAAGTTCTGTGTCGTAAAGCGGCATCACCAGCAGGTCGATATTCTCTGGGTCCACCACCCAACCGCCTGTAAAATTCTGCGCAGGTAGGTCGTTTTTCGCCAGCCACACTTGCAACCCGTCAAACCCGGCGGGTGAGGCGCGCAACACCTGCTGACGCTGCCCAGAGAGGTAAAACAGCAAGGCCACGCCGAGGATCACCAGAACACCGAAAATCCACGTTTCCGTCTTGGGGCCGCTGCGGGTGGGCGTCACGGCATCGGTCATGATGCGACCTTGGAAAAGAGCGGGCGAATGCGGGCGAGGAAATCCTGAAAATCATCCTCAGGCACGTCGCGTCCGCCAAAAAGCACCCTCTCGCCTGCCGCCACCAAATCGCTGAGCGTCTCACGATGGGCCATATCCCGTGGCAAGCGGCGCAACGCATCGCGCGCGGTCCAGCTTTTTTGCAAGAACAGCCCTTGCTGCGTGACCGCCCGGATCAGCGCGTTTTGCGCGAGCGTCACAAGGGCAAGGTTGCGATCAGGAATGCGTGCAATGGCGTCCAGATCACTGGTCAGGGCCGCCATATCCTCGGCCTTGGCCCGCGCGCCCCCTGCCTCGCGCGCGGCATCTTCAGGCCCGCGCAAAGACACCGAAAACTGCCCGCCGTAGCGCAAAAACAGATAGACCACCCCCAAAAGGACGGCGATCGCGATCGCATTGGCGGTGAAAGACACCTGCCGGTCGCCGATATCGACCGGGTCACGATCCGGGTCCGGCTTGGCATTGGTTTCAAACTCCGGCGGCGGGCGCGTGGGATCGTAATAGGCCACATCCGTGTCCACCCCCCGCAACCGCAATGCCTTGACATACGCCGCGCCGGATTCAGTGACCTCAAGCCCTTCCTCAACACGCTGCTGAGCATGCAGAGCCACTGGCAGCGCCGAAGACAGCATCACGATCAACGCCAGCACCGCTGTCCAAACCCTTGTCAAAATCCGCCCGTCCATCCCGTGTCGCATGACATAAAATTGCGATTTTTCCCCGACGGCTCCAACCCCCAATTTGGCATCATGGGGAAAAAACCGATTTTGCTCACCACGCTCCGATGAGCCCCTTGCCAATCGCCCTGCCCTGCGCTAAGTCGCCCAAGCCGGTACGGCAGTGCCCCTATAGCTCAGCTGGTAGAGCAACTGATTTGTAATCAGTAGGTCCGCGGTTCGAGTCCGTGTGGGGGCACCACTATCATTTGGCCTATCGCGCGGAGCGCTACTTGAGGCCGGGTTTGGTTCTAGGCTTCTCCTCTCACCCGCACCATTTTTAAATGGCCTATTGCTCAGGGTGTTACCAAGCGCGCTGTTTGGGGCCAAGGTTAGTTCCAGGTTTATCCTCTCACCCGCGCCATTCTAGAGTGGGGACATGGATCTCCTAAACGAGAGCCGCCAAAAAGGTTTGCGCGCGACGAAAGCGACGTTTAGCCCGGTTGAAACAGGTCAGCGTCAAAGAATTCGTCTGTCGCCAGAATGGCACCCGTTGGCACGCCGGTCGGTGAGCCGCCTTGTGGTTCATCTGAGACGGCCAGGGCACCGCCATCGATCAAAGCGGCCATCTCTGGTGTGATCTCAAACAAGCTTTCGCGATCCACCGCGATCACACCCAAAGAGACGGGCGCGTCAGCGTTCGCGCCAATCACCCAAAGCTCAAAATCCCGACCATCCGCTGGCGCGCCCTTTTCAGGGATGACTTTGAATTGGTTTCCGTCCGGGGCGTAGCCGGCCTCGATATGCACGACACCGTCTTCCGAGATAAGCGTGGCATGCAACGTCGGGTCAAAAGCCGGGCCCCGAAGGACTGGACTGAAAGCAAAGAAGGCCGCGAGGGCAACAACGGCCATCGCAGGGAAAGCAAACCAAGGCCAGGTCCAGCCACGCTTCGGGCGGGCGTGCTCCTCCTTCAATCCGGCGACAAGTTTCGCTTTGACGGAAGACGATGGAACATCGTCAGGCAGATCAGAGGTCAGAGCCACGAACTCGGCCTCCCAAAACTGCACCTGCTGGCGCAATTGGGGTTCGTTCTGCAGACGCACTTCAAAGGCCCGCTCCGCATCGGTGTCCAGCAGGCGCAAGACGTATTCAGCGGCCAGCGCCTCATCTTCGCTTATGTCCTGTTGGTCGCTCATCGCGAAAGGCACTCCTTCAA
>JBCCDT010000195.1:0-2394 GCA_039030635.1 Pseudomonadota bacterium
CGATATGACATGACCCTGTTCGCCCAATTCACCCGCCAAAGAGCGTGTCATGCGCAGCCCGAGAGAGGAGGCATTGCGCGCGCCCACCAGAGAGATGGAGGGTTTAGACAGTAAGGACGTGTCGCCAATCGCCCAAAGAGCAGGGGGTGCATCGGGGATTTGGGCGAGAAGCGGAGGATAATCGGCATCGCCGCGACAGATCAGCCGGGCACCGTATTGGTCGGCGCGGGCAAATTCAGCCGCGATCACCTCTTCAGGGCAAGGGGTGTAGCCTTTGGCACCGGCTGCGCGGGCCAGATCAGGCAGCGCGGCGAGCGCATCGCGAATATTGCCGTGGGCATTCAGCAATCGATAAAAGGTCGCCGGCCCCACCCGGCGAGAGCGCAACAGACGAAGCCATGAAATCCGATCATCTTCCGTGGTGGGTGGGAGTGGGGGGTGGGTGGAAGGATGTCTATCCACGGGTCTCACAGCTCCGCCTGATTGCAGAATCAACGTAGCGTGCGGCTGGTTAACGAGGGGTAAACCAAAACCTGAATCTTTGCCTCTTTGGAGCGTTTTATGGGCCGCTCATCGCACGCTTGCGGGCGCGCCTCGCTGTTTATGGGGAGGTTTTTGGTCTTGGGCCATCGCGCCGCTCATCGCGCCCTTCGGACACGTTTCGCCCTTTCAGGGTTTGCGGGCTGTGACCCACCAGACGCGGTGTGGGACCCGAGCAGGATTTTCGGGAAAGTGGTTTTCCATCATGGCGGTCAGTTCGGCGTCAAATTCATCCACGGCTTCTGATGAGAGGGAGGCGGCAATGCCCGCGCTGGCGCGAATGCGGCCCCGCCACGCAGCGTGGCTGTAACTTTGGTGGGTGTCAAAAGAGGCGGTCTCAATCTCGGAAAATCCTGCAACTGCCAGATCAGTGAGCCACGCGGGGTAGATCCCGGTGCCGCCTGCGCCCGCCCAGTCGGGGTTGTGGCGCAGGATGAGGTTTTCGGTTGCGGCCACCAGAGTGCCGGGCAGGGGAAGCCAATCGAAATGCGCGATCAGGATGCGCCCGCCGGGGGTGAGAAGGCGGTGGGCCTCAGATGCCGCGCGGGGGCGATCGAACCAGTGCCAGCATTGCCCGGCTGTGACCAGTTGGGCGCTTTGATCGGGCAGGGTGGTGGCCTCGGCCGGGGCCTCTTTGTATGTGATCTTGATTGCGGCTTTAACGTCCAACGCGGCAGCGGCTGCCAGAAGGTCAGGCGCGATGTCGATCCCGGTGACCTGCAATCCCGCCTGTGCCAGACCCCGGGCGAGGGTGCCCGTGCCGGTGCCCAGATCAACGGCCTTTTGGCCGGGTAGGACGGTGCCGCGCGCGGTGAGCGCCGCGAAGAAGTCCGGTGGGAAGCCCGCGCGGTAGGTGCTGTAGTCGGATGCCGTGCGGCCAAAATCGACCTTTTCGCCGAACGCGCGCAAGGCATCTGTGTCGGTCAAGCGGCGGATCCGCCGACGGTGAGCCCGCCGATCAGGACGGTGGGTTGGCCGACGCCGACAGGCACCCACTGGCCTGCTTTGCCGCAATTGCCCATGCCGGGGTCGAGCGCCATGTCGTTTGCCAGACCGCGGATGTGTTTCAAAGCGGTCGCGCCATCGCCGATAAGGGTCGCGCCTTTCACAGGCGCGCCGATCTGGCCGTTTTTGACGCGGTAGGCCTCGGTGCAGGAGAACACGAATTTGCCGTTGGTGATGTCGACTTGCCCGCCTGCGAACCCGACCGCGTAAAGCCCGTCTTTGAGATCGCCCACAAGGTCATCGCGGGTGGCATCCCCGCCCAGCATGTAGGTGTTGGTCATGCGCGGCATGGGCGCGTGGGCGTAGGATTCGCGCCGCCCGTTGCCGGTGGGGGCCACGCCCATCAGGCGGGCGTTCTGGCGGTCCTGCATGTAACCTACGAGAATGCCGTCATCTATAAGGACGTTTTTGGCGCTGGGCGTGCCTTCGTCATCGACACTGATGGATCCGCGCCGGTCGGGGATGGTGCCATCGTCCAGAACGGTCACACCGGGGGCAGCGATGCGTTGGCCCATAAGACCGGCGAAGGCAGACGCGCCTTTGCGGTTGAAATCGCCTTCCAGCCCGTGGCCGATGGCCTCATGCAGCAGGATGCCGGGCCAGCCCGGGCCAAGGACCACATCCATGACGCCTGCGGGGGCGGCTTCGGCTTCAAGGTTCACGAGTGCCACGCGCAGCGCTTCACGCGCTTTGGCCTGCCAATCGGCTGGGTCAATGAGGCCGGTCAGCCCCACACGCCCGCCACCCCCGGCGCTGCCCGCTTCGCGGCGGCCATTTTCTTCGACAATGACAGAGACATTGAGGCGGGTCATCGGGCGGCTGTCTGACACCTCAGTGCCGTCGGGGCGC
>JBCCDT010000196.1:0-2353 GCA_039030635.1 Pseudomonadota bacterium
AATAAAGATCTCTTCTTCCAACTGCATGCCCGATTGATCATCCAGCGTGCCAAAGCCCAGATGCAGTTCCCCTTGGTTTGGCCCCGGTGCGGTCACCCGGTAAAACAGGCTCGACCCGCAGCATTTGCAAAACCCGCGCTCGGCCCAGTCCGAGGAGGTGTAGCACTGGATGTTCTCTTCGCCCTGAAACGTCACCTGATCCTGGCTCAGATGCACAGCCAGGTAGATCCCGCCCGACCATTTGCGGCACATCACGCAATGACACGCGCCGACCTTGGCGGGGGTGTTTTCAATCTCAAATGTCACGGCGCCGCAAAGGCAGGATCCGGTTCGTTTCATGGGTTGTCTCCTATGTCGTAGTGTCACACTAGCACGAAGTTGCGACAGTTTCTGTCAGGAGCCCCGCCTTGTGTTCTGATCCGCGAAAAGGCAGCATGCTGCCAGATGACACGAGCAAGGCAGCCCCATGATGAAACTGATCGGCACAAAACGATCCCGCGCCTTTCGGGTGCTTTGGATGCTTGAGGAATTGGGTCTTGACTATGACCATGATCCCAGCCCGCCCCGCGCCGACGCGGTGAAGGCGGCCAACCCCTCGGGCAAGATCCCTACGCTTCTGGTGGGGGACACCGTGCTGACCGATTCCACCGCCATTTTGACCTATCTGGCCGACAAACACGGGCAGTTCACCAATCCCGCGGGCAGTTTGGACCGGGCCAGACAAGATGCGCTGACCGGCGCCATTCTGGACGAAATGGAAGGCGCGCTGTGGGCGGCCTCCAAGCACAATTACGTCCTGCCCGAAGCACAGCGCGTGGCTGAGATCGTGCCCACGGCGCATTGGGAGTTTGAACGCGCGGCGCGACGACTGTCTGAGGCGCTGGTCGGGCCCTATCTTATGGGCGAGAAGATGACCGTGCCCGATTTCCTGCTGGTGCATTGCCTGGGCTGGGCGAAAATCGCGCGCTTTCCCGACCCGGGCGACAGGTTGAAAGCCTACTCCAAAGCGGCCCGCGCGCGTGCGGCCTATGGGCGTGCCGGTGACATGGACTGAGCGTCACGTGGAAGATCCCATTTGCCCGCTCTGTGGCCGCCCCATCCCGCCTGAGGCGCGGCAAAGCCTGCATCATCTGATCCCCAAGCTCAAAGGCGGCAAAGGCGGGCCGGTCGTGCGGCTCCATCAGATTTGCCACAATGAAATCCACGCCACACTGACCGAGGCGGAACTGGCGCGCGACTATGCCACGATTGAGGCCCTGCGCGCCCATCCCAGGCTGGCGAAGTTCATTCGCTGGGTGGCCAAACGTCCGCCCGGGTTTCATTCCAAAACGCCCGGTCCACGGCGCAAACGGTGATAGAGGCGCGTGCATAAAATTCGAATTTTATGCGCATTTTCTTCGAAGAAAATGGCCGTCGTGCCGATCGAGCTCACCCATCGATCGGGAGGATGAGATCAGCGCCCTGCGCCTTGTTGGAATTCACCGCCCGGTCCACGCGCCAGAACTGCAACGCATCCTCCGGTGCCGCGCGCATCAGGGTGGCCGCACCGTGACCGGCCTCGCCCAGCCAAAGCGCCCAATCCTCTTGGCGCAAGATCACTGGCATGCGGTGATGAATGGCCGACATGGTGGTGTTCGCGCCGGTCGTGACAATTGCGCAAGTTTTCAGCGGCGCATCGCCTTTGTCCCACCCCTGCCACACCCCGGCAAAGGCCAGGACCTCACCGTCTGTGGGGGTGATGTACCAAGGCAGGCGATTGCCCGCTTCATCCTTGGTCCATTCATAAAACCCGGTGGCTGGTATCAGGCAGCGCCGGGCGCGGGCTGCGGATTTGAACGCAGGTTTCTCGGCAATCGTCTCGGCCCGTGCATTGATCAAAAGCGGTCCGTCACTGGGGGTCTTGTACCAATGCGGCAAGAACCCCCAGCGAAACGAGACAAGCTGTCGTCCATCGCCTTCAGAGGTCACAACATGCACGCTGTTTGTCGGGCAGATATTGTAATTGGGACCCTGCGGCAGATCATTGGCCGGGCTGGCCGCAAAGAGCTGCGCCATGGCGTCAGAGGGCAGGGTGACAGCAAACCGTCCACACATGGGCCTACCTCAACACCGAGGAATAGAGCAGCATGCCCCACGGCGCGAGCTGCGCCTCGATCCTGGACCAGGCCGCGCCGAAACTGATCGGATCAAGCCCGGCAGTGGCGGCGATGTCCGTGAGCGGTCGTCGCCCGTCGATGGCCGCAATCAGCCGGGCGGACGCGGCTGGCAGGTCAAGCACGCCGGTCAGCCCGTCTGAGCCCAGTTTCACCTTTTGCCCCTTGGAGACGGCTTGCGCCAGGGCCGCCACCTGAAC
>JBCCDT010000197.1:0-2345 GCA_039030635.1 Pseudomonadota bacterium
ATAGACCACCAGCTCGTCGACCCAGGCTGCTCCTTCCGGCGAATAGGCCGCCTTTGTCAGCGCGACCCCCAGCAAATTCATCTGCGTCTGATGCGCCAGCAGGTGGTGACGATAGGCAGCGCGCTTGTCCGCATTGGGGATCGTCACCGTGCCAAGCCGCGCGCCCGCCGTGTTGAACGTCTTGGACGCGGCCGTGAGGACGAATGTGCGATCCGCGGCCTCGGGTGCCGCAACAAGAAACGGCGTGAAGCTATTGCCGGGATAGATCAGATCATGATGGATCTCATCTGACATCATCATCAGATCATGCTTTTCACAAAACGCCGCCAGCTGACGCAGTTCGTCCGGTGTCCAGATACGGCCTGCGGGATTATGCGGGGAGGAGATGAGCATCGCCTTCTCGCGCCCGGTCAGCCCGGCCTCCAATGCGTCCAGGTCCATGTGGTAAACGCCATCGCGGGTCACCAAGGGGCTTTCATGCACAACGCGCTTGGCCAGATTAATCTTGTTGGTGAACTCGTGATAAACAGGCGTGAAGATGATGATCTCATCCCCTTCATCGGTGAACGTTTCCAGCAAGGCCGCGATCGCATGACCAAGGCCCAGCGTGCTGACCATCCAATCCGGATCCGCGGTCCAGCCATGACGGGTCTGCATCCACCAGGCGACCTGATCCCGCATCGCGGCATCCCCGGCAAAGTAGCCGTAATTGGCCTGCTCGATCAGTTCGCGCACCGCGTCCTGCAGAAACTCCGGAGCGCGAAAATCCATGTCAGCGACCCACATGGAGATCGCATCATCAGCTGTCACACCGGTGAAACGCTCAAGCCCGTCCCACTTGGTGCAATTCGTTCCGCGGCGGTCAATGCGCTCATCAAACATGCTCTTCCCCGTTTCCTGCACGAGGCATACCTAATCGAAAGTGCGGCGTCCGCAAGAGGCGTTGCACGTGCGCGCCGACTGGCCTAAATCGTAAACATGATACGGCCCATTCTCATTCATCCTGATCCGCGCCTGAAAAAGCCCAGCGAAGACGTCGCTGACCTTTCTGACGAGTTGCGCACACTGGCCGACGATATGTTGGAAACCATGTATGACGCGCCGGGCATCGGGTTGGCTGCACCACAGATCGGGGTGCTCAGTCGACTGATCGCTCTGGACTGCGCCAAGGATGAGCAAAAAGAGCCCTGCCCTCTGGTGATGTTCAATCCGCGCGTGATTGCCAGCTCGGATGAAACCAATGTCTATGAAGAAGGGTGTCTGTCGATCCCGGAACAATTTGCCGATGTCACCCGGCCCAAGGTGGTGGATGTCGCCTGGATCGATCGCGATGGCAACGAGCAAACCGAGACCTTTGATGGGCTTTGGGCGACCTGCGTGCAGCATGAGATCGACCACCTCGATGGCAAGCTCTTCATCGACTACCTCGGCCCGATCAAGCGCCAGATGATCACGCGCAAAATGCAAAAGCTCAAGCGCGAGAAAGCGCGGGTCTGATCCATGGCGCCGCGCCGCTGCCTTCCCTGGCCCGATCAACGCCTGCGCACGCCTGCGGAACCCGTGAGCGAGATCACCGATGAAATCCGCGCGATCTGGGACGATATGATCGACACGATGGAGGCGATGCCGGGAGTAGGCCTCGGCGCCAATCAAATAGGCGTTCTACAGGCTCTGGCGGTCGTCGATGCCAGCGACAGTCGCGGACAGGCCGTGCGCCTTGCCAATCCGGAAGTGATCGCCGCCAGCGATGATCTTCGCCTCCATGACGAAGGCAGCCCCAACCTGCCGGGTGTATCCGCCAAGCTCAAACGCCCCCGCGTGGTCACGGTGCGTTACATGGATGAGCATGGCGAGATCGTGGAGCGCGAATTTGCCGATCTCTGGTCCACCTCGGTCCAGCACCAGATCGATCACCTGGCGGGTAAAATGTATTTCGACCGCCTCAGCAAAGTGAAACGCGACATGCTCCTGCGCAAAGCTCAGAAAGTGGCGCGCTGATGCGTGTGGTCTTCATGGGCACGCCCGATTTTTCGGTTCCGGTGCTCGATGCTTTGGTGGACGCAGGCCATGAGATCGCCGCCGTCTACTGCCAGCCTCCCCGCCCGGCCGGTCGCGGCAAGAAAGACCGCCCCACACCCGTGCACGCCCGCGCCACTGAGCTGGGCTTTGAGGTCCGCACGCCGGTCTCCCTCAGGGACGAACAGGCGTCTTTTGCCGCCTCGGGGGCAGATGTCGCCGTGGTCGTGGCCTACGGGCTCATCCTGCCCCAAAGCATCCTCGACGCCCCTCGTCTGGGATGCCTCAACATCCATGCCTCCCTATTGCCGCGCTGGCGCGGGGCCGCC
>JBCCDT010000198.1:0-2255 GCA_039030635.1 Pseudomonadota bacterium
CCTATCGCGACGCGTTGATCTTCTGCCTGATCTACACGGGCGTCACCTGGGCCGTATTGCTGGTGGCGACGCCCCATGTCATCACCGCCTTCGGGCTGAGCGGGCAGGGGGCGGATGTGCTTTGGGCCTTCACCACCGTCGGCGTTGGCGGCTTTGTTTTCGTGGGTGCGCTCTTTGTCTCCAACGCGGCTTTCAACAATCTGGGCAGGCCGGGGCGGTCGACCCTTGTCAACTGGCTGAAGGACGGGGCGATGAGCTGGCCTGCGGCGGCCCTTCTTGCGACGATCTACGGTGCGCCGGGCGTCATCTACGGGCAGGCGGCGGCTGGTGCGCTCGCGGGTGCGCTTTCAGCAATTTGGGGATGGCGCTTTGTGCAGGGCCTGCAGCCGGTGCCCCCTGAAGCGCTTGACCTTCCGCCCGCGCGCCCCTACCCGAACCCGGACCGATTTCGGAGACGCTGATGCCCACATTCACCGCCCTGACAACCCTGCCCGGCAAGGCTGCGGCCGAGAAACTGGGGGCTGCGATGGAACAACTCGATCCCGAGCCCACCGGCGTTGGCGTTTTCGAGATGGAAGACGGCTCGGGCCTTTGGGAAGTCGGCGGGTATTTCACGGACCGTCCGGACGACACGGCGCTGACGCTGTTGGCCGTCGCGATGGGCGCAAAACCTTTCGTCGTCTCGGAACTGCCTGAGACAGATTGGGTGGCGCATGTGAAGCGCGAGCTGGCGCCGGTCCGCGCGGGGCGCTTCTTCGTATACGGCAGCCATGACGCGGATCAGGTGCCGGATGGGGCCGAACCCCTGCTGATCGAAGCGGCGATGGCATTTGGTACGGGGCATCACGGCACGACGCTGGGGTGCCTGCGTGCGCTGGATCGCTTGGCCCAGAGCGGTTTCTTGGGCCGGAACGTGGCAGACATCGGCTGTGGGACGGCGGTGCTTGCCATGGCCGCTGCGCGTCTCTGGCCAGATGCGGTTCTGGCCAGCGATATCGACAGCGTTGCAGTGGATGTGGCGCGCAGCAACCTCGCCGCAAACGGGCTCTCCGACCGGGTGAGGTGCGTTGAGGCGGCCGGTTTCGATCATCCGGATTTGCTGGCGGCCAGCCCGTTTGATCTGGTCTTTGCCAATATTCTGAAAGGACCGCTTGTCGCGCTCGCCCCCGATATGGCGCGGCATCTCGCGGCCGGAGGATGCGCGATTCTATCCGGCATTTTAGTCGAACAGGCCGATGAGGTGACCGAGGTTTATGCGGGTGTCGGCATCAATCTGAAGCACCGCGAGGACATTGTTGACTGGACAACGCTTACTCTGGGTAGAGATCTGCCTTAATCGCCCCATTTCCGCCACATTTGGGTGGTTTGCCTTGAATTTAACTCATTTTAGCAGCATTTTTGTTGCGATCCGGTGGGGGCCTGATCTTCAGGAGAGTGTGGTGACAGATTACGCTCAATTCGAAAAACGCTTGGCCGTGCTGAGTACCAAGCACAAGAAGATGGCGCGCGGCTACACGGCGAAAATCGGTCCGGATGGCCTGATCACGGTCGAACCCAAGCGTGCGCGGTTCCCGATCCGGCCCCGGACGATTGTCTTCACGGTCCTCGGCGTTCTTGTCTTCAAATCCCTGATGATCGTTTCCACCGGGCTGGCGACCTACGAGGGTCGCATCGAAAGGCTGCAGGCCGGGACATCCTTTGAACGGGGGGTGGCCTGGGTGATGCAGCCGGACCTGGTGTCAGGTTATCTGGCCGAGAGTATTTCCAAAAAGCTGCCGTGATGTGTACGGACGGGCCTGTGTCCCGTTCGAGTGTGTGAATGAACGTCCCTCCAAAGGTGTTCGCCGTTAAAAAAAGCCGCTTCGTCCTGACGGATGAAGCGGCTTTTTGATGTCTGCACCTTGAAGGTGCCGAAATCGTCCTTAGCGGATGATGTTGCTTTCCGCGACGATTTCGATGTCGGCGCGGCTCAGACCGATGTCATCAAGCTCACGATCAGACAGAGCGGCCAGTGCGTTACGGGTCACGCGTGCGTCGTTCCATGCGATCACGGATGCGATGGTGGCGCTGATCATGTTGAAGAAACGGCTTGCAACAGTTGCGGAGCCATAGGTGGTGCGGGAAGTATCAAGAGTAGCCATTGTAGCCGTCCTTTATCTGAGGGTGAACCGGTCATGCCGGTGTGTTATGAGCCGCAGATAGGGTTTGCCTGAATTTTGAGCAAGATGTGAAAACGCATGTTTGATATGCATTGC
>JBCCDT010000199.1:0-2242 GCA_039030635.1 Pseudomonadota bacterium
CGAGGTCAGTCGCATCGCTGCCCCTGCGGTACTGACCAATGTGGCCACGCCTTTGGGCGCGGCCATCGTCACGCGCGAGATGGCCAAATACGGGACAGAGGCCGTGGCGGGCATGGCCATCATCGGGCGGCTGACGCCCGTGGTGTTTGCCGTGGTGCTGGCGCTGTCGGGCGCGGTCGGGCCGATCATCGGGCAGAATTACGGGGCGGGCCGGATGGACCGTGTGCGCGAAAGCTATATCGACGGGCTGAAGTTTCTGGCGATCTACGTCGCCATCGCCGCTTTGATCCTGTTTCTGGGGCGGGAGCCTCTCGCCGACATGTTCGGGGCCCAGGGTGATGCCCGCGTGCTGCTCTACTGGTTCTGCGGGCCGCTGGCGCTGGCGTCGATCTTCAACGGTGCGATTTTCGTCTCGAACGCGTCATTCAACAATCTCGGCCACCCGGTTTATTCCAGCTGGATCAACTGGGGGCGGCATACGCTTGGCACGTGGCCCTTTGCCATCCTCTTTGCGGCCTGGCTGGGCGCGCCCGGCGTGTTGATCGGTCAGGCGGTGGGCGGGGTGCTGTTTGCTGCTCTCGCGGTCTATCTGAGCTTTCGCATCATCGACCATCCCGGAGAGAAGCTTTTCATGCCCCATTTCTGCCCGCAACAGTTTCGGCTTCAGGTGGTGACGAACCGGTGTATTCGGTGAATTGCGAACCAAAAACCTGAGGCTTTCCTGAGCTCAGTTCACGCGCCGTCACGCGGGGTGGCGCAATCGCGCCGCCCCGTGGGGGCGGGACGGCGCGGCATGATGGTACCCATCATGCAGGGCCTTTGAATGAAGCGCAGAGCCTCAGGTTTCAGCTCAAAGGCACTACCCCAAAATCCCCGGCAACCGCAGACCGTGATCCTTGGCGCACTCCACCGCCGTTTCATACCCCGCATCCGCATGGCGCCAAACGCCAGAGGCCGGATCATTCCACAGCACCCGCTCCAACCGCGCGGCGGCCTCATCCGTGCCATCGGCCACGATCACCACGCCCGCGTGCTGCGAGAACCCCATGCCCACGCCGCCGCCGTGATGCAGGCTGACCCATGTGGCCCCGGATGCCGTGTTCATCAGCGCGTTCAGAAGCGGCCAATCTGAGACCGCATCAGACCCGTCCTTCATCGCCTCCGTCTCTCGGTTGGGGGAGGCGACCGAGCCGCTATCCAGATGATCCCGCCCGATCACCACAGGCGCCTTCAGTTCCCCCGAGGCCACCATTTCATTGAATTTCAACCCCGCGCGATGCCTGTCACCCAGCCCGATCCAGCAGATCCGCGCGGGCAGGCCCTGAAACGCGATCCGCTCCCGCGCCATATCGAGCCAATTGTGCAGATGGGTGTTGTCGGGGAAAAGCTCTTTCATGGCTTGATCGGTTTTGTAGATGTCTTCTGGGTCGCCCGACAGTGCACACCACCGAAACGGGCCAATCCCCTTGCAAAACAAAGGCCGGATATAGGCGGGCACGAAACCGGGAAAATCGAACGCGTTCTCCAGCCCCTCTTCCTGCGCCACCTGCCGGATGTTGTTGCCGTAATCCAGCGTCGGCACGCCTGCGTTCCAGAAATCTACCATCGCAGCCACATGCGCCTTCATGGAGGCCCGCGCCGCCCGCTCCACCGCCTTGGGGTCCCGTTCCCGCCCCTCACGCCACTGGGCCATGGTCCACCCCTGCGGCAGATAGCCGTTAACCGGGTCATGGGCAGAGGTTTGATCCGTTACAATATCCGGGCGCACGCCCCGGTCGTAAATCTCGCGAAACACATCGGCGGCATTGCCCAGAAGGCCGACAGATTTCGCCTCCCCCGCTGCCGTCCAGCGGGTGATCATTTCCAACGCCTCATCCAACGTATCGGCCTTTTCATCGAGGTACTTTGTGCGCAGCCGAAACTCGATGCTCTCAGGGTTGCATTCCACCGCCAGACAGCACGCGCCTGCAAACACCGCCGCCAAGGGTTGCGCGCCGCCCATACCGCCCAAGCCACCGGTCAGGATCCAGCGCCCGGTCAGATCGCCGCCATAATGCTGCCGCCCGGCCTCGGCAAAGGTCTCATAGGTGCCCTGCACGATGCCTTGCGTGCCGATGTAGATCCACGACCCGGCGGTCATCTGGCCGTACATCATCAGCCCCTTACGGTCGAGCTCATGGAAGTGATCCCAATTGGCCCAATGCGGCACGATGTTGGAATTGGCGATCAGTACGCGGGGGGC
>JBCCDT010000200.1:0-2178 GCA_039030635.1 Pseudomonadota bacterium
CCAGAGCCTTTCATCCCGCCGAACTCCGCCACCGGAGAGATCACGCGGTAGGTGTTCACCCAGACGATCCCGGCGCGCACGGCGCGGGACATGCGCAAGGCGCGCGCGCTGTCGCGGGTGAAGATGCCTGCGGCGAGACCGTGCTGGGTGTCATTGGCGAGCCGCAAGGCCTCTTCTTCGGTTTTGAACCTGAGCGCGCAGAGGACAGGGCCGAAAAGCTCTGTGTCGACGATGTCGAGCGTGGGCGATGGGCAGTCGAGGACGGTGGGCTCATAGAACAAATCCCCCGCGCCTGCGCGTTTGCCACCAGTGACCAGCGTTGCGCCTTGGGTTTGAGCGTTCGCCACTTGGGTTTCGATATGGGTGATCTGACCGTGGGTGCAGAGCGGGCCCATTTCCGTTTCCTCGGCCATCGGATCACCGATCGTGATGCCGCCAGCGATGGCTTTCATGCGCGCGAGGAACGCATCAGCGATGTCCTCATGCACGATGAGGCGGGACCCCGCGACACAGCTTTGACCCGAGGCGCCGAAAATCCCCGCGACGCACCCATTAACGGCGCTGTCTAGATCCGCGTCGTCAAAGACAATGAATGGGGATTTTCCGCCAAGTTCGAGGCTGACCTCGGCGAAATTTTCAGTCGAGTTTTGCACCACATGCCGCGCGGCCATGGGCCCACCGGTGAAGGAGATGCGCGCGACCAGCGGGTGCTGCGTGAGGACCTTGCCGCACGGATCGCCATGACCGGAGAGGATGTTGACCACGCCATCGGGGATGCCTGCCTCGGCGATCAGGCGACCAAATTCGAGGATCGTGGCGGGGGCGTGCTCAGATGTTTTGAGGACCATCGTGTTGCCCGCCGCCAGAGCGGGGCCGAGTTTGACCGCCGTGAGGAACAGCTGGGAGTTCCAAGGCACAATGGCCGCGACGACACCCAATGGTTCGCGATCGGTGAAAACGAAGAGATCGGGCTTGTCGATGGGCAGCGTTTCGCCAGAGATCTTATCGGCGGCCCCGGCGTAGAAATGGAAAAACTCCGCGATGTATTTGGCCTGCCAGCGGGTTTCCTTAAACATTTTGCCACTGTCGCGGGTTTCAATCTCGCCCAAGCGCTCGGAGTGATCTGCCAGCAGATCGCCCAAGCGGCGCAGGCAACGGCCGCGCTCGGACGGGGTCATGGTGGACCAAGGGCCCTCATAGCAGGCGCGATGTGCGGCCTTCACAGCACGGTCCACATCTTCCGCCGTGGCCTCAGGGGCCGTGGCCCAGACCTTCCCGTCAGCGGGGTTGAACGTGTCAAACGTGGCCACGTCTGAGGCGGGCACGTGCGCCCCGTCGATCAGCATGTGAAATGTTTCTGGCATGGGCACCCTCCGTTGGGCAAAGCGTGCCACAGAAATTCAATTCTTGAAATTGAATTTATTTGGTCAGAAAATTCGAGAAAGTCGAATTAAGGTGCCCCATGAACATCACCGCCTTGCAAACCTTTCTGGCCATTGTCGATACAGGCTCTCTCGTGCGGGCCTCGCAGACCCTGCATGTCACGCAATCGACGGTGACGGCGCGGCTCAAAGCGTTAGAGGATGAGCTGGGTCAACAACTGCTCAATCGGCAAAAATCGGGAACGACCTTGACGCCTGCAGGCACGCGGCTCTTGAGCTATGCGCGGATCATGACGGGGCTGTGGCGGCAAGCGAAATATGAGACGGGGTTGCCCACGGGGCTGGCGTCTGTCTGCACATTCGGCTGCGAGCGCGAGCTGTGGCACGGACCGGGGCGCGCGTTTTTCAACGGCGTCCTGACGGAGACCCCGGATATGGCCCTGTCAGTTCGGCAAGGCAGCGGGCGGGATCTGGAGGCGTGGCTCACCGAGGGTGCCGTCGATGTGATCTTGACCTTTGACAGCGTGACGCGCGGGGCGCAGACGGTGCATCCTCTGCCAGCCGAGGCGCTGGTGCTTTATTCAGACCGGCCTGAGACGCCGATGGACAGTGACCCCCTCTATATCTTTGTCGATCACGGCGAGGATTACCGGCGCCAGCACGCGGAGACCTATCACAACGCAGGCGTGGCGCGGATCAGTTTCGACAGCGCCTGGTGGGCCTTGCAGCATATGTTGGAGCGGGGCGGGTCGGCTTACCTGCCAGAGGCAATGGCCGCGCCCTATGTGGCGCAAGG
>JBCCDT010000201.1:0-2098 GCA_039030635.1 Pseudomonadota bacterium
ACCATCCATGTGGGGGGCGATCAAGTGCATTTCGGCACCGGCGGCGCGGCGGTGCAGACGCTGGATATGCAGACCGGGCTTTACCGGGCCGCCACCTTGCAAGACCTGCACAATTTCACAAGGCTTCAGGATGCGCTGACAAATATCAGCTGGTTCACGCGCTGCTGCATCGCCACGGATGTCGCGGGCGAATATGCGCTGGATGTGAACACGGCCTATGCGCTGATGAAGAACACCACGAAGCCCGTGGCCACGGCCTTTACGTTGGCCGAACATGTGGCGCCGTTGGTGGAGATGTTCGATATCGCGGCAGGCGGGGCAGGGGCATTTGCCCAGCGGCCTTTCGTGAAGGCCCATATCAGCCCTGTCATTTCGCCCATGCGGTTTGGTGAGGACGCGGTGGATGTGACCTTCGCCTGTCTCGAACACAACATCCCCGTTTCTTGCATCACCGCCGCGCAGGCGGGCGCGACAGCACCGGCAACGCTTGCCGGGTTCCTCGCTCAATCGCTGGCCGAAACGCTGGCAAGCCTTGTGATGGTCAACGTGATCAAGCCCGGCCACCCGATGGTCTTTTCCAACTGGCCGCTGGTCATTGATCTGCGCACCGGGGCCTTCGCGGGCGGCGGCGGGGAGATTGCCATCCTAAACGCGGCCTCGGCGCAGGTGTCCAACTGGCTGGGGCTTCCTTCGGGCGTCGCCGCGTCGATGACCGACGCCAAGGCGATTGATGCGCAATACGGGGTGGAAAAGGGCATGACGTCGCTTGCCGCGGCTTTGGCAGGGGCGAACCTGATTTATGAAAGCTCCGGCATGACGGCTTCGCTTCTGGGGGCCAGTTTCGAGGCGTTTGTGCTGGATGATGAGATGCATTCGATGTCCTACCGCGCGCTCAGGGGCGTGGAAGTGACGCCTGACAACCTCGGGTTTGAGGCGATTTGCGATGCGGTTCTGGGGGAGGGGCATTTCCTCGGCGGGGATCACACGATCGGCGCGATGGAGCGGGATTATTTCTATCCGCTTCTGGCCGATCGGGACACGCCGCGCGCCTGGGAAGAAAAGGGCGCGCCGGATGCCTGGGGCATGGCGCGGCTGAGGGCGCAGGAGTTGTTGGAGACGCACCGGCCGGAATACCTGACGCCCGAACAGGATAGTGCGATCCGGGATCGGTTTGAGATTTTGATCTGAACGCAGTTTTACGGCCGTAGAACAACCGAGCGCCTTCGCGTGGCCCCGGTCTGGCGATCCTGACCTACGAGCGATAACGCTTTATGCTTGAGTTCTCAAACTCCATCCGAGCAACGCCCTGCAGTTACCATTTCGCCAGGCCCTGGGTAGGGCCCTCCTCTCGGCGATTGCTTGCAATCGCCTGTCCGTTGCCAGCAACGCATGCGCAACATGCGTGAGGGGGGGCAGCGGACGAAGGCGCGGCGGGCTGACGCTCGTGATTCCGCGCCATTTGCAACTGAGCGGCAAAAATGAGTTATGATTAAGTGAAATCAATGAAAGACGCTCTAATGCCCAAAATCTTCACCGGCGGATGTCTTTGCGGCGACATCAGGTTCGAAGCAGACGGCCCGCCTGACTTTCCCCACACCTGTTCGTGCACAATGTGCCAACGCCATTCCGGCGCACTGACCGTGGCTTGGGTCGAATTCCCCAGAGACAAAGTGCGCTGGACCGGCCCGCTTGGTGCGCCCTCCCTTTGGCGATCCTCGGACAAATCCAGCCGCGCCTTCTGCCCCACCTGCGGCAGCACAATCGGCGCGGTGGATGACGCGCCTGTCATCGCCTTGGTCACAGGCATCTTCGACAATCCGGGGGCCGCCGCGCTCAGGCCGCAATCCCATTCCTACCGCTCAAAGCGCCCCAAATGGTGGCGCGTCTCAATAGAAGCCTGACTTTTCACTGGAAACACGCCGGGTTTCGCGCTTTGCTGCTGCGCAGGGAGGACATTCATGACCGTATCCGACCCGGATTTCACCATCGGGATTGAGGAAGAATACCTGTTGGTGGACCGTGACAGCCTCGATCTGTCCGAGGCGCCCGAGGACCTGATGGAGGCGTGCCAATCAGAGTTGCAAGATCAGGTCGCGCC
>JBCCDT010000202.1:0-1866 GCA_039030635.1 Pseudomonadota bacterium
CCTCCGGCGCTCGGGGGCCGCGCACAGGGAAAAACCTGGCTTTTGGTCTGGTGTCGAACACGCCTGGAGAAACGCTTGATGCCACCTGCTCCCGCGCCTTCACGGTCCGAGTGGCCGGGCAAGACTATCCCGCAATGCTCCTGCGGCGTGCGCCGTTCGATCCCAAAGGCGAAAGGATGCGCGCATGACGGACGCGCAGGTTGTCATCATCGGCGGCGGAGTCATGGGCGTATCGCTGCTCTACCACCTGACCAAGCTTGGGTGGTCGGATGTGGTGCTGCTCGAGAAAAATGACCTCACCCACGGCTCCACTTGGCATGCCGCTGGGCTTTGCACGCATTTCGCCCATAATCCAACGATCCAGGAACTGCGCGCCACCTCCGTCCGGCTATATCGCGATGTCTTGCCCGAAGAGACCGGCCAAAGCTGCGGATTTCATGCCTCCGGCGCCATGCGGGTCACGCGCAACCCGGATCGGATGGTCGAGTTTCGCCATGTCGCCGGGCTCTCGGATTTCACGGGCTACCCTCTGGAGATCCTGACGACGGAGCGGATTGCGGAGTTGCACCCCTTGGCGGAGTTGGACGGCCTGCTCGGCGGGATCTATGAGCCAGATGATGGCCATGTGGACCCGACGCTTGCCACAAACGCCATGGCCCAGGTCGCACAGGACGGCGGCGCGGTGATCAAGCGGTTCAGCCCGGTGAAGGCCGTTGCCCGTGACGGGGATGCATGGCGTGTGCATACGGAAACGGGGGCGATCCGCGCGCAGCACGTGGTCAACGCCGCGGGCACTTGGGGCTGGGAAATCGGCGCGATGATGGGGATGAACATTCCTTCGGTGCCTGTTCTGCATCAGTATCTGGTGACCGACACTGTGGCGGATGTGGCCGCCCGGATTGAGAGCGGCTTGCCCGAATTGCCCATCATTCGGGACCCGGAGGAAAGCTGGTATGTGCGCCAGGAACGCGACGGGCTGATCCTGGGGCCTTATGAAAAAGACGCGCAGGTCTGGTCGGTCGACGGCGTGCCGCCTGAGTTCGGCGCCGATCTGATGCCGCCTGATCTGGACCGTGTGGAGCACATCATCGAGGCGGCGATGGCCCGCGTTCCGGCCTTGGCCACGGGCGGAGTGAAATCCGTGATCAACGGCCCGATCACCTTCACGCCGGATGCCAACCCGCTGATCGGGCCAGCCCACGGGTTGGAGAATGCCTGGCTTCTAACCGGTTCATCCATGGGCGTCATGGAGGGCGGGGGCGCTGGCTGGTTCCTGGCGCACTGGATGACCCACGGGGCACCACCGATGGACGCGATGGCCGTCGACAGTCGTCGTTTTGGCAAATGGGCGGATCGCGACTATCGCGTGGCCAAGGCCGTGGAGTGTTTTGGCCTGCAATTCGGCGTGCACTACCCCCATGAAGAGCGCCCCGCCGCCCGCAACATACGTCAATCGCCCATTCATTATCTCATGCTGGAACGGGGCGCAGTAATGGGTGTGGCCCATGGCTGGGAGCGGCCCAACTGGTTTTCCGATCAGGAAGGCGACGCCGCGGAGCTGAGCTTCACCCGACCCAATTGGTTCAAACATGTGCGCCGGGAGTGCCGGACAGTATCAGAGGCGGTGGCACTGGCAGACCTATCTGTCTTTTCCAAGTTTCGCGTGACGGGGCCAGGCACCGAGGGTTTCCTCGCGGCTCTCGGCGCCAACAAACCGCCCAAACCCGGCCGCATTGGGCTCACCCATGCGCTCACACCCGCAGGCGGCGTGCTCTCTGAATTCACCGTGGTGCGGATGGGCGAGAATGGCGCGTATCTGACCTCTGCGGCCGCTGCTGAAGAGATTGATTTTGACCTCCTGAGCCG
>JBCCDT010000203.1:0-1777 GCA_039030635.1 Pseudomonadota bacterium
AATGAGATCATGCGCATGATCGTGGCGCGGTCGCTTTTGGCTGAGGCATGAACCGCGCGGCGCAGGGTCAAGGGCGTCAGCCCGCCGCGCCTTCGCCCATTGCCCGGAAGGCGACTGCTTGCAATCGCCGAGAGGGGGGCCGTCCCCACGGCATGGCGACACGTTTCAGCCCGAGCTTTGCCCTGACAAAGTCCGAGAACTCAAGCATAAAGCACATCAGTTCAGTCTATGGATCGCCATGCCACGGGCCGTAATAGGCACTAGAATGCACCCGAAGGACGACTTAGGAACCACCCCGATGCCTGACATATCCATCCGCAAACAAGGCCATGCTGGCCGCATCACTCTCACCAGGCCCGAAGCCCTCAACGCCATGACCTATGACATGTCACTGGCGATTGAAGCCGCGCTGGATGAGTGGGCCACGGATGATGCCGTCAAACTGGTGATCATCGACGCCGAAGGGGATAGAGCCTTTTGCGCCGGCGGCGATATTCAAGACCTCTATGACAGCGGCATGCGCGAGGATTTTGCGTTTGGTCAGACCTTTTGGCGCGATGAATATCGCCTCAACGCCAAGATCGCGGAATACCCCAAGCCCTACGTCGCCTTCATGCAAGGCTTCACCATGGGGGGCGGCGTGGGGATTTCCTGCCATGGGTCGCACAGGGTGGTCTGCGAAAGCTCCAAGATCGCGATGCCCGAATGCGGGATTGGACTCGTGCCGGATGTGGGTGGATCGCTTTTGCTGGCCCGCGCGCCGGGGCGGATGGGAGAGTATCTCGGTTGCACCACCGAACGGATGGGTCCCGGTGACGCGATTTTTGCAGGCTTTGCGGATGTCTACGTGCCCAAAGACGCATGGCCGGATGTTATCGCCGAATTGGAGAGTTCGGGCGATATCACCACGCTTGAGAAGGCTACGGCGGAGGCACCAAACGGCGCCCTGCCCGGCCTGCAAGCGGATGTGGATGCCAATTTTGGTGGGGAAACCCTGCGTGACATCACCAACGCGCTCAAAGCCGATGGTAGCGATTTTGCGCAAGACGCGCTCAAGCAGATCGCGCGCAACTCCCCCCTGTCCATGGCCGTGGGGGTGGAGATCATCCACCGCCTGCGCGGGCCCGCCGCCGATATCCGCCGCGCACTGGAACTGGAGTATCGCTTTACCCATCGCGCGATGGAACATGGTGATTTCCTCGAAGGCGTACGCGCGGCTGTGATAGACAAGGATCGCGCGCCGAAGTGGCAACATGATCTGGAGACGCCGATTTCACTGGCCGTCACGAAGATGCTGATGCCGCTGGGGCCGCAAAAACTGACATTCGAAGACAAAGGAGAGCCGTCATGAAAATCGGGTTCATTGGTTTGGGCAATATGGGTGCGCCGATGGCGACCAACCTGGCGGCGGGCGGTCATGAGGTGTCGGGGTTTGACACAGTGGAGGTGGCCGTGGACGGCGTCGCGGCAGTCGCCAGCGCCGCTGAGGCCGCGACCGGGGCAGATGTGGTGATCACCATGCTGCCCAATGGTGCGATCCTGAAATCTGTCGCGGCTGAGGTGATCCCGGCGATGCACGACGGCGCGGTGCTGCTCGATTGTTCCACCGTCGATGTGGACAGCGCGCGCGCGGTGGCGGCGGATGCGCAGGCGACGGGCGTTCTGGCGCTGGACGCGCCGGTTTCTGGCGGCATTGCCGGCGCGGCGGGAGGCACGCTGACCTTTATGGTGGGCGGCGACGAGACCGCATTCGAAATCACGTCAGAGCTCTTTGATA
>JBCCDT010000204.1:0-1756 GCA_039030635.1 Pseudomonadota bacterium
ATTACAATGTCAAAGCTTGAAATGCCCATGCCGTCACCCTTTGCCTGACACATATGTCGGTCTGCGCGGGCATGCAAACCACGCGCGGATTGCCGCATGGCCGTCACAAGAGGCCAAGAAAATGGGTCAGATCCTGCGTGTGAAACTGGATGTGATCGGCGGCAGGCCGCGCGGGGGCAACGAGCACGGTGCGCATCCCCATGGCGTGCGGCACCGCGAGGTTGCGCGGCTCGTCTTCAAACATGGCGGCGCGGTCCGGGACAACCCCATCGCGCGCAAACACGGTTTCAAACGCCGCCCGCTCCGGTTTGGGATGAAAGGCGGCATGTTCCACGCCGTAGATCGCGTCAAATAGCCCGGAGAGGCCGCGCGCCTCTATCACCTGCTCGGCATAGGGGGCGCATCCGTTGGTGTAGACAATCTTGCGCCCGGGCAACCCGGCAATGTGGGCCGCCAGATCGGGATCAGGCGTGAGCGCGCCAAAATCAATGTCATGGACATCCGTCAGATACGGCGCGGGATCGACATCATGTTCGCGCATCAGCCCGGCCAAGGTGGTGCCGTATTGCGCCCAATAGTGCTGACGCAAATGGTCGGCCCGGTCCCGATCCACGCCGAGCGCGTCCATGACATATTGCGTCATCCGCACCTCAATTTGATCGAAGAGACGCACATGAGGCGGATAAAGCGTGTTGTCGAGGTCAAAGACCCAGGTGTCGACATGGGAAAAGTGATCTTTGGGCATGGCGTGGAGTTAGCGTGGCGCGTGAGAAGGGCCAGCGTGGCGGGGGCCAGCGCGCAAGTGCGGCACAATCAGCCGATCCCCGGGCATGAGCCGGGCCGCGATCGCGCGCAGATGATCGCGGCGAAACGCGACACAGCCAGCGGTGGGGTACCCGGGCCTGCGCCATTGGTGCAGGAAAATGCAAGAGCCCCGGCCCGACACGGCATTGGGGTAATTCCAATCAGTGATCAGCACCAGATCATACATCGGATCGGCGCGGCGCATCACCTCGTGAGAGCCGCAATAGGGCTGGCGCACCGGGTGGTTGTAATCGGCCTGCGCGGGATCATCGGACCACAGATCGCCCGGACGGATCGGTTTGGCCCAGGCATTGGGCGGCGCCATCCGGTCTGGGCGATAGTAGAGGTCCACGATCCTGTGCAGGCCCAGAGGCGTGCCGCCATCGCCTTCACGCTTGTCATCGCGCACCCCGCCCCGGCCAATGACACAAGGGTAAGTCAGGCCACGAAAACGTAGCCCGCGCGGGGTCAGAACGAGGTCTTGGGGTGTCACTCAGCAGCCTTCATCACCGCGCCAAACGGCTCCCAGGAGCGTTGGCGCGGGACATGAAGGCGCAAGTTATCGCCCACGCGCAGAGGGCCTTCACGCTCGACCCAGGCCGTGACGCCGCGGCGCCCCTCGGCCACTTTGGCGAATTTGCGGCCCTGGCCGGGGTGGTCCTTTTCGATCTCACGCCCGGGGTAGCCGCAGGGAAAATTCTGCATATCGACGACCAGCGTCGTGCCATCATCATTTTGCAACCGGCTGGAGGGGGGGACAAAGCTGAAGTCCTCGATCCCTTCGATCACGATGGAGGCGCCAAGCCATTCAGGGTTGATCGCGTCAAGGCCCAGATCCGCGGCGATCAAAGCGAGCTCTTCGGCAGAGAGAACCGAGAATTGCCGCACATTGCGGATCTCGGTGCCTTCTTTATGCATTTCGCGCACACGCACGCAGGCGGGTCGGGTCAGC
>JBCCDT010000205.1:0-1665 GCA_039030635.1 Pseudomonadota bacterium
ACCGAGACGATCCGGATCCGTTCAATCATCGCCCGCAAGCCATTGGATCGCTGCGCCGACAGATGATCATTGAGCCCCAGTCGCGCCAGTTCTCCACCGGCATCGACGCCCGGTACGTCGGCCACGGGCAGATCGTTGTAAAGCGCCTTCAGCACCGCAATCAGCCCACGCACAATCATCGCATCACTGTCACCCTCAAAGGTAAACTGGCCACCATCCACGCGCGGATGAAGCCACACCTGACTGGCGCAGCCATCTACCTTGGTCGCGGGCACTTTGAGTGCATCGTCCAGCGGGTCCATCCCCTTGCCCCGGTCGATCACATAGCGATATCGATCCTCCCAGTCTTCTAGGAACTCGAAATCCTCCACGATCTCTTCGAATGCGGGTTGCGCCACTTGGGTCACCTTTCTTGTCTGACGCCTCAGACCTAAGCCGCCCGCCCCCAGAGGTCCAGAGCCAGAGGTCCAGTGCCAGCGGTCTCATGCCAGAAGTCCAGCGCCCGTCTTTTCAAGCACGCTGCAATCAGTTAGGTCTCTGCCGGTGGATAAAAGGGACGTCCCATGCGCAGCTCAGTGTTGATCCTTCTGTTAGCCAGTTTTGCTTTAGCCTCTTGCGGCACGGTCCGCGAATCGCGGTTCAATCCGGTAAATTGGTTTGGATCGTCCACCAGTTCGTCCAATGAGGTGGAAACGACCGTCACTGCTTCTGGCGAAGTGGTGCCCGTGAACCCCTTGATCGGCAACAAAAAAGTCAGCCAGATCACCAACGTCACCAACCGCAGCACCAACGCGCTGGAACGCGCGCGGCTTTTGCGTGAAAGTGATGAAGGCCCCTATGAGGGCACGCTTGTAGATCAGGTTACGTCACTGGAAATCAAACGCACCACGACAGGCGCGATTGTGACGGCAAACGGTGTTACCACCCGCCAAGGCGCCTATGATGTCCGTCTGGTCGTCGCGAACAACGGTGCCCCGGTGGATGGCGTGCTGACCTATGAACTGCGTGCGCTGCAGCCCATTCAAACCTTGCAAGGGCCAGAACGCACCCGCCGCATTCAGGCGGCCGCACCACTCAGCGTGCAAGAATTGGAAGGTATCCGCACCGTGCAGGTCGTGGCTCGCCGCAACACCCGCACCAGCCGCCGCTAAGGGCGGGGCGCGATATCTATTTAAGGTCCACCGCTACGATTTGAGATCCGTTCGCGGCCAACCCGATCTTTCCATCGCACAGTCGCATTGCGTCCGCGCCAAACACATCCTGACGCCACCCTTTGAGCGAGGCCAAATCCCGCTCACCGGCTGAAATGGCATCCAGTTCGGCAGCATTGGCGATCAATTTGGCCGCCACACCGTATTCCTCAGATTTTGCTTTCAGAAGCACGCGCAACAGATCGGCCAGCGCGGGGTTCACCTGCAACCTTTCCCGGCTGCGGTCCGGCTTTGGCAACGCGTCATTGGGCACGTCCAACCCCGCCTTGACAGCAGCAATAATGCCGTCGGCAATCTCGCCTTTGCGCGCCTCTCGCAAAAGGAGCCGTGACCGGGACAGGTCTTTCATGGATTGCGGCTTGGTAGAGGCAAGCTCCACCAGAGCGTCATCCTTGAATACCCGATTGCGCGGCACATTGTGGCTCTGGGCATGGGTCTCCCGAAATTGCGCAAG
>JBCCDT010000206.1:0-1661 GCA_039030635.1 Pseudomonadota bacterium
CTCTTGCCCGCGCTCCACGACCATGGCGCGCGCGGCATCCGACATGATAACTTGATCGGCCCCATAAGCGCTCGCACCCAGCACACGGACGGCATGGTAATGCGTCAACACCAGATGCGAGATCGGCTTGTCGGTCACGCTCTGGACCTTCTCGATCACCTTCTCGGCCAGTCTCGGCGTCGCCTGCGCCTCCACGACCATCACGCTGTTATCACCAATGATGACGCCCGAATTGGGATCGCCCTCGGCGGTGAAGGCCCAGAGGCCCTCGCCGATCTCATCGAAGGTGATTGACTTTTCGGTCATGTCGCCTTGTGAGGCAAAGGCTTTGCTCATTGTGTTCTCACCGCTTGGTTGATCTCGCCAAAGATGGAGCGGCCCTCGCCGTCCGCCATCCACATTCTGACCCTGTCGCCGTCTTTCAAGAACGGCGTCACGGGCGCGCCCGTCTGGATTGTCTCCACCATCCGCTGCTCGGCAATGCAGGAATACCCCGCGCCACCCTCCGCCACAGGCCGCCCCGGCCCGCCAGACGCATCGCGGTTTGATACGGTGCCCGAGCCAACAATCGTACCTGCCGCCAGATCCCGGGTCTTTGCGGCATGGGCGATGAGGGTGCCGAAATCAAAGGTCATATCCACGCCCGCATCAGCGCGGCCAAAGGGCTGCCCGTTGAGGTCGACATTCAGAACACCGCGCAGCTTTCCATCGCTCCATCCAGATAGCGCATCGGGCGATACAGCCACCGGGGAGCAGGCCGAAGCCGGTTTCGACTGCACAAATCCAAACCCCTTGGCGAGCTCACCCGGGATCAAGTTGCGCAGCGAGACATCATTTAGGAGCATCACAAACCGAACCGACGCCAGCGCCTCGTCCCGACTTGCCCCCCTCGGCACATCCCCGATGATCACGGCAATCTCGCCCTCGACGTCGATGCCCCACGCTTCTTCACCCAAGATAGCCTCTGTCGGCCCCAGAAACCCGTCTGAGGTGCCTTGATACATCAACGGGTCCGTCCAGAAATATTCAGGCATGACTGCCCCGCGCGCTTGGCGCACCAACGCCACATGGTTTACATAGGCCGATCCATCCAAGAACTGAAAGGCGCGCGGCAACGGCGAGGCGCAGGCTGACGCCTCAAAAGGCGCGGTGGGGCCTTGTTTGTCGGCGGCCCGACCATCCAGCATAGACTGCAAGGTCTTTGCGCCAGCAGATTGCCACTTGGTCAAGTCATCTGTCACCACGGCCAGTTGCCCATCCGGGTGATCGGTTTTGATCGTCGCGACCTTCACTTCTTGCCCGGTGTCCCGTCGAATTTCTTCTCAATGTCGACCCAGCAATCGATGTAATCGTCCTGGAGCGGGGCCTCTTTCCCGGCAAACTCTGTCAATTGTTGAGGAAAGCGAGTCTCGAACATGAACGACATCGTCTGATCGAGTTTGTCCGGCCCAAGATTAGCATTCGATGCCCGCTCAAACGCTGTCTTGTCAGGCCCGTGAGGCAGCATCATGTTGTGCAGACTCACACCGCCCGGCACGAAGCCCTTGGGCTTGGCGTCATACTGGCCGTAGATGTTGCCCATCAGCTCCGACATGATGTTCTTGTGATACCAGGGCGGGCGGAACGTATCCTCGGCCACCATCCACCGTTCGCGGAACAGC
>JBCCDT010000207.1:0-1599 GCA_039030635.1 Pseudomonadota bacterium
CTCTGTCAGCTACAAGACCCCCACGTTCGCCATGCTGCCAACGTCACAGCTTGCCTATTCACCAACGACATGCCACGATTCCGCAAGCATTCCCCAAACCATAAGACCCATGAGCACTCAAACCGAACCCGCACCTGCCTCTGCAGAGACCCAAGCGTCACACCTGCCGCAGGCCGTTGAGCCGCGCAATGACGGCACAGAGCTTGATCTTGACTGGGTGGCCAATATCCGCGCCAATCGCTCCGCCATCGAGCGCCGCGCCGCGACACTTCCCGGCCGCCGCAGCATAAAGAAAGCGCATCAGGCCGCCTGGCTCTGCCGAGCCATCTCCTGCATCGATCTCACCACGCTTGCGGGCGACGACACCGCAGGACGCGTGCGCCGCCTCTGCGCCAAAGCCCGAGCGCCGGTGCGCCAGGATCTCTTGGACAAGCTGGATATGCAGGGCCTGACCGTCGGCGCGGTCTGTGTCTATCATGACATGATCGAGGCGGCGGTCACGGCGCTCAAAGGTTCCCAGATCCCTGTCGCGGCCGTATCCACGGGCTTTCCGGCCGGGCTTTCACCCTTGCACCTGCGGGTGGCCGAGATCGAGGCCAGCGTCGCCGCAGGGGCCGACGAGATCGACATCGTCATCTCCCGCCGCCACGCGCTGAGCGGCGATTGGCAGGCGCTTTATGACGAGCTGCGCCTCTTCCGCGCGGCCTGTGGCTCGGCGCATATGAAGGCCATTCTGGCCACCGGAGAGCTGGGTTCGTTGCGCAATGTCGGGCGCGCCTCCGTGGTGGCTATGATGGCGGGAAGTGATTTCATCAAGACCTCCACCGGCAAGGAAAGCGTCAACGCCACGCTGCCCGTCACGCTGGTGATGCTGCGCGCGATCCGCGACTATCACGCGCGGATAGGGTTTCGAGTGGGGTACAAGCCCGCAGGCGGGATCTCCAAGGCCAAGGATGCGCTCGTCTACCTCGCGATGATCAAGGAGGAACTGGGTGATCGCTGGCTGCGGCCCGATCTCTTCCGCTTTGGCGCCTCCAGCCTGCTGGGCGATATTGAGCGGCAACTAGAACACCATGTGACCGGGGCCTATTCGGCAGGTTGGCGCCATGCGCAGGGCTGACGCTTTTGGCCAAGGCCGGATTTGGGTATTTATGAAAAGAAAGAAGGCAGGTGTGCGCCCATGAACATCCGGCAGATCTACGAGACAATGGACTATGGCCCGGCCCATGAAGACGCGAGCGAGGCCCTGGCCTGGATCGTGGATCGAGGCGGGCGCTTTGGCCATTTCATCAATGGTGCCTTTTCCGATCCCGGTGACGGGTTTGAAAGCCGCAATCCCGCGACTGGCGAGGTGCTGGCCAGTCTCAGCCAGGCCACGGAATGGGATGTGGAACGGGCCGTGGCCGCGGCGCGGGGCGCGCAAGCCAAATGGAAGCGCCTCGGCGGCCCCGGGCGCGCGCGGTATCTCTATGCCTTGGCTCGTCTTTTGCAAAAACACGCGCGCCTTTTTGCCGTTCTGGAAGTGCTCGACAACGGCAAGCCCATCCGCGAGGCACGCGACATCGACATTCCGCTGGTACAACGGCATTTTTATCACCA
>JBCCDT010000208.1:0-1537 GCA_039030635.1 Pseudomonadota bacterium
CGATGCCACCGGCCCCAGGTTTCCGTTTCCTCTTGCGACAAGCCAGAGGTCACAGGGTGGCGCTCTCCCAGATCTGTGACGCTTGGCAAGTAGCGCTGTTCGATGACACGGGCCGTCGGGCGCGCCGGTATGATCGACTCTAGCGGCGTTCGATAGAGGCTCTCAGCACTGGCAAAATCCGGACCGGCGGCGATCAGAACCGCGCCGCCATTTTCCACGTAATTGCGCACGTTGTCGAGATAGACGGACGGCAAGATCCCCCGGCGCTTGTAACGGTCAAAGATGATCAGGTCGAAATCCTCTATCTTCTCCAAGAACAGCTCACGGGTCGGGAAGGCGATGAGAGACAGTTCTCGCACCGGCACACCGTCCTGCTTTTCCGGCGGGCGCAGAATGGTGAAATGCACCAGATCCACTGAGCTGTCTGATTTCAAAAGGTTGCGCCATGTGCGTCCACCTGGATGGGGCTCACCCGAGACCAAAAGCACCGAAAGCCTGTCACGCACCCCGTTGATTTGGACGATGGCCGCATTGTTGCGATCTGTCAGCTCTCCGTCCGCGACAGGCGTGCTGAACTGCAGCACATTCCGGCCGCCGTGGGGCAGGACAACAGGCAATTCGATCCCCTGATCAAGCGGCACCTGAAAACGTTGCGGCGTATCGCCATCAATGGAAATGTCGACTGGCACGGTCGTAACCCCGGGGGGCGCATTGCCCACATCCGTGATGCGCAACGTCATGGAAATCTCTTCATCGAGGATACCAAAGGCAGGGGCATTTTCCACCACCAGGCGGCGGTCCCAATCGCTCTCGCGACCGGTATGCAGAAGGTGCAACGGCGCGGGAATGTCTGGTGCGCGATCAATGTCATGGAGCCGCCCATCAGAGAGCACGACCACACCTGCAATGCGCGCACTTGGTTCTTCGGCCAGTGCTTCGGAAAGCGCCGTCATCAATTGGGTGCCGGTGTTATCGATGCCGTCAGCCACCGTGACGCGACGCAGCTCCGTATTGTCCCGCGCTTCGATTTTGGCCGCCAGTTCATCTGCGGCCTCAACGGTGACGGCGGCCCTGTCGCCCAAGGACTGGCTGGCGCTTTGATCCTCAACCATAATCACAATGTCGGTCAGCGGTTCACGCTCTTCCTGTTGGTAGACCGGGCTTGTAAGCGCTGCCAGGACAACCAGCCCGGCCAGACCCCGGAACGCCCAGCCCGAAAGCCCGCGTAGAACAGCCAAAGCGATACCGGCCATCAGCACACCGCCTAAGGCCGCGATCATCCACCACGGCAGGAGCGGATCAAAGAGGATCGTCGTGCTCATTGTCCGAGCCTGTCAAGCAGGGCCGGGACATGCACCTGATCGGACTTATAATTGCCCGTCAAAACATGCATCACCAGGTTGACGCCAAATCGGTATGCAATCTCGCGTTGCCGCTCACCAGCAAACCCTCGGCCAATCGGGAACATGGGGTTGCCAGTTGTGTCAGTGGCCCAGGCCGCGGCCCAATCATTGCCGCCGATGACCACCGGCGTGAC
>JBCCDT010000209.1:0-1525 GCA_039030635.1 Pseudomonadota bacterium
CGAGCCTCAACGAAAAGCTCCTCGCCCAGCGGGATCACCTCAAAAATCTCTTCACCGGGGCGGATCACGCCGCCGATGGTGGTCACGGCCATGGAATTGACCACCCCGCGCATGGGTGAGGTGATCACCGTGCGCGCCAGTTGATCCTGCGCGAGCCGCAATTCCTGCCGGCGCGAACTGAGGTCCTGAACGGTACGAGAATACTCCTCCGCCCGGTCCAGTTCAGACTGTGTGCCAATTTCATTGTAGCGGATTTCGGCATCTGACACGGCCGTCTTGGCGCGGTTCACCTCCAACTGTGCAACGATCCGCTCTTTGTAAAGCTGCTGCATATTGGCATATTCCGCCTGCGCCTGCTTCAGGATCGCGCGCGCGCCATCGCGGCGGCTTGAAAAATCTGTCTGCCGGGCATCCAGCAGCGCCCGCTCAGAGGCCAGGATCGCCGCCGACCGTTTGGCCAGTTCATCCGGCACGGTAAAGTCAAACGCGCCTTCCAGCTCCGCCTCCAACCTGTATTTCTTGATTTCCAACGCGTCGATCTGATCTTGCAGGTCGTTCACCGCCGTGCGGAATTTTGTATCCTGCAACGTGGCGAGCACTTGGCCTGCCTCCACCAAATCGCCCTGCCGCACATTGAGTTGCGCAAGGATCCCGCCTTCGAGGTTCTGGATGATCTGCGACCGCGACGATGACACGACCTGCCCATCGGCGCGCACAATCTCATCGACGCGCGCGAACCCGGCCCAGATGATGAACACCAGCAAGGCCAAGCCAATGATCCGGATGATCCAGCTGGGGCCCGCGAAGGCCTGTTCCTGATGCGCCTCAAGCGTGGTCATCCGGTACCTCCTGCGGCCAGATGCGCCATCACCTTGTCACGTGGGCCATCCACGACCATGCGGCCCGCTTGCAGAATGAAGGTGCGGTTGGTCAGCTCCAGGATCGGCACGCGGTGGGTGGCGATGACGGCCGTGCGGTCGCCTAGCCATGTGTCCAGCCGGCTGACCAGCGTGCGTTCCAGCGTTTGATCAAGCGCCGCCGTTGGTTCATCGAGCAGCACGATGGGTGGGTTCTGCAGCCACAGCCGCGCCCAGCCGATGGATTGACGCTGCCCCGTCGACAGCCCGTCACCGCCATCGCGGATTTCCAGATCAAGGCCCTTGTGATGGCCGCGCACATATTGGCCCATACCCGCGAAATCGAGCGCCTCCAGCAGGCGATCATCATCGCGCTCCAACTGCGTGAGATTGAGGTTATCGCGCAACGTGCCTGCAAAAAGCCGCACGTCCTGGCCCAGATAGCCCACATTGCGGCGAATATCGCGGGGGTCGATCTGGGTGATATCAGTACCATCCACCAACAGCCGCCCCTTGTTGGGCGTGTAAAGCCCCGCCAGAAGCTTCAGCATAGTGGATTTGCCCGACCCGTTGGCACCCAGAACCGCGATGCGTTGCCCGGGCTTGATACCCAGACCCGTCACATCCAGCACCGGCGCGCCGTCGCTGTCATAACGGTATTCCATCTC
>JBCCDT010000210.1:0-1508 GCA_039030635.1 Pseudomonadota bacterium
CATGTCGCATCGCTTGAGGCGCAAGTCGGCAGAACGCTCTTTTTGCGCCAGGCCCGCGGGGTAGAGCCCACCCCCTTTGCCGAAGACCTCGCGCTTGAGATCGGCGACAGCCTGGACCAAGCCGAAGAGGCGCTGGCCAAGGCGCGCGCACGATCCACCCATATCTCCGGCGTGGTTTACGTGACCGGCCCGGCGGAGCTGATGGCCGAACGCGTCGCGCCTGCGATCAAATCTCTGCAGGATGCGGGCCTCGACATTCGGGTGCAGTTGGGCGGCAAGGATGCGATCTATGGCGGCTTTCAGGACGGCAAGGTGGATCTGGCATTCACCGCCTCGACACCTGAGGACCCACAGCTTGCGTCGCAATTCGTAGGCTCAGAGCGGCTTGTCGCCGTGGCCTCATCTGCGCTGATCAAAAGGCTGACGACAGCACCAGACTTGGCAGCCGTTTTGCGGGCAGAGCCACTTTTGGCCTATGACACCGATCTCCCCCTGATCCGCGATTGGATGGGGGCCAACGGAATGTCTGCCCAAGGCACCCTGCCCTCTGTGACGGCCCCGGATCTGCGGATGCTTCGCGCGCTGGTGATCTCGGGGTCGGGCTGGTCCGTGTTGCCCGATTACCTGATTGAAACCGCCGTGGCCCAGGGGGATTTGGGCGTCATCCCCGCGCCCCAGATGGAACCCACGAATGCGTTTCACCTGGTCTGGAGCAAGTCCGCCCTGCGTCACCCGCGCATAGCGCGGGCGCGCGATGTTTTGTTGGAAAGCTGGACGGGCTGACGCCCAAAGCTCAGAGGCCTTTGTCCATCAATGCCTTGATGTCGCTTTCCGATGTGCCGGCCACGATCCGGCCCAGCTCATCATCGCCGCGCAGCACCAATAGGGTTGAGCGGCGCGGGATATTGCGGGTGGTGGTCACGTCGGCGGATTTGTAGGTATCCCAATCGACCTTCACGAACAGCATCGCGGCATCATAGGCGGGGTTGGCATCGCGCAAGGCGTTGATCACCCGTTCCTGACGTTTGCACGTGGTGCACCAGACCGCGCCGAAATCCACAAAGACGGTTTTGCCACCGGCAAGCGCATCTTCAATCACGCCTGGGGCGTAGTCGACAAAGGCCATGGCCCGCAGAGGCATCACAGAAGCGGCCAGCGAGGCGGCAATAAATGTACGGCGTTTCATAAGGTGTCCTTTCATCAAAACATGACAGAGAGATCTTGAAGCCAGTAGGGCATCACATCGAGAAACCACGCCTCGATCATGTGATGCACCCGGAATAACAGCATGGCCCCCACCGCGATAAAGGTGGCGCCAATGATAGGCTTGGAGCGTTCGGCCAACCCGCGCAGCGCCGTGGCCCGGCTGCGGATCGCCTCGCGCGCACCGAGGCCCAACCCGATGATGAGCGTGGAGACACCCGCCGCGAAGGCGACCATAATCAATGTGACGTAAAACAGGTTTTCACCTTGAGAGGCGAGCGCAATTGCCCCGCCGAGCGTCGGCC